>CBFGPV010000028.1:0-34166 GCA_965650765.1 uncultured Burkholderiales bacterium
GCGCCCCCAGGGCCGGGCTGCGCCCAGCCTGCCCCCCGAGGGGGTCAAGGAAACTTGGGGCGGCCCGGCGTTTCCTTGAGAGCGCCCCCAGGGCCGGGCTGCGCCCAGCCTGCCCCCCGAGGGGTCAAGGAAACTTGGGGCGGCCCGGCGGTTCCTTGTGACGGCGCCCTCCGAAGCGCCGGCGTCAGCGGTAGCGCGCGGCGGTGATGAACTGCCCGAAGCTTTCGCACCACACGATCACCGCGCTGAACTGCGCGGGGTCGACCCCGGGCGGCACCGGCACGACGAAGTTCTCGAAGGTGCGCACGTCGCCCACCCGCACCATGCGGGACTTCAGCCGGTTGAAGTCTGCCTCGGTCTCGACGAACTCGGGCGACAGGTAGAGCTTGTAGTCCGGCCCGGGGGCCAGGCGGCCCTGCAGCGTGATCATGCGCTCGCCCACCGACACCTCGCCTTCGCCCCAGTGCAGCAGGTCGCTGTCGGCCAGGTCGCGGCGGAACTGCGCCGTGAACAAGGCGCCGCGGGCCTGGGTGGCCACATCGGCTGCGCTGGGTGCCTGGGGCGCGATCAGGATCGGCAGCAGATAGATGCCGCCCGCCACTCCGACGGCCAGCGCCAGCGTGTGGGTGACCAGCAGGGTCAGGATGCGTTTCATCGGGGCTCCCATTCGGCCAGGTCGATCACGACAGCAGTTGCTTGCGCGCCCGGTGCAGGCGCACGAAGAGATTGTCCTCGCTGATGGCCAGGGCCTCGCAGACCTCCTCGGCGCTGCGGTCCTGCAGCACGCGCAGGTGCATCACGTCACGCAGGCTGGGTGGCAGGCCGTCGATGCGTTGCAGCGTGCGTGCCAGCCGCTGGCGATGATCGGCCAGTTCGTCCGGGCCGGGATCGGGGCTTTCGAAATCCGGTGCGTCTTCGCCGTCGCGGGCCGCATCCAGGCTGTCGATCCCGCTGCGCTGGCGCACCACGTCGACGATCTTGTGCTTGAGGATGCCCACCAGCCAGGTGCGCAGTGCCGATCGCTGCGAGAACATCGCGCGGCCCGTCATCACGGCTTCGAACACGTCGTGCACCACGTCTTCGGCCAGGCAGGGGTCCATCAGGCGGCGCTGGGCAAATTGCACCAGGTGGCTGCGGTGGGAGGTCAGGTCGTTCCAGCACAGGGGGGCGGTGTTCATGAGGGCTCCAGGGCAAGGGTCGATGCCCTGAACTCTGGTGGCCGCACCTCGCACGCCGCTCACGAAACATCACAGGAAGATCACAACGGTGTAAGGACTGGCGACACCCCGGCGACAATTCCCCATGGCCCAGAACATCCTCGTCGCCGAAGACCAGGCCGACATCCGCGACCTGATCGTGCTCAACCTGCGCAATGCCGGCTATGAGGTCACGGCCGTCGCGGACGGCCAGCAGGCCCTGGACCATGCGTTCGCCCACCCCAGCGACCTGCTCGTGCTCGACCTGATGATGCCCCGGCTGGACGGGCTGGACGTGTGCAAGGCCCTGCGTGCGCGTGGCCACAGCACGCCGATCCTGATGCTCACCGCCAAGTCCACCGAACTGGACCGCGTGCTCGGGCTGGAGCTGGGCGCCGACGACTACCTCACCAAGCCCTTCTCGATGGCCGAACTGCTGGCCCGCGTGAAGGCGCTGCTGCGGCGCGCCGACCTGCTGCGTGCCGCGCAGGCGAGCGCCCAGACCCAGGCGAGCAGCCTGCGCAACGGCGAGCTCGAGATCCAGCCGGTCAAGCGCCTGGTCAAGGTGCGCGGCGAGCCGCTGGAGTTCACCGCGCTCGAGTTCGATCTGCTGCTGCACTTCGCGCAGAACCCGGGCCGCGTGTTCTCCCGGGGCCAGCTGCTCAATGCGGTCTGGGGTTACACGCATGACGGTTATGAGCACACCGTGACCACCCACATCAACCGCCTGCGCGCCAAGATCGAGGCCGACCCGATGCACCCGTCGATCATCCTGACCGTGCGCGGGGCGGGCTACAAGATGCGTGACCTGCCGTGAGCGTTCGCCTCAAGATTGCCCTGACGGTGGTGCTCACCGGCCTGATCGCCACGCTGGGGGTCATCGTGACGGTGGCGCTGGCCTTCCAGCGTTTCGAGCACGAGACCACCTACGACCGAGCCGATGCCTTTCTGGGCCGGGTGATCGAGATGTACGACGATGTGCTCGACATGCACCATCGTGACCCGCAGGCCTTCGGTGCCTGGATGCGCAACCTGCTGCTGTTCGAGCCCAATTCGCAGCTTTATCTGCTGGCGGCCGACGGCACCGTGCTGGCCAGCACCGGGCAGGCCCGGCTGCCACCGGGCTTCAAGGTGGCGATGGCGCCGGTGCGCGAGGCCGTGGATGCGGCCATGGGCATGCGGCGTGCGCCCTACATCATGGGCGACGATCCCGAGCACATGTCCGATGATGCGGTCATCGCGGCGCGGGCCCTCAAGCGGGCCGTGATCCACCCGAGCGAACCGGTGGCCGGCTACCTCTACATGGTCTGCCAGAAGCGGCTGCTGCCGCCGGGCCGGCTGGAGGTCTTCCGCAGCAGCCTGGCCGGCCCGGCGCTGGCGGGGGTGGGCGGGGTGATCGTGTTCACCACGCTCATGGCGGTGTGGATCATCGGTGCGGTGACCCGCCCGTTGCGTGTGCTCAGCAATGACGTGGCGCAGGCCTCGCGCGAGGGCTTCCGGGTGCACGCCGATCCGGCCCGCGAGACGGCGCTGCCTGAGTCCCTGGCGCTGACCACGGCCGCGGCCGGCATCCGGCCGGGCGACGAGTTCGGCCAGTTGCGCGAGGGCTTTCGTGCCCTGCTCAAGACCCTGCGCATGCAATGGGACGCGCTGCGCCGGCTTGATCACCTGCGCCGCGAAGGCGTGAGCAACCTGTCGCATGACCTGCGCTCGCCGCTCACCGCCACCGTGGCCTGCCTGGAAACCCTGGAGCAGCGCTGGAGCGGTGACAACGCCCGCCAGGACGACACCCGGCTGGTCGAGATCGCGCTGCGCAACACGCGCAATGCGGCGCAGCTCGTGCGTTCGCTCGGTGACCTGGCCCAGCTCGACGAGCCGGCGTTTGCCCTGCATGCCGAAGTGTTCAACCTGGCCGAGGTGCTGGACGACGTGGCCGTGCGATTTGCCGACCGGGCGGCCCGCCAGGGCGTGGCGCTGGCCTTCATGGGCGGTGAGGGGCCTGAGCCCTTTGCGCGCGTCGACATCGAGCTGTTCGAGCGGGCGCTGGCCAACCTGCTCGACAACGCACTGAAATTCACGCCGGAGGGGGGCCGCATCGAGCTGCATGCCGATGTGGCCGGTGACGGGCGATCGGTGCAGGTGCAGGTGCGCGACACCGGGCCGGGCATTGCCGCGGCCGACCTGCCGCACCTGTTCGACCGGCTCTACCAGGCGCGCACCAGCGTCGCGCCGGCCGGCAGCGAAGGCGGCAAGGGCCTGGGCCTGGCCATCGTCAAGCGCATCGCCGAGCTGCACGAGGGCCAGGTGACGGTCGACAGCGTGCCCGGCCAGGGCACGACGGTCACGCTCCGCCTGCCACGCCAGCTCGGGTGAGTCACGGTCCCGGGCGGTGTGGTGACGGCTCAGCGGCCGGATGCGCCTTGCTCGACCAGCTCGATGCGGCGCTGCAGCCGCCGGGCTGCATCCCCCGCGCCCGAGCGCTCGGCGCGCGCCTGCTCCACCTTCAGCCAGGCCAGCAGCGGCCGGCGCCAGCCCTGGGCCGACGCGGTGTCGATGGCGCTGGAGATCACGGCTGGATCTGCCAGCCCGCGGCGAAACAGCACCCCGGCCGCCACCAGCCGGGACTGCGGATCGGCCACCGCGGCCACGCTGGCCGCACTGGCGGCCGCGGCCGGGCCGCGCTGTGCCTCGGGCAGCAGCGCGGCATCGGCGGGCACCAGCCGGCCCTCGAGATAGCGCGCATAGGCCTGCTCGGCCGGTGCGGCGTCGGCGGCCAACGGCTCGAAGGCGGTGCAGGGCTGCAGATCCAGGCTGGCCACCTGGACCGCGCAGCGCATCAGCTCGGCACGGGCCAGCAGTTCGGGCCGGCCGGTGCGGGCGATCTCGCTGCGCGCACGGGCCAGTTCGGCATCGGCCACGCGGGTCTGGCCCGAGAGATAGGCTTCCAGCGCGCGTTCCATCGCACCGTGGGCGTTCATCTGCCATTCGGGCGGCGGCGGGCTGCCGGCACAGCCGGCGAGCACCAGGGCACACAGCCCCGCCGCCCACCGGGCGAGGGCAACGGGTCGGGTGCTCACGGCAGCTTGAGTTCGGTGTCGCGGGCGAAGGGCCATTTGCGGTTGACCTCGTTGATCAGGTGATCGACCTTGCGCAGGCTGGATTCGACCTCGGCGCGCAGCGTGGCCAGGTCGTCAGTGGCCTCACGGGCATTGGCGCCGATGGCGCGCGCCTCATCCAGCACCGCGTCCACCTTCTGCAGGCTGGCGCGTGCGTCGCGCAAGGTGGCCTGCAGCTCCACCACCGTGCCCTGCACGTCGCGCATCACGCCTTCGGGGCCGAACACGCGCGTGTCGGTCTTGGCCGCCAGGCCGTCGATGCGCTGCAGCAGGGCGTTCACGCGGTCCAGGGTGAGGGCCACCTTGCGGGCGTCGTCCTCGTTGCCCATCAGCACGCCCAGCGCACCTTGCGGCCCGTTGAGTCGTTCGGTGGTCGTGCGCAGGTTGGCCAGGGTCGCGCCCAGCGCCGAATCCGTCGAGGTCATGGCGGTGATGCCTTCGATCAGCGTGCGCGTGGCGGCGATCAGCTGCGGGATCTCGGCCGTGGCGTCGCCCTTGAGCACCTGGCGTACCGCACCGTCGGGCAGCGGCGGGTCGGTCAGCACACCGCTGAAGGCGCGGATGTTGGTGTTGCCCACCAGGCCACGCACCAGCGTGAAGACGCTGGACTCGCGCAGCCAGTGGGCGTCCTTGCGGGGCACGTCGATGATGATGCGCGCGTTGCCGTCAGGTCCCAGCTCGATGCGCCGCACCCGACCGATCGGGAAGCCCGAGAAGGTCATGTCCATGCCGACCACCACCCCCTCGGAGTCGTCGGCGACCAGCACCAGCTCCTGGGTGCTCTCGAACGTGCCGCGTGCATACAGCAGGTACACCACCGAGGCGGCCACCAGCAGCACCAGCGTGGCCAGCAGGGCGGCCGCCTTGCGCTCGAAACCCGGCGACGGTGCGCTCGACGTTGTTTCAGACATAGTTCCCCACCAAGGAGGCGGCCTCCACCGCCAGGATCACTGCAAACATCCTCACCAGACCCTGCAATTCCAGACTGGTTCGCGAGCGGCGCTGCGCATCGTCCTGCAGGCACGAGGCGATCGGGATCAGCGACACGGCCAGACTGAAGAACACGGTCTTGAGCGTGAAGATCAGCATCACGCTGGGATTGAACACCTGACCCACCATGCGGGTGTAGGCCGGCAGGCCCCAGGGCGTCCAGCCATAGACGAGCAGGTAGGCCAGCACCAGCGCGACCACACTGGCCACCGCCGCCAGCATCGCCACCGAAAACATGCCGGCCAGCACCCGGGGCAGCAGCTCGCGGCGCATCGGCTCGATCTGGCGCAGCATGGCCACGTCGAGTTCGCCGCGCAGGCGGCGTTCGATCAGCTCCTCGCTGTCCGGCAGCGTGCAGCGCAGGGCGGCAAACAGGGCCGCAAACAGCGGAATCAGCTCGAGCACCAGGACCCGGATCACCATCTCCAGCGCGTACTGCGACAGGCCATAGCTCTGAGCCGTCACCACCACGATGCGGATCAGCACCAGGCCGATCAGCGACGAGACGATCAGGAAACCCGGCAGCAGGGGCGCGCAGCCGAGGTAGATGCGCTGCGCCAGCGCCGGGCGGTGGGCCGCGGCATAACTGCCCGGCGAGAGTGCCAGCACCATCAGCAGGGCGCCCAGGTGCACCAGGTCGGTCCAGCTGCGGGCCCAGCGCCGCAAGGCGTGGCCCCAGCGGGCAGGGTGTCGGGTGGCGGAAGCCGTGCGCAGCATGGGCGCATCATAGGGTGCCCCGGGCCACCGCGGCCGGGGCTGCAGCGCACTCAGCGCCGCCAGCGCTCCAGCGCCTGCGTGGCCGGGGTGCTGCCGAACAGCACGGACGACGGCACGGCCTGCACGCCATGCGGCGTTTCGATGGCCAGCGCCGGTACGCCCTGGGCCCTCACCGCGCGCATCACATGGTGGGCACGCTCGATGCGCTGTGCGTTGTGAGCCGACAGGGTGGGTTCGCTCAACTGATGCCGCCAGAAGGTGGGGGTGGCCCAGTCCACGCCCACCCGGCGTTCGGCGGCGAACACGCTCGCCAGCACCTCGGCCAGGACATGGCGGTCGGCCACGTCGCGGCCTTCGACATAGCGCGCATGCTGGATCGCGTGCAGCGCGGCCAGCTCATGGGCCGGGCTGAGGCGATGCACGGCACTCAGCGCTTCGGTGGCTGCCTGCGAGTCGAACGCCACCGACGGGTTGCGCACCACGTCGCGGCGGTAGCGGTCACTGAAGGTCTGGCCCGTCAGGGTGGCGATCCGGGCATCGGCCTGTTCGACATGGTCGGCAAAGGCACCATCGATGCGGCGCGACGGATCGCCGGCAAACAGTCCGGTGGGCAGCGGCTCGACCTGCCACTGACCGTCGCGTGCGATCGACTGCACCGCCGGGGCAGCGCCATAGCACCACCCGCACAGGGGATCAAAGAGATACAGCAGGGTAGGCAGCGACGGGTCCACGGTGACGGGCAGGGATGACGGAGTCATCAGTATGCGACGGTAAACCGCCTTTTCACATGCTCGGGCCGTTCGATCTCGTCGAGGATGGCCGCGGCCAGGTCGCCGGTGGTGATGCCCGCCGGGGCATCCCCGTTCATCATGACCTCGTCGCCGCCCAGGCGGAAGCCGCCCTTGCGCTCGCCGGGCTCCAGGCCGACCGGCGGCGAGAGGAAGGTCCAGTCCAGGCTGTCCTCGCCGCGGATGATGTTGAGCGCCTCGCGGGCGGCCAGCGCGCCCTGTTTCCACTGCGCCGGGAACTGCGGGGTGTCGACCAGTTGCAGGCCGGGCGCCACATACAGGCTGCCGGCACCGCCCACCAGCAGCAGCCGTTTCACGCCGGCACGCTTCACGCCGTCGATGATCGCGCGGGTGCCACGCAGGAACTCGTCGTGGATGTCCGGGTTCGTCCAGCCCGGGTTGTAGGCGCTGATGACCGCGTCGTGGCCCGCGACGGCGGCCTGCACCTGGGCCGGGTCCAGCACGTCGGCGGACACCGGGCTGAGCCCGGCGCGGGCGTCCAGGCGGGCGGGGTTGCGCGACAGCGCGGTCACGGCATGGCCGCGCGAAAGGGCTTCAGTCAGGACGGCCGAACCGACAAACCCGGTCGAACCGATCAGGGCGATCTTCATGAGGAATGCTCCGGTGGTGGCCTGAGGGCAGGCCGGTTGCAACAGGTCTCCACGATAGATGATCAAGCCTGACTAAACTAGACGGCCAATGATGCAAGCTTTGCTAAGAAAAACTTCATGATCGACCAGCTCAAGCGCATGGCCGTGCTGGCCACGGTGGTGGAACATGGCTCCATGAATGCGGCCGCCCGGGCGTTGGGCACCACGGCGTCGGCGGTGAGCCAGCAGGTGCGTGAACTCGAGCGCGCGATGGGCGTCACGCTGCTGCATCGCTCGACACGCAAGCTGCGACTCACGGCCGCCGGCGAGCGCTTTCACGAGGGCTGTGCGGCCATGCTGGTGGCTGCGCGCCAGGCCGGGCAGCAACTGGCGCAGATGCGCGAGGCCCCGGTGGGGGACCTGCGGGTCTCGTCGCCGGTGGGGTTTGCCCGCCATCTCGGGCCGGCGCTGGCCCCCCTGCTGGCGGCCAATCCGGGCTTGCGGCTGCACCTGCAGGTCGACGATGCGCTGATCGACCTGGTCGAGGCCCGCATCGACCTGGCGATCCGTTTCGGGCGCATGCCCGACTCCACCTGGGTGGCCCGCCGTCTGGCCGACCTGCCGCAGGCGGTGTGCGCGGCTCCCGCCTACCTGGCCGCACGCGGCATTCCGGCCACCCCGTCCGAGCTGGCCGGGCATGACTGGCTGCGCCTGGACAGCCGCAGTGGTTTCAACCATGTCGAGCTCACCGGGCCGGCCGGCCAGGTGGAGCGCCTGCGGGTCGAGGCCCGCATCACCAGCAACAACCAGCTCACGCTGCAGCAGATGTGCGAAGCCGGCCTGGGACTGGCCGTGCTGGCGCTGCAGGACGTCGACGACGCCCTGCGTCGCGGCGCGCTGGTGCCGCTGTTGCCCGAATGGCGGCCCGAGTTGCTGGGCATGTTTGCGGTCACGCCGTCGCGCGAGTCGCAACCGGCCAAGGTGCGCCATGCCATCGAGGCACTGCGCGACTACATGCGCGGTGCGCGCGGCGGCGTGATCCCGGTGGACGAGTGAGCCGCCAGGGTCTTGGCTCAGGCTCTACCATGCCGGGCATGAATCACGCTTCGAACCATGTCGAAGGCCGGGTCCGGGTGTCCTTCATGGGGCTCGCGCTGGTGCTGGCCCTGTTGTCGGCCGGCGTGCAGGCGCAGTCGGCCTGGCTGGTCGGCGAGCAGCACGACCAGGCCGAACACCAGCGCCAGGCGGCCGAGCTTGTTGCCGGGCTCGCCTCGCAGGGCCGGCTGCATGCGGTGGTGATCGAGATGGCCCGGCGGGGGCGCGACACCCGGGGCCTGCCGCGTTCGGCCAGCGAGGCCCAGGTGCGCGAGGCCCTGGCCTGGAACGAAGCCGGCTGGCCCTGGGCCACCTACCGATCGGTGGTGATGAACGCCGTTCAGGCGGGCGTGCCGGTGCTGGGCGGCGACCTGCCGCGCGAGGCGCTGCGCCCGGCGATGGGCGAGCCGCGCTGGGACACCGCCGTGCCTGAATCGGCCCGCGAACTGCTGCTGGCCGCGGTGGACGCCGGGCATTGCGGGCTGGTGCCACCCGCCCAGCTGGGCCCCATGGTGCGCATGCAGATCGCCCGCGACCGCAGCCTGGCCGAGGCCGTGGCCGATGCCGGCCAGCAGGCCCGGCCCGATGCGGTGGTCCTGATGCTCGGTGGCGCCGCCCACGCCTCGCGCGAGACCGGCGTGCCGTGGCACCTGCCGGCGGTGGTGTCGGGCTGGACCCTGCGCACCATCGGGTTTGCCGCTGGCGGCAGCCCGCCGCCGGCCGGTTTCGACGAGGTCCGCGCTGCGGCCCGTGTCGATGGCCCCGACCCCTGCATCGAACTGCGACGCCGCGGCATGCCTGCACCGGCGGCACCGGCCGCTGCGGTTCCACCCCCTACCTCCAGCGCACCATGACGCAAGACACCCATTCGCACACCCATCCCGGGCCGCTGTCCGGCCTGAAGGTCCTTGAACTCGGCCAGCTCATTGCCGGCCCCTTTGCGGCCAAGACCCTGGCCGATTTCGGCGCCGAGGTGATCAAGATCGAACCGCCCGGCAGCGGCGACCCGCTGCGCCAGTGGCGCCTTCTGCACAACGGCACCAGCGTGTGGTGGCAGGTGCAGAGCCGCAACAAGAAAAGTGTCGTGCTCGATCTGCGCGAAGCCGACGACCGCGCCATCGTGCGCCGGCTGATCGACGAGGCCGACATCCTGATCGAGAACTTCAAGCCCGGCACGCTCGAAGGCTGGGGCATGGCACCCGAGGTGCTGCTGGCCGCCAACCCCGGCCTGGTGATGCTGCGCATCAGCGGCTACGGGCAGACCGGGCCCTACAAGGATCGGCCCGGTTTTGGCGTGGTGGCCGAAGCGATGGGCGGCCTGCGCTACCTGACGGCCGAACCCGGCCGGGTGCCGGTGCGGGTGGGGGTGAGCATCGGCGACACCCTGGCCTCGCTGCACGGCGTGATCGGCGTGCTGATGGCACTGCACCACCGCCAGCGCACCGGGCAGGGCCAGGTGGTCGACGTGGCCCTGTACGAAAGTGTCTTCAACGTGATGGAGAGCCTGCTGCCCGAGTACAGCGCCTTCGGTGTGGTGCGCGAGCCGGCGGGTTCGGCGCTGCCGGGCATCGCCCCGAGCAATGCCTATGCCTGCGCCGACGGCTGGGTGCTGGTGGCCGGCAATGGCGACTCGATCTTCAAGCGGCTGATGACCGCCATCGAGCGCACTGACCTGGCGGCCGACGAGGAACTGGGCAGCAACGTCGGCCGGGTGCGCCGCGTGCAGGAGATCGACGCGGCGATCGGTGCCTGGACCGCCACCCGCCAGGTGGCCGAGGTGCTGGCCGTGCTGAATGCAGCGCAGGTGCCGGCCGGGCGCATCTACAACGCCCGCGACATTGCCGACGATCCACACTACCAGGCGCGCGGCATGATCGAGCAGGTCACCAGCGCTGACGGCCTGACGGTGGCGGTGCCCGGCATCGTGCCCAGGCTGTCGCTGACCCCGGGCGCGATCACGCGCCGGGCGCCCACGCTGGGCGAGGACACCGCGCAGGTGCTGCGCGAGGTGGGCGTGACGCCCGAGCAATGGGAGGCGCTGCGCCGGCGCGGCATTGTCTGAGGCCGGCCACCGGGCCGGTGTGCCGAACCCGGCTCAGGGGCCGCCGGCGTAGGTGCTTTCGAAGCCGCGCTGGAACACCGCATCGTGGGTGCTGATCACCCGCACCAGTTCGTCCTCGATCAGGGGTTTGGTGAGGTAGGCATCACAGCCGGCCAGCGTGCCGCGGATGCGGTCGATCGCGCCGGCCTTGCTGGTGAGCATCACCACGACCGGCACCTGGCGGCCCGGCGGCGGCTGCATGCGCTTGATCGTCTTGCAGGCCATGTAGCCGTCCATGCCTTCCATCATCACGTCCAGGAAGACGAACTCGAACTGGCGCTCGGCGATGCGCTCGATCGCTTCCTCGCCGCTGCGTGCCAGGTGCACCTTGAAGCCGAAGCGCTTGAGCCGCGACTCGATGAAGCGCCGGGCGAGGTCGCTGTCGTCCACCACCAGGATGTGGTCGAACTTGTCGTCGCCGGGCGCCAGCACGGCATTGCTGAAGGTGTCGGAATTCTGGAAGTCGGTCACCGGGCCGGACGGCGCAAAGGCCGGCGGGGTGTCACGGCGCGGTGACGGGGCGGGCGTGGCGGCTGCGGGGGCGGCTTGGGCTGCGGCCGTGGCCGGCGGTGTCGGCGCCACGGCGGGTGTCGATGCCGCCGGCGCCGCGGGCTGGGTGGCCGGGCGGGTCATTTCGTCCAGCACGTTGAGCACCTGCATCAGGTTCACCGGGCGGGCCAGCTGGCGGCCATGGCCGGCCGCGGCACGGGCACCGATGAACAGCACCTTGACGCCGGCGCCGAGCGAGGCCGCCGACGCCAGCGCCCCGGCCTGGTCGGCATCGACGATCGCCAGATCGCACTCGGCGACCTCGCTCTGGTCGTAGGCAGGGCTGCGCCGTCCGGCAAGGCGGAAGAAGGACTCGAACGTCGCACGTTCGAAGGCACTGAAGCCAAGGAGGGCCACCTTGTGGCGGATGCTCATGAAACGCAACTCCTGCCCGGCGAAGGCGGCACGTGCACGACGTGCCGGGGGTCCGCGCCGGGACCTGCATGGTCTGGGGACGCAGCTATCCTCGCCTTGCCCGGCATCGGGCGTCAAGCCCGTGTCAAGGGGCCTTGACAAGCGCCGTGGCGCCTGCGCGGCGTAACATGGGCATCATCCCTGTGCGACCACGGAGGTTCCATGTCCCGGTCCGATTCTTCGGTGTACGACTTCGAGGCCGTCGGCATCGACGGCCGCAAGGTGGCCCTGTCGGGCTACCGCGGCAAGGTGCTGCTGATCGTCAACACGGCCAGCCAGTGCGGCTTCACGCCGCAGTTCGCCGGCCTGGAGGCGCTGTGGGAAGCCTATGCGGCACGCGGCCTGGTCGTGCTGGGGTTCCCGAGCAACGAATTCGGCGGCCAGGACCCCGGCAGCGACAGCGAGATCGCTTCGTTCTGCTCGCTCAACTACGGCGTGAGCTTCCCGATGATGAGCAAGGTGCAGGTCAACGGTGCCGAGGCGCATCCGCTGTACCAGTGGCTCACGGCCGAAGCGCCCGGCCTGCTGGGCACCAAGGCGATCAAATGGAACTTCACCAAGTTCCTGGTCGGTCGTGACGGACAGGTGATCAAGCGTTATGCCCCGACCGACACGCCCGAATCGCTGCGCGAGGACATCGAGCAGGCGCTGGCGATCTGAACAGGCTCAGGCTCAGCCGCCGCGCTGCACGCTGCGCGCGGCCACCAGGCCCAGGCGGCTGCGGATGCGCGACAGCGCCACCGGCGTGATGCCCAGATAGCTCGCGACGTGGTGCAAGGGGATGCGGCCGGCCACGTCGGCATGGTCGCTCAGGAAGGCCCGGTAACGCCCGGCGGCATCCAGCAACAGCAGGTCGGCCTCGCGGCGGGACTGCTGATCGAAGTTGGTGCTCACGCCGTCGTTGAGCACTGATTGCAGGCGTGGGAGCAGCGCAAGCCAGCGATGCAGGGTATCGTAGGCCAGCTCGACCAGCCACAGCGGCTCCAGCGCCTCGATCGTGTAGGTGCTGGCGGTGGCCAGCGGCGGCACGCCACAGCCCACCCAGCTGCCTTCGGCATGAAAGGAGCGGTTGCGCTCGCGCCCGTCCGCGGACAGGAAGTAGCAGCGCACCAGTCCCCGCTCGATCTGCCACACCCGATCGGTCCGCTCGCCCTGGCGAAGCAGCACGCTGCCCGCGTTGAGCTGGCGCCGCGGCAAGGTGCGCCAGCATGCGGCGGCCTCGGCATCGCTGGTGAGCAGCTGATCCAGGCCGGGTTGGCAGGCAAGGCAATCGGGCGCAGGCGGCATCGGACTTAACCCGGGTTAATGCGGTGAACGGTGACGGTCGGCAGCATGGCGTCCTTCCCTGCACCTTGGAGTCTGAACATGTCGACCGAGCATACCGCCCCCCGATGGAACATCGCGCACCTGGGGCTCCTGGCCGGCATCGGCGGGTTGGTCAGCCTGGGTCATCAGGCCGGCTGGAGCCTCCAGGCCATCGCCTGGGCGGCCACCGGGTTCACGCTGGCCTGGCTGGGCTGGGCCGAGTGGCGCCGGCCCCACCGCGCCGACTGGGTGCCCGGGCGGTCGGACCTGCGGCGTGACGGGCTCTACTTCCTGATCAACGCGGGGGCTGACGCCCTGGCCAAGCTGCTGCTGCGGCTGCTGGCGGCCGGCCTTGCGGCATGGCACGCCGGGCTGGACGGCGTGCGCGAGCTGCCGCTGCCGCTGGCCGTGGCGCTGGCGGTGGTGGTCGGGGAGTTCGGTGCGTACTGGCTGCACCGCATCAGCCACCAGGGCGGCTGGCTGTGGCGCGTGCACGCGCTGCATCATGCGCCGCAGCAGGTCAATCTCACCAACAACCTCACCGTGCACCCGATCAACGTGATCCTGATCGACCTGGTGCGTGTCACGCCGCTGGTGCTGCTGGGCTTCAGCGCCGAGGCCATCGTGCTGGCGGGGGTGTTCGGGCAGGCCCAGTCCTTCGCCACCCATGCCAACACACCCGGCACCATGGGCTGGCTCAACTACCTGATCGGCACGGCCGAACTGCATCGCCGCCACCATGCCGACCAGGTGGAGGACGCGCTGAACTTCGGCACGGCCGTGCCGCTGTGGGACCAGCTCTTCGGCACTTTCCGCTATCGTGGGACCGACGAGCCCCGGCACGTGGGGCTGGCCGAGCCGGCGCGGTATCCTGAGACCCGTCAGGTCGCCGCCTGGCTCAGTCTGCCGGTGTGCCGCTGCCATGATCGACTGCGCAACGCCCGCGAGGGAGGGGCGGCAGGATAATCGCGCTTTCCGAATATTCCAGGAGTGCCCATGTTCCAGCATGTCGAGCCTTATGGCGGCGACCCCATCCTGACCCTGAACGAGAACTTCCAGAAGGATCCGCGTCCGAACAAGATCAACCTGAGCATCGGCATCTACTTCGACGATGCGGGCCGCCTGCCGGTGATGGCCGCGGTGCGCGAGGCCGAAAGCGCGATGCTGCAGACCATCGGCGCGCGCCCCTACCAGCCGATGGAAGGCGCGGCGAACTACCGCCAGGCGGTGCAGCACCTGCTGTTCGGCGCCGAGCATGAGGCGGTGACGTCCGGGCGCATCGCCACCGTCCAGACGCTGGGCGGCTCGGGCGGGCTGAAGGTCGGCGGCGACTTCCTCAAGCGCTACTTCCCGGGCTCGCAGGTCTGGGTCAGCGACCCGACCTGGGACAACCACCGCGCGATGTTCGAGGGCGCGGGCTTCCAGGTGAACGTCTATCCGTACTACGACGCCGCCACCGGAGGCGTGAAGTTCCCCGAGATGCTGGCGGCGATCCGCAGCCTGCCGGCCCAGAGCATCGTGCTGCTGCACGCCTGCTGCCACAACCCCACGGGCGTGGACCTCAGCCACGAACAATGGGCCGAGCTGATCCCGGTGATCCGCGAGCGCCAGCTCATCCCCTATGTCGACATCGCCTACCAGGGTTTCGGCGACGGCATCGAGGCCGACGCCTTTGCGATCCGTGCGCTGGCCGATGCCGGCGTGAGCTTCTTCTGCGCCAGTTCGTTCTCCAAGAGCTTCTCGCTGTACGGCGAGCGCTGCGGTGGCCTGAGCGTGGTCTGTCCCGACAAGGCCCAGGCCGACCTGGTGCTGGGCCAGATGAAGGCCACGATCCGCAAGAACTACTCCAGCCCGCCCACCCACGGCGGCCAGATCATCGCGCGCGTGCTGCAGACACCGGCGCTGCGCCAGCAGTGGGCGGCCGAGCTCGACGCGATGCGCGAGCGCATCCTCGTGATGCGCAAGCGATTGCATGCCGGGCTGGTCGCACAACTGCCCGGCCGCAACGTCGACTACTTCCTCACGCAGCGCGGCATGTTCAGCTACACCGGCCTGAGCCCGGAGCAATGCGACCGCCTGAAGGACGAACACGGCGTGTACCTGGTGCGTTCGGGCCGCATGTGCGTGGCCGGTCTGAACGACAACAACGTCGACACCGTCGCGCGCGCGATGGCGGCCGTGCTGAAGTGAAGGGCCGGGGCCAGCGCTGAATGAGCTTTTTCATCGCCAAGCGGTTCGCCACCTTCGTGGCCACCTTGCTGGTGGCCTCGGTGGTGATCTTCGCGGTGATGGAGATCCTGCCCGGCAATGCCGCGCAGGTCATGCTCGGCGCCTCGGCCACACCCGAGGCGGTGGAGGCGCTGGCGCGCCAGCTGGGGCTGGACCAGCCACCGGTGCAGCGTTACCTGCACTGGCTCGGCGGCCTGGCCACGGGTGACCTCGGCGTGAGCTACGCCTATGACACACCGATCGCCGACCTGATCGTCGAGCGCCTGGCCGTCAGCCTGCCGCTGGCCGTGATGGCCATGCTGCTGACCACCGTGCTGGCCCTGGTGCTGGGCGTGTATGCCGCGGCCCGTCATGGTCGGCCCGGCGACCTGGGCGTGATGGTGTTCAGCCAGCTGGGCCTGGCGGTGCCGAACTTCTGGTTTGCGATCCTGCTGATCCTGCTGTTTGCGGTGAAGCTGCAGTGGTTCTCGGCCGGCGGCTTCCCCGGCTGGGAGGAGGGCGTCGGCCCGGCACTGAAGGCGCTGGTGCTGCCGGCGGTGGCCCTGGCGGTCGTGCAGGCGGCCATCCTGGCGCGCGTCACGCGCTCGGCCGTGCTCGACGTGCTGCGCGAGGACTTCGTGCGCACGGCGCGGGCCAAGGGACTGAGCCGCCGCGCCACGCTGTGGAAACACGTGCTGCGCAACGCCATGATCCCGGTGATCACCGTGATGGGCCTGCAGTTCGGCAACCTGCTGGCCGGCACCATCGTGGTCGAGAACGTCTTTGTGCTGCCGGGCCTGGGACGGCTGGTCTTCCAGGCCATCTCCAACCGCGACGTGGTGGTCGTGCGCGACGTCATCATGCTGCTGGCCGCGGCCGTGGTGCTGATCAACTTCGTGGTCGACGTGCTGTACGCGGTGATCGACCCGCGCCTGAAAGGGCAGGACGCATGAGCGATGCGGTGGCAGCAACCCCGTGGCAGCGCGCCCGGCGTCATCCGAGCTTCCTGATCGGCGCGGTGCTGGTGGCGCTGCTCTTGCTGACCGCGGCGCTGTCGCTGGTCTGGACGCCCTGGCCGCCCTACGACATCGACGTCGCCAATCGGCTGCAGGGGCCGTCGGCCGCGCACTGGCTGGGCACCGACAGCCTGGGGCGCGACATCCTCACCTTGCTGCTGGTGGGTGCGCAGAACTCCATCCTGGTGGGTGTGGTGGCGGTGGGCATCGGGCTGGCCGCCGGGGTGGCGCTGGGCGCCTGGGCGTCGGCCCGGCGCGGCTGGGTCGAGGAGTTCGTGATGCGCTTTGCGGACTTCACCTTTGCTTTCCCCGCCCTGCTCACTGCGCTGATGCTCACCGCGATCTACGGGCCCGGCCTGCTGATCTCGATCGTGGCGATCGGCATCTTCAACATCCCCGTGTTTGCGCGGGTCACACGTGGCGCAGCCAATGCGGTGTGGGCGCGCGAGTACATCCTGGCGGCACGTGCCTGCGGCAAAGGGGCGTTTCGCATCACCGTCGAACATGTGCTGCCCAACATCGCCTCGGTGCTGATCGTGCAGGCGACGATCCAGTTCGCCATCGCCATCCTGGCCGAGGCGGCCCTGTCCTATCTGGGGCTGGGCACACAGCCGCCGCGTCCGTCATGGGGCCGCATGCTCAGCGATGCCCAGACCCAGCTGTTCCAGGCCCCGATGCTTGCGATCTATCCGGGCGTCGTGATCGCCCTGTCGGTGCTGGGCCTGAACCTGATGGGCGACGGCCTGCGCGACCTGCTCGACCCCCGGCTCGCACGTCGGCGCTGACGCTCACGGCGCCAGGCGCGCCGGCAGCGCGCGGGCGAGCGCGTCGTACACCTTGCGCACCACCGGATTGCCGCGGATCTCGCGGTGCACGGCCAGCCAGCACGGCAGCCCGGGCACGGGCAGGGCCGGCATCACCTGCCGCACCCCCGGCCACGACCGCGCCACATAGTGCGCCAGGAAGCCCAGCCCGGCCCCTTGCCGCACCAGTTCGGCATAGGCCACCTGGTCATCGGTGCGTACCGCAAAGGCCTCGCGCGTGAGCGAGATGCCCTGGGCGGCGAACCCCTTCAGGATGGACTCGTCGCGGTCGAAACCGACGAGCTGATGGTGTGGCAGATCGGCCAGCTGGCGGGGCACGCCGTGGCGATCCAGGTAGCTGTCGTGCGCATACAGGCCCAGGCCGACCTCACCCAGGCGCCGAGCGACCAGCGAGGCCTGCGTGGGCCGCACCATGCGCACGGCGATGTCTGCTTCGCGGCGCAACAGGTTGCTCAGCTGGTTCGAGGCCACCAGCTCGATCTGCAGGCCCGGCTCGACGGCCCGCAATTCGGCGATCACCGGCGGCAACAGCCAGGTGGCCGCCACCTGGCTGGTCGTGATGCGCACCGTGCCGGTGGTGCGCTCGCGCTGGCGCGCCACCGTGCGGGCCAGCGCTTCGGCGCCGGCGGCCATCTGGCGTGCACCGTCGGCCAGGCCCACGGCCAGGGCCGTCGGTGTCACGCCGCGCCCGGTGCGCTCGAACAGCGGCGCGCCGAGCTGGGCCTCCAGCTCGCTCACATGGCGCGACAAGGTGGGCTGATGCATGCCGAGCTGGCGGGCGGCGCCCATCAGGCTGCCTGCGTCGAGCACCGCCAGAAAGCTGCGCACCAGTGCCCAGTCGAACGACTTCGGATTCGGTTCACTCATACGGAAATGTATGACTGAGTTGAAGACTTCGGCAATTGCCGGATGGGCGGTGGAGGCAGACACTGAGGTCATCACCTTGACCTGACAGGCCATCACCATGACAACACTCCCCTCGTCCTCGACCGCTCGCACCGTGCTGATCCTCGGCGCCAACGGCCGGCTGGGCCTGGCCGCGGCCCAGGCCTTCGACCGTGCCGGATGGCGCGTGCTGGCCCAGGTGCGGCGTGCACCCGCGGCCGGCATGCCCGCCGCGGCACGGGCGCTGCCGATCGAGCCGGGGAACATCGAGGCGCTGGTGCGCGAGGCCCGCGGCGCCAGCGTGGTGGTGCACGGGCTGAACCCGGCCTACACCGCCTGGGCGCGCGAGGCCCTGCCGCTGGCACGGGGCGGGCTGGAGGTGGCCGAACGGCTGGGTGCGCTGTTCATGCTGCCGGGCAATGTCTACAACTTCGGCGCACAGATGCCACCCGTGCTCACCCCCGACACACCGCAACGGCCCGACAGCCGCAAGGGCCGCATCCGTTGCGACATCGAGGCGGAGATGGCGGCCCGGGCGGTCCGCTCGGTCGTGATCCGCGCGGGCGATTTCTACGGCGGCGACGGCACGGGCAGCTGGTTCGACCTCGTGATCGCCCGGTCGATCGCGAAAGCTCGCCTGACCTATCCCGGCCCGCTGGACCGCCCGCATGCCTGGGCCTACCTGCCGGACCTGGCCCAGGCCTTCGTGGCCGTGGCCGCGGCGGTGGCCGAAGACGCCGGGCGCCTCCCCGCACACGCGACGCTGCATTTCGCCGGGCACACACTGACGGGCGCCGAGCTGCTGGTGTCGCTGCAGCGTGCGGCCACCGCCCTGGGCATGCCGGCCGACACCCGCTGGCGGCAGGGAAGTCTGCCGTGGCCGCTGTTGCGGCTGGGTGGCTGGGTCGTGCCGATGTGGCGCGAGCTGGCCGAGATGGCCTACCTCTGGACCACCCCGCATGCGCTCGACGGGAGCGCGCTGCAGCAGGTGGTGGGCGACCTGCCGGGCACGCCGATCGATCGGGCCATGCAGGAGGCGCTGCGGGCCGTGTGGCCCGGGCCGCGTGCCGCCCGGCTGGCCACGGCGGCGTGAGGAACCCCCGGGGCGACCGCCCGGCTGCGGCCCGGGCGGACTCGGGTTATCGTTGCGCCCATGCTGCTCGACGTACGCGACCTGCGGGTCACCCTCACCACGGCCCGCGGCCCGGCGGACGCGCTGCGGGGCGTGTCGTTTGCGCTCGACCGCGGCGAGACGCTCGGTGTGGTCGGTGAATCCGGCTGCGGCAAGTCGATGCTGGCCCTGGCGCTGATGGGCCTGCTGCCCGACGGGGCCCGTGTGTCGGGCAGTGTGCGCCTGCAAGGGCAGGAGCTGGTCGGGATGGATGAGGCGGCCTGGTGCCGCCTGCGCGGCGACCGCGTGGCGATGATCTTCCAGGAGCCGATGACGGCGCTCAACCCGCTGCACACCGTGGGGCGCCAGATCGGCGAGTCGCTGCGCCTGCACCGCGGCCTGGATGCCCGCGCCGCGCGGGCCGAGGCGCTGCGCCTGCTGGAATGTGTGCGGCTGCCCCAGCCGGCGCAGCGGCTCGACGCCCATCCGCATCAGTTGTCCGGCGGCCAGCGCCAGCGCGTGATGATCGCCATGGCCCTGGCCTGCGACCCGGCACTGCTCATCGCCGATGAACCCACCACGGCGCTGGACGTCACCATCCAGCGCGACATCCTGCTGCTGATCGCCGAACTGGTGCGCGAGCGCGGCATGGCGCTGATGCTCATTTCGCACGACCTGGGCGTCATCGCGAACAACGTGCGGCGCATGCTGGTCATGTATGGCGGCACGGCGATCGAGCAGGGCGACAGCAGCGCGGTGCTGCACCGGCCCGCCCATCCCTACACCCGCGGGCTGCTGGCCGCGCGCCCGCACCTGGGAGCCGCGCGCGAGCATCGCCTCAGGACCATTCCCGGCCGGGTACCCGAGCTGGTCGACCTGCCCGCCGGCTGCCCGTTTGCGCAGCGTTGCGACGGGCACATCGAGGCCTGCGACCGCCAGGTGCCACCGGACGAGCTGGTCGAAGCCGGGCATCAGGTACGTTGTGTGCGCTGGGCCGACCTGTTGAACGGTGCCGAGACCAAGGAGCCGGCATGACGCTGCTGCTTCAGGTGGAGCATGTCAGCCGGCACTACCGGTTGCCACGGGAGTCCTTGTGGCGCCCGGCGCCGGTGCTGCGTGCGCTCGACGACGTGAGCCTGAGCATCCAGGCCGGGCGCAGCCTGGGCGTGGTGGGCGAGTCCGGCTCGGGCAAGTCCACGCTCGCCCGGCTGGTGATGGCGCTGGAGCCGCCGACGGCAGGGCGGGTGTGCCTGCTGGGCCAGGAGCTGCATCGTCTGCCGCCGGGCGAACTGCGCCGGGCCCGACGCGACATGCAGATGGTGTTCCAGGACCCCTACGGTTCGCTCGATCCGCGCCAGCGTGTCGAGCGCATCGTGGCCGAGCCGCTGTCGGTGGTCGACGAGATCACGCCGGCCCAGCGGCGCAGCCGCGTGGCCGAGGTGCTGGAGGCCGTGGGGCTGCGCCCCAGCGACCTCGACAAATACCCACACGAGTTCTCAGGGGGCCAGCGCCAGCGCATTGCCATTGCGCGCGCCCTGGTCACACGACCGCGCCTGATCGTGGCCGACGAGCCGGTCAGCGCGCTGGACGTGTCGGTCCAGGCCCAGGTCCTCAACCTGATGCGTGACCTGCAGGCCGGCTTTGGCGTGACCTACCTGTTCATCAGCCACGACCTGGCGGTGGTGGAGTACCTCTGCGACGACATCATCGTGCTGCAGCACGGCAAGGTGGTCGAGCAGGGCCCGGCCCGGCAGGTGCTCGGTGCACCGTCGCACCCCTACACCCAGGCCCTGCTGGCCGCCGTGCCCCGCCTGGCGGCGTGAGGCACGGGCGGGGCCGGTCACAGGAAACCAAGCACCCGGTTGCTGCCGTAGTTGCGCAGGTTGGGCAGGATGGTGTCGAGCTGGCCGTCGGCCGTGCCGAACCAGCGCAGCAGCGTGGCGGCGTACTGGTCGACCCCGGTGGTGGGGATCCAGCGGCCATGCAGCTCCCAGGACTCCTGGCCCACGTCGTTCGGCCCGCCCAGCGTCAGGGTGGGATAGCTGCCGTAGGTGGTGCGGCCCTTGACCGCGCCACCGAGCACCAGATGGTGGTTGCCCCAGGCATGGTCGGTGCCCAGGCTGTTGTTGGGCTTGAAGGTGCGGCCGAAGTCACTTTGCGTGAACAAGGTGACCTGCTGGGCCATGCCGATGTTCTTCAGCGCCTGGTAGAACGCGGCCGAGGCATCGGCCAGCATCTTCAGCAGCCGTGCATGGTCGCCTTCGGTCGGTGCGCCGCCGTTGACCTGGTTGCCGTGGGTGTCGAAGCCGCCAAGCTGGGCAAAGAAGATCTGCCGGTTGCCCTGCACCGTGGCATTGGCCTCGATCAGCTTGGCAATCTGGTACAGCTGCTGGCCGATCGGCGTGGTGACCTGGCCGTTGACGATCAGCGAGGCGAAGGCCTGGTTGATCGCGGCCGAGGCATTGGCATCACTCGGCTGGGTGCGCACCAGGCCGCCCAGCCGGTTGGCGGTCGTGAAGGCATCCTGCTGCTGCTGCACGAAGGCCTGCAGCATCTGGTTCTGGTGCGACTCGGCGTAGATCGCGTCGAGCGCGGCCTTGCGAGCGGCCACCGGCGCCCAGCTGGTGTCCTGCAGACCTTCCAGCCCGAAGGTCGAGCCCGGCCCGGGCAGCACCAGCGGTGCGGCATAGGTCGACAGACCGAACCGGCCGTTGCCACCGACCGAGATCACCGGGTTGGCGGTGGCCAGGGTTTCGGCTGCGCGGCCGCCCCAGCCGGTGCGGGTCAGCGCGTCGGTGCTGCTGGTCTCCCAGAGGATCTGCTGGTCGGAGTGCGAGAACAGGCTGTCGGGGATCAGCTCGGACGTGTTGCTGGCGGCCCGGAACTCGGCCTTGGTCATCGGGCGGTACAGCGGGCCCACGTTGAATACCGGGGCCAGCGCACCGTCAGACGCGGCGCCCGAGAGCGCCGCCATGGCCGGGTGCAGGCCGAAGTCGGTGCCGGGCAGGCCGACCAGGCTGGTGCGCGGCAGCGCCAGCGCACCACGCACGCCGGCGTACTGCGCATGACGGGTCGCATCGGTGGGCACCACCATGTTCATGCCGTCATTGCCGCCATAGAGAAACAGGCAGACCAGGGCCTTGTAGTCGGCGGCGTAGACGGTGCGGGGGGCCATCATCAGGCCGGACAGGCCGGCCGTGCCCAGGGCGCTGGCCATGGTGGCGCCGGTCCATTGCAGCCAGCGGCGGCGGCTCAGGTGCGTGCCGTGCGGAGCGTGGGGAGTGCGTTGGGATGTCATGGCAACCTCAGCGGATCACGTGGTACTGCGGCGAAGCGAACACCAGGTAGGCGGCGGTCTTCACGCGGTTCTTGATGTAGTTGTTGCGGTCGGTCTGCGTGTTGTAGGCCGCCACCGCATTGATGACCTGCTGGCGGGCCGACGGGGCGAGCGGTGCACCGAGCGCCAGCATCGCCATGCGGTCGACCAGCTTGGCCGGGTCGGCCGCGTCGGCCTCGAAGGCGGTCAGGTTGACGCGTGTGCCCACCGCATTGGGCACGCCGGAGCTGGGCGCCGAGCCGTTCCAGAACACCAGGTAGTTCACGAAGTTCAGGCGTTGCAGGCCGGTGTTGGCGTTGTGGATGCCAAAGGCCGGGCCCACCAGCGAGGTGCGCGGCACCGGGTAGTCGGGCGGATAGAAGTTGAACACCGACGGCGGCCTGAACACATGCTGGCGCATCATGTCGCCCCACCACCAGGCCAGCGCGTCACCGTCGGTCTGGCCGTTCAGTGCACGCAGCACACCGGTGAACATCTGCACCGGCTCGCGCAGCTTGCCGTGGGTGTTGCCCGGCGAGCTGTTGCGTGCCTCGCTGTCGAGCAGGATGGCAGCCACGGTGGCGGCCAGGTCACCCGGGCGGCCCTGACCGAAGGTCTGGAAGCGACCCGAGCTGAACGCGGCCGACACGCGCTGCACATAGGCGGGCGAGGGGTTGCTCGTCACCAGGTGCTGGATCAGCTGCTTGCTGATGAACGGCGCCATGTTGGGGTGCTGCATCAGGCTGTCGAGCACGGCCTCCAGCGCCTGGCCCGACGTGTGGCCCGAGGGCAGCGACACACCGCTGAGCAGGCTGCGGGCCTGGGTGTCGTGCAGCAGGGCCAGCGGGATCATGTCGCCAGCGTAGTAGCGGCAGTTCGTGCCCTTGGGCCAGCAGCCCCAGGGCGTGGCCCCACCGGCGGGGTAGGTCCAGCCGGTCAGCGCAAAGGCGTATTCGCGCACCTTGGCGTTGTCATAGGTGGGCCGGCAGGTGCCGCCCTTGAGCGTGCCGTCAGCGTTGAGTTCGCAGGTGCCGATCGCGAACAGCTGCAGCAGCTCGCGTGCGAAGTTCTCGTTCGGCGCGGACTTGTCGTTGTTGGCGTTGTTGAGGTAGTCGCCCATCACCGGCGACAGCGCCACCTTCTTCAGCACGTCGCGGTAGTTGCCGAAGGCGTTGTCGAGGAAGGCGTTGTGGTAGTTGCGCAGGCCGTAGGTGCCGTCCACTTCGAGGTTGGACACGACCAGGATCTGCTGCAGCGCAAAGGCCACACGCTGGCGCAGCTGGTCGGGACGGGTGGTGGCATTGCGATAGAAGTCCCACACCAGCGGGATGCTGGAGTACCAGTCGCGCCAGCAGTTGCTGCCGCGCGTGTCGCAGAAGCCGCCGCTGCCGGTGTACTGGTGCACGGCGCCGGTGCCGCCACTGGTGTATTGCGACTTGGTCGCGCCGAGCTGGTCATGCACCCAGCGTGCCGCACCCTTGGTGCGGATCTCGGCAATGAGCGTCTCGGTCGGGCCGAAGCTGGCCTGATCGGCCAGCCTGACGGCGTCAAGCTGCGAGGTGGGCTGCGGGTTCGGCGCAGACGTGCTGCCACCCGTTCCCCCGGTCGATCCGCCGGTCGAACCGCCGCCTGTCGTTCCTGCGACAAACGAGGCGGTCACCTGGCGCGCCTGGCTCATGCTCACGGTACAGGCACCCGCGCCCAGGCAGGCGCCGCCCCAGGACTGGAAGACCTGACCCGATGCCGGAAGCGCGCTCAGCGTCACCGAACTGCCCTGCGCGAAAGAACCTGAACAGGCAGCACCGCCGTTGCCGCACTGGATGCCCGCGGGTGAGCTCGTGACCGCACCGGCGCCGCTCACGCTGACCGTCAAGGCATGCGTTGTGACGGATGTCGCTGTGAACCTGGCGGTGACGTTGCGGACCTGGTTGTTGTAGACCGCACAGGTGGCCTTCTTGCCGGTGCAGTGCCCTTCCCAGGCCACGAATGTTGCGCCTGGCAACGCGCGGGCAGTCAGTGTGACCTTGGTGAGCCGTGTGTAGCTCTCGCTGCAGTCGGATGCAGTGACACCGCAGGAAATGCCGGCTGGTGAACTGGTGACGTTGCCGGTGCCCATGACCGTGACGTTGATCGGCCGGCTGGCGTAGTACGAGGACGCCGCAGCGGCTACCTCCTTGCCTTCCGGCCCGAGGTCGACATTGGTGTCGAGCGTCGACTCGTCCATCGCCGTTTCGGTCGGCGTGCGCGACGCCGCGCCGGGCTGGGCGCTGTTCTCGCCACCGCCGCAGGCAGCCACCACCAGGGCCATCAGCAAGGCGCCCGGGACCTTCCATTGCATCATCATCGTGAATACCCCCAACGACCTCGGCGCCCGCCGTCGCGGATCGTGCTGATGCACGTGCGATCGGCCGGGCGTGGGTCTTTCCCTTTGAATGGTCGCTATGAGACCAGACAAGCCCGATTTCGCCGTGGGGACTTTGTTTCTGGTTGTCACCGCGCTTGGCGGGCTGTAACACCTTGCCCCGCGCGCGGCCCTGGGAGCCTCAACCGGATGAGAGCGCAAGGGCGCCGCCGGTGCGCACTACGTCACACCTCGTGTCGTTACACATTGGCGCCGTGTGTCGTCAGGCCGGCAGCGGTTCGGTGCGATAGCCGCCATGCTGTGGCATCGACCCACCGCGCAGCACCCGCACCGCGCAGTACTTGAACTCGGGGATCTTGGCCGTGGGGTCGAGGGCCGCGTTCGTCAGGCGGTTGATGGCTGCCTCGTAGTAGCAGAACGGCACGAACACCGCACCCGGGGGCGAGCTGTCGTCCGCCCGGGCGTACAGGCTCACCTCACCACGGCGCGACTGCAGCGTGATCACCTCGCCGGGGGCCAGCCCCAGCCGTTCCAGGTCGAGCGGGTGGACAAAGGCGACCGGGTCGGGCTCGATCGCATCGAGCAGGGTCGCACGGCGCGTCATGCTGCCGGTGTGCCAGTGTTCGAGCTGGCGGCCGGTGATCAGCACCATCGGATAGTCCGCATCGGGGCGCTCGTTGGCCGGCACGATGTCGGCCGGCACGAAACGCGCGCGGCCGGTGGCGGTCGGGAATCGATCGACAAACACCACCGGCTGACCGGGCGCGTCCTCGGTGGGGCAAGGGTAGACCACCGCATGCTCGCGCTCGAGCCGTTCCCAGGTCAGGCCGGCGATGCTGGCCATGCTGCGGCGCATCTCGTCGAACACCTCGCTGACGTGGCCGTAACGCCAGTCCAGCCCCAGGCGCTGCGCCATCTGCTGCAGGATCCACAGGTCCTGGCGGGCCTCGCCCGGCGGGTCGATGGCCTGGCGGCCGATCTGCACCAGGCGGTCGGTGTTCGTGAAGCTGCCGGTCTTTTCGGGGAAGGCACTGGCGGGCAGCACCACGTCGGCCAGCGCGGCGGTTTCGGTCAGGAAGATGTCCTGCACCACCAGGTGGTCGAGCGCGGCCAGCGCCTCGCGCGCATGGTTGGCGTCGGGGTCGGACATCGCCGGGTTCTCGCCCATGATGTACATGCCGCGCACCTCGCCGCGCAGGGCGGCGTCCATCACTTCCACCACCGTCAGGCCCGGGCGGTCGTCCAGCGGCACGCCCCAATGCTGCTCGAACCGGGCGCGCGCCTGCGGGTTGTCCACCCGCTGGTAGTCGGGGAACATCATCGGGATCAGGCCCGCGTCCGACGCGCCCTGCACGTTGTTCTGGCCGCGCAGCGGATGCAGCCCGGTGCCGGGCCGGCCGATCTGGCCGGTCATCAGTGCCAGTGCGATCAGGCAGCGCGCGTTGTCGGTGCCGTGCACATGCTGGCTCACGCCCATGCCCCACAGGATCATCGACCCGCGCGACGTGGCGTAGGCCCGGGCCACCTCACGGATCACCGCGGCCTCGATGCCGCAGATCGGCGCCATCGCCTCGGGTGAATAGGCGGCGACATTGGCCTTCAGCTCGTCGTAGCCGATCGTCCGGCTGGCGATGAAGCCCTCGTCCACCAGGCCTTCTTCCACAATGACATGCATCATCGCATTGAGCAGGGCCACGTCGGTGTCGGGCTTGAACTGCAGGTGATGCCAGGCCAGCCGCGTGAGCTCGCTGCGGCGCGGGTCGCACACCACCAGGCGGGTGCCACGCTGCACCGCGTTCTTGATCCAGCTGGCGGCCACCGGGTGGTTGCTGCTCGGGTTGGCCCCGATCAGGATCACCACGTCGGCCAGGGCCACGTCGCGCACCGGGTTGGACACCGCACCCGAGCCGATGCCCTCCAGCAGCGCCGCCACCGACGAGGCATGGCACAGCCGGGTGCAGTGGTCGACGTTGTTGCTGCCGAAACCAGTGCGCACCAGCTTCTGGAACAGATAGGCCTCTTCGTTGCTGCCCTTGGCCGAGCCGAAGCCCGCCAGCGATCGTTTGCCGTGGGTGTCGCGCAGCGCCTTCAGCCGCCCGCCGGCCAGGTCCAGGGCTTCTTCCCAGCTGGCCTCGCGGAACACCTCGGCCCAGCGCTCGGGGTCGAGATGCTCATGGGCCCGCTTGGGCGCATCGGCGCGCCGGATCAGCGGCCGGGTCAGGCGGTGCGGGTGATGGGCATAGTCAAAACCGTAGCGACCCTTCACGCACAGGCGGCCGTCGTTGGCCGGGCCGTCGCGGCCTTCGACCCGCAGGATGCGGTTGTCCTTGACGTGATAGGTGAGCTGGCAGCCCACGCCGCAGTAAGGGCAGACCGAGGCCACCTCGCGCTCGGGCACCAGGCGGGCCATCTCGCCGGCCGGCATCAGGGCGCCGGTCGGGCAGGCCTGCACGCACTCGCCGCAGGCCACGCAGGTCGACGCGCCCATCGGGTCGTCCTGGTCGAACACGATGCGTGCCTGCGCACCGCGAAACGCCAGGCCGATCACGTCGTTGACCTGTTCGTCACGGCAGGCGCGCACACAGCGGGTGCACTGGATGCAGGCGTCCAGGTTGACGGCAATCGCCGGGTGCGAGGCGTCGCTCGCCGGCTGGCTGCGGGCGGCAAACCGGGGGCGGCCCACCCCCAGCGTGCGTGCCCACTCGTCGACTTCGTTGTGCAGCGTGTGCCCCGACTGCGGCATGTCCGACAGCAGCAGCTCCAGCACCATCTTCTGGGCCGCCACGGCCCGCTCGCTGCGGCTGTGCACCGTCATGCCGGCGGTGGCAGTGCGGCAGCACGACGGGGCCAGCACCCGTTCGCCCTGCACCTCGACCACACAGGCGCGGCAGTTGCCGGCGCTCTCCAGACCGTCCATGTGGCACAGGTGCGGGATCGCCACACCATGCCGGCGTGCGGCCGACAGGAGGGTCTCGCCGGCCTGTGCCTGCACGGTGCGGCCATCCAGGGTGAACTCGATCGGCTGCGCCGACGTTTGCACGGACGTGCTCATGCCAGCTCCTCCGGGAAGTACCTGATCACACAGTCGACCGGATTGGGCGCCGCCTGGCCCAGCCCGCAGATGGAGGCGTCGCGCATCACCTGCGACAGCTCGGCGAGCAGCGCGGTGTCCCAGTGATCCTGTTCGATCAAGGCACGGGCCTTGGCCGTGCCCACGCGGCAGGGCGTGCACTGACCGCAGGACTCGTCCTCGAAGAAGCGCATCAGGTTGCGCGCGGCATCGACCACCCGGTCGTGCTGCGACAGCACGATCACCGCGGCCGAGCCGATGAAGCAGCCGTGCGGTTGCAAGGTGTCGAAGTCCAGCGGCAGGTCGGCCAGGCGCGCCGGCAGGATGCCGCCCGAGGCGCCGCCGGGCAGGTAGGCATGCAGCGTGTGGCCGTCGAGCATGCCGCCGCAGTGTTCGTCGATCAGCTCGCGCAGCGAGATGCCCGCCGGCGCCAGCTTCACGCCCGGTGAGCGCACCCGCCCCGACACCGAAAACGAGCGCAGGCCCTGGCGGCCACGGCGTCCGTGCGATGCGAAGGCGGCTGCGCCGTGTTCGACGATCTCGCGCACCCAGTACAGCGTCTCGAAGTTGTGCTCGAGCGTGGGCCGCCCGAACAGGCCGACCTGGGCCACATAGGGCGGGCGCAGGCGCGGCATGCCGCGCTTGCCTTCGATGGACTCGATCATGGCCGACTCCTCGCCGCAGATGTAGGCACCGGCGCCGCGGCGCAGCTCGATGCGCGGCAAGGGCACCGGCGGCTGCGCCTGCAAGGCCGCCAGCTCGCGTTCCAGCAGCGCGCGGCAGCCGTGGTACTCGTCGCGCAGGTAGATGTAGATGGCTTCGATGCCCACGGCCCAGGCGGCGATCAACATGCCTTCGAGGAAGCGGTGCGGATCACGTTCGAGGTAATGGCGGTCCTTGAAGGTGCCGGGTTCACCCTCGTCGATGTTCACCGCCATCAGCCGCGGGGCCGGCTCGGCGCGCACGATGCGCCACTTGCGACCGGCCGGGAACCCGGCCCCGCCCAGCCCGCGCAGCCCGGAGTCTTCCATGGCCTGGAGCACGTCCTCGACCGGGCGCTCGCCATTCACGCAGGCCTGCAGCAGCGCATAACCGCCGCGCGCGCGGTAGCCGGCCAGGTCAAGCGCAGGCGGCACCGTGTCGGTGACCTGGCCGCGCTGCACCGCCTCGACCACGGCCGCGTCCTGGGCGTGACCCACGGGCCGCTGGTGCACCACGGCCACCGGCGCCTGGTCACAGCGCCCCACGCAGGGGGCGGCCACCACCCGCACCTCGGCTCCGAGCACGGCCGGCAGACGCTGCAGCAACCCGCGCGCGCCAGCCAGCTCGCAGGACAGGCCGTCACACACACGCACGGTGAGCCGGGGCGGGGCATCGAAGCCACCCTCGGCGTTTTCGCGCACCACGTCGAAGTGGTGATAGAAGCTGGCCACCTCGAAGACCTCGGCCTGCGACAGACGCATCCATTGCGCCAGCGCCGCCAGGTGCGCGGTGGTGAGCTGGCCATGGCGGTCGTTCAGCGTGTGCAGGTGCTCGATGAGCAGGTCGCGCCGCGGCTGCGCGTCGCCCAGCGTGTCCAGCACCTCGCGCAGGGCCTGCGGCGCCACGCGCCGCCCCTTGGGCTGCTGGCGTTTGCGCTCACGGCTGGGGGCGCCCGCAGGGCGCAGGGGGATGACCTTGGTGTGCATCGTGGTGGCGACTCTTGTGTTGCCGGCCAGCGTAACGCCAAACCCGCGTCCAAATATGCAAGCATATGCATAAACCCGGAGCCGGCCCATGCTCAACGTCACCCTGCAACCGCGCTGGCAGATCGGCGCCGAAGGACAGCCGCCGCTCGACGCCAGCGAGCTGCTCGGCCTGCTGGCGGCCGTCGACGAAGCGGGCGGCATTGCGCAAGGGGCGCGCCTGCTGGGCTGGTCATACCGCCATGCCTGGGGCCGGATACGCCAGGCCGAGGCCGTGTTCGGGCAGGCCCTGATCGAGACCGGACGCGGACGCGGCTCGACCCTGACTGCGCTCGGCCGCAAGCTGGTGTGGGCCGACGCACGCATCAGCGCACGCCTGTCACCGCTGCTGGCCACGCTGGCATCCGAGCTGGCCAGCGAGCTTGATCGCCGCACGGCGCGGGGTGCCGTGCGGCTGCATGCGAGCCATGGTTTTGCGGTGGCCACGCTGATGGAGCAGCTCCAGCTTGCCCGCCTGCCGGTGGAGCTGCGCTATCGCAACAGCTTCGAGGCGGTGGCCGCCCTGGCCGGTGGCGAGTGTGACCTGGCCGGCTTCCACGTGCCGATCGGCGAATTCGCCGGCGCCGCCGCGCAGCGCTACCTCGCCTGGCTGCGGCCCGGTCGGCATCGGCTGATCCATCTGGCCGTGCGCACCCAGGGCCTGTTCCTGGCGGCGGGCAACCCGCTGGGCGTGTCGGCCCTGGCCGACCTGGCGCGTCCCGGCGTGCGTTTCGTCAACCGCCCCGAAGGCTCCGGCACCCGCATGCTCACCGACCTGCTGTTCGTGCGCCACGGTCTGGAACCGGCCGCGGTGGCCGGTTATGCCGACACCGAACTGACCCATGCCGCCGTGGCGGCCTATGTGGCCAGCGGCATGGCCGATGCCGGCATCGGTGTGCAGACGGCCGCGCAGCGTTTCGGGCTGCACTTCATGCCGCTGCTGCGCGAGCGCTACTTCCTGGCCGTGTCGGTGACGGCATTGCAGCGTCCCGAGCTGCAGGCGGTGTTGCGGGTGCTGCGTTCTCAGGCCCTGCGCGCGCGCGTGGCGGCCCTGGCCGGCTACGAGGCGGCCCATACCGGCGAAGTGCTCGAACTGTCGGGCATGTCAGACTGAGCGATCGAGAGCCCTTCACCCATGCCCCTGCACTTCCTGCGTCGACTCACCGGGCGCGACCGCACCCGGCGCGCCAACCGCCAGCTCGGCGCCGTGCTGGCCTTCGTGGCGGGCGCGATCAACGCTGGCGGGTTCCTGGCCGTCAATCGCTACACCTCACACGTCACCGGCATCCTGTCGGCCGTGGCCGATGACCTCGTGCTCGGCCACAGCACGCTGGTCGCCGCGGGGGTGGTGGCGGTGGCGGCCTTCATGGCCGGTGCGGCCACCACCGCGATCCTCATCAACTGGGCGCGCCGGCGGCGCATGCACAGCGAGTACGCCCTGTCGCTGATGCTCGAGGCCGCGCTGCTGCTGGTGTTCGGCGTGATGGGGGCCAACCTGGCCGCCTGGACCGAGCTGATGCTGCCGGCCACCGTGGTGCTGCTGTGTTTCGTGATGGGCCTGCAGAACGCGATCGTCACCAAGATCTCGCAGGCCGAGATCCGCACCACCCACATGACCGGCATCGTCACCGACCTGGGCATCGAGCTGGGGCGGCTGCTGTACTGGAACCGCTCGCCCGAGGCGAATCAGGAACACTTCGTGATGGCCAACCGCGACAAGTTGCGCATCCACCTCACCATCCTCGGCCTGTTCGTCGCCGGCGGGCTGGTCGGGGCGGTGGCCTTCAAGCTGCTGGGGTTTGCGGCGGCCATCCCGTTTGCCCTGCTGCTCGTGGCCATGGCCGCACTGCCGGTGATCGACGACCTGGCCTGGTGGTGGCGCCGCTGAGCCGCGGCGCGGGATCGCCGCGCATCAGTGCGTGTCGACCACCGGGCGCAGGCTGACGGGCACACCGCTGAGCACTGCGTTGCCCGACAGCGGGTCGCGGGCCTGTTCGTCGAGCACCGCATTGAGGTTGGCCCCCGGCCGGTCGGCGGCCACCCGCAGCGCACTGCCTGGCAGGTCATGGCCCCAGCCGTGCGGCAGGCTGACCACCCCGGGCATCATCTCGGCACTCAGCTCCACCACGGCCTGCACCCGCCGTCCGCCCGGGCCTTCGATCTCGGCCAGGCCCTCGTGCTGCAGGCCCTGGCGTGCCGCATCGTCGGGATGCACGAGCAAGGTGCAGCGGTACGGGCCCTTGGCCAGCAGGGGCAGGTTGTGCAGCCAGCTGTTGTTGGAGCGCACCTGCCGGCGCCCGACGATCACCAGCGGCGGGGGGGCCTGCTCCAGTTGTGCGGGCACACGCTGCAGGTCGGCCATCAGCAACGGCGGGGCCAGCTCGATGCGGCCCGACGGCGTGCGCAGCACCTCCGGGATGCGCGGCGCCAGCGGGCCCAGGTCGATGCCGTCGCGCGCCTGGCGCAGACGCGCCAGTGTCAGGCCGTCGGGCCCCTGGCCGTAGGGCCCGGTGCGCAGGCCCAGGTCCAGCAGCCGTTCCGGGCCGCGCCAGGTCGAGACGGCCTCGAACAGGGCATCGGCCTGCGGCCCGGCCGTGCGGGCCAACTCGGCCTTGAGCAGCTCGTCGTCCAGGGCCTGGCGGTCGGTGTGTGCCCCCCGGCCCTGCAGGATGGCGATCAGCGTGAGCAGGATCTCCCATTCCGCCGGCTGGCCGGCCGGTGGCGCGAACACCGCTTCGCTGAAACGAGCCTGATTGTGGTGCGACAACTGCGAGAACGCCGGGTCGTAGTGCGATTCCTCCAGTGGCGACAGGCCGGGCAGGATCACATCGGCATGGCGCGTGGTCTCGTTCAGGTAGATGTCCACGCACAGCATGAAGTCCAGCTGACCCAGGGCCTGTGCCAGCCGCGGCCCGTTCGGGGCCGACAGCACCGGGTTGGCCGCCACCGTGATCAAGGCCTTCACCTGCCCGGCGCCGGGGGTTTCGATCTCTTCGGCCAGGCAGCCTGCGGGCAGCTCGCCGAACACCTCGGGCGCACCGCTCACGCGGCTGCGGTGCCGGCCCACCGTGATGCCTCGTCCGCGCCCGGGCGGGCCCATGGTGTTGGCCTGGAAGGCCGCCGCCTTCGGAAACATCACGCCGCCTGGCGCATCGAGATGGCCGCACAGCACGTTGAGCACGTCGATCAGCCAGCTGCACAGGGTGCCGAAGGCCTGGGTGCAGGTGCCCAGCCGGCCGTAGATCGCACCGCGTTCGGCCGCGGCCAGCTCGCGTGCGAGCGTTCGGATCGTCTGCGCCGCGATGCCGCAGTGACCGGCCATCTGCTCGGGTGCAAACGGCCGCACCGCGGCGGCCAGCTCGTCCAGCCCGTTCACCTGGTCGGCCAGGTGCCGCAGGCGCAAGCGGCCTTCGTCGAACAGCGTGTGCACCATGCCCAGCAGCAGGAACACGTCGGTGCCGGGGCGGATGAAATGGTGCTGGTCGGCCAGGTCGGCGGTTTCGGTGCGCCGCGGATCGATCACCACCAGCCGGCCGCCGCGCTGGCGCAGGGCCCGTGCCTTGCCGCGAAAGTCCGGCACCGTCCACAGGCTGCCGTTGGAGACGGCCGGGTTGGCCCCCAGCATCAGCAGGTGGTTGCAGCGTTCGATGTCGGGCACGGCCACCGACAGCCAGTGGCCGAACATCAGCCCCGACGAGAGCTGCTTGGGCATCTGGTCCAGCGTCGAGGCCGAAAAGAAGTTGGGCGTGCCGGCTGCGCGGATGAACCGTGCGAGATACGTGCCCAGGCCCAGCTTGTGCACATTGGGGTTGCCGGTCACGACCGCCAGCGCCGACCGCCCATGCTGCGTCAGCAGCGGTGTCAGCCGGCGCTCGACCTCGGCCAAGGCTTCGTCCCAGCCCACCTCGACCCATTTCCCGTCGCGCCTGACCAGCGGCATCCGCAGGCGATCGGGATCGTCGTGCAGCTCCTTCAGGGCCACCCCCTTGGGGCACAGGTAACCGGCACTGAAGACGTCGGCCTCATGGCCGCGGACCGACACGACCTGGCGGCCGCGCACCTTCAGCTCCAGCCCGCAGCAGGCCTCGCACAGCGGGCAGATGCGGTGCACGGTGCGCTCTTCGGCGTTGATCGCCGTGTCGGCCGGCGTGGCGTCGAGGGTCATGGCGGGCCTTTCTTCGGGCGGTCAAGGGCATGCCGGAGCCCGCAGCATGCGGCATCCGGAGCGGTGCGGCAATGATGTGCGGCGTCATGCCCGCCCGGCTGTCACCGGGGCGACAACGCCGGCGCCGCCCGCCGACGATCCTGACCAGCACGGCCCCCCCGGCTACTGGCGTATGCCTTCGGCCTGCACCTTGAGCACCACCTCGTCCGCCACGAAGGGCAGGCCGAAGCTCATGCCGAACTCGCTGCGGCGCAGGCGGCCCTCGAAGTCACCGCCGCACACCTCGCGCCGGAACAGCGGGTTCCGATAACAGTCGAAGCGCACGGCCACGAGACTCAGGCCGCGGCTCACCCCCTTCAGCGTCAGCTCCCCATGCACCGCGCGCAGCCGCTCGCCATCGAATTCCAGGCGTTCGGCGACGAACCATGCGGTCGGATGCTCGGCGGTGGCCAGCAGGTCGGGTTCCTTCAGGCGGGCCGTGAAGGGGGCGATGCCGGTGGACAGGCCGGCCGCCAGATCGATCTGCAGGTCGACCCGGCCGCTGCGCGCCTGGCGGTCGAGCACCACCTGCCCCTCGACACGATCAATGCGCCCGCGGGTGGTCGAGGTGCCGAAATGCAGCAC
>CBFGPV010000029.1:0-33649 GCA_965650765.1 uncultured Burkholderiales bacterium
TCGCACCTCCACGAGGTGGGCCGCGCGTGCCATGCCAGTGAGGATACGGCCATTGGCAGCCCGTACACGGACCGGACGGCCTTCCAGGCCGGGCGCCAGGGCCATGCCCTCGCTGCTCACCGAGAAGCCCCGGCCCACGGCCAGGACCTTCACCGTGTCGCCGGCCGCAAACCACTGTTTCGGCCGCAGGTGGCTGCTTCTTAAGGCTTCTCCGGCCGGCAGCGAGCGGGTCAGTGCCCGGCCGACGGCGTCTGCCGGCGCCGCCAGGGCGGCCGACGGCTGCTCGGCGAGATCGACCTCGGCGAGCTTGAGATGGGCTTGCGACACCACGGTGCCGGCTGAAAGCGGGGTGGCGGCCGTGAGGGCCAGACCGAAGACGCGCACCGTCACCGGCAGGAACACATTCCAGCGCGTCGGCCCTTCCACACAGCGTATGCCCAGACGGGTTCGGCCCCAGGGCTTCAGTCCGGGCGGCAAGTAGGGCTCCATGCGGGTGCACGGGGCAAGCTTGATCCGGCTGTCCAGCTCGCCCACGGCCACCTCCACTCGGGTGACGCGCGGCGCGGGTGCCCCCGCAGCGGCAGGACGCTGAAGCTCGGCATGGGCCTGCGCCATCTGACGCAGTTTCGCCTCGACGTCACTCGTGTCGGCCGCCATGGAACCCGACGCGGCGCCGAGCATCGCCCCGGCCAGGATCAGGCCGTGAACGGTGCGTGGCGATGAGGGGCGAAGGGTGAGTGTCATGGGGTCGGCACAGGCAACGGACTGGACTGTAGGGGGCGGCGCCGGCCCGGGGGCGGGGAAATGAGCGAGTTTTGGCCTGCTATTCCCGCTAATGTTCGCGGCCCTGCGTCCAGACAATGGCCCGTATCCGTCAAGCCCTCCCGAACCCGGGGGCGCCTGATACCGATTCACCCGATCCGAGGGCCTGAGCCATGTTCGATCGCCTCACCCAGTCACTGAACTTCCAGTCGGAAGCGCTGGTGCTGCGTGCCGAACGCCAGCGCCTGATCGCCAGCAACATCGCCAACGCCGACACCCCGGGCTACGTGGGCCGCGACATGGACTTCGCCGCCACGCTGCGCGAGGCCGTGTCGTCGGGCGGCCAGGCCAGCGGCCCGAAGGTGATTGCGGCCACCCAGCCCGGGCACATCACGAATGCCGTGGGTGGACGCGCCCCGGTGGACCTGAAGTACACACAGACCGCCCAGACCAATCTGGACGGCAATGCGGTGGACATGGACCGCGAGCGGGCCAGCTTTGCCGACAACTCCGTGCGCTACGAGGCCACGCTGCGTTTCATCAATGGCAGTGTGCGCACCATGCTCAGCGCCATCACCGGCCAGTGATCGCGCCCCGAAGGACGACTGAAAGGATCCCGCCATGTCGATGTTCAACATCTTCAACATCTCCGGCAGTGCCGTCAGTTCGCAGTCCCAGCGGCTCAACGTGGTGGCCAGCAACCTGGCCAATGCCGACACCGTGGCCGGGCCCGACGGGCAGGCCTACAAGGCGCGCCAGGTGGAGTTCCAGACCGTGCTGATGGGTGCCAATGGCGCCGCCGGCGTCAAGGTCAACCAGGTCACCGAAGACAACACCCCGGGGCGACGCATCCACGACCCGGCGCACCCGCAGGCCGATGCCGAGGGGTATGTGACCTACAGCAATGTGAATGCGGTGGAGGAGATGGTGAACATGATCTCTGCCTCGCGCTCCTACCAGAACAACGTGGAAGTCATGAACACGGCCAAGGGGCTGCTGCTCAAGACGCTGCAGATGGGCCAGTGAGCCCGCCGCCTCGCGCATGCCCTGAAGGACCCTCATGACCACCGTCACCACCCCGACCAATCCCTACGCCGCGGTCAACGGCGGTGCGTCCACCGCGGGCGCAGCCACGGCGAAGCAGGAGATCTCTGCCCAGGACCGCTTCCTGACGATGCTGGTCGCGCAGATGAAGAACCAGGACCCGCTCAACCCGATGGAAAACGCCGAGGTCACGAGCCAGATGGCCCAGATCAACACGGTGACGGGCATCGAGAAGGTCAATGCCAGCCTGCAGACCATGCTGGGCCAGCTGATGCAGACCCAGGCGATGCAGGGGGCCGCACTGATCGGTCGCGATGTGCTGGTGCCGGGCAACAGCATGTACCTGATCGAAGGCGAAGGCCGGGCCGGGTTCGACCTGGCAGCCAAGGCCGACAAGGTCACCGTCGAGGTGGTCGGCGCCGGCGGCCAGGTGCTGGACACCTTCGAGCTCGGTGCCATGGAGCCGGGGCGTCATCACTTCCACTGGAAGGCCGAGGATGCCGCCGCTGCAGGCGATGCCGTCACCTACAACGTCAAGGCGACCGCCGGCAAGACGGCCGTCGAGACCACCGCCTATGCCCGCGACACGGTGGGCGCCATCAGCACCGTCGGCGGGGTGCTGGAGCTTGACCTGCTCAGTGGCAAGACCGTGGCATACGACAAGGTCAAGGCGGTCATCTGACCTGATGCCCCGCGCCAGCCATCTTCCCCACCAGGTTACCTCCCGAAAGGACAGACCATGAGTTTCCAGCAAGGGCTTTCCGGCCTGAACGCCTCCAGCCGCAATCTGGACGTCATCGGCAACAACATCGCCAACGCCAGCACGGTGGGCTTCAAGGGCTCGCGGGCGGAGTTTGCCGACATGTACGCCAACGCCATGAATGGCGCGGGCGCCGGCAGCATCGGCATCGGGGTGAACGTGGCCAAGGTGGCGCAGCAGTTCACGCAGGGCAACATCACGATCACCGACAACCCGCTGGACATGGCCATCAACGGCGGCGGTTTCTTCCAGGTGGCCGACTTCGACCGCACCAGCGGCAGCGTCACCGGCGAGCGGCTGTACAGCCGCAACGGCCAGTTCAAGATCGACCAGTCCGGTTTCATCGTGACCAACCAGGGCAAGGCCCTGGTCGGCGCCAACGGGCCCATCCAGGTGCCGACCTCCGGCCTGGGCGCGGTGGCCACCACCGAGGTCGACCTCGAGTTCAACCTCGACGCCCGTGCCGAAGCCCGCACCGTGGCCTTCGACGTGAACGACGCCGAGTCGTACAACAACGCGACCTCGGTCACCACCTACGACCCGCTGGGCGTGCCGTCGTCGGTGACCTTCTACTTCCGCAAGGTGGCCGACAACCAGTGGGAAGTGCACGCCACCAAGGACGGCGTGGCGGCCGATGCCGTGCCCCTGGCCGTGGTCGACTTCGACCCGGCCACCGGCCTGCCCACGGCCGACCTCAGTGCCGTCGCACTCGACTTCGGCGCGGCCACACCGGCGGCCTCGTATGCGCTGGACATGTCTGGCGCGGTGCAGTTCGGTGCTGCGTTTGCGGTGACCGACATCGACCAGAACGGTCAGGCGCCCGGCGACCTGGTCGGCGTGACGCCCGAGACCGACGGCCGGGTGATCGCCCGCTATTCCAACGGCGAGACCCGCGAGATCGGTGCCATCGCCCTGTACACCTTCCAGAACCCCAACGGCCTGGAGCCGCTGGGCGCGAACGTGTGGCGCGCCACCGAGATGGCCGGCGAGCCGCGCCCGAACACCCCGGGTGCGGGCGGTGCCGGCACGCTGCAGCGCGGTGCGCTGGAAGAGTCGAACGTGGACCTCACCGGCGAGCTGGTGGCCATGATCACCGCCCAGCGCAACTACCAGGCCAACGCGCAGACGATCAAGACGCAGGACCAGGTCATGCAGACCTTGGTCAACATGCGCTGACGAGCGCGCCACCCACTAGGCATTCAAGGGGTCGAGCATGGACCGCATGATCTACCTGTCGATGGCAGGCGCCAAGGCGACCTCGCAGCGCCAGGAACTGCTGGCCAACAACCTGGCCAACGCCTCGACCACCGGCTTTCGCGCCGAGCTGCAGGCGTTTCGCGCCGTGCCCGTGCGCGGCGACGGGGCCAGCACGCGGGTCTATTCGCTCGAGACCACGATCGGCTACGACGCCTCGAACGGCCCGGTCCACCCGACCGGTCGCCCGCTGGACGTGGCCATGCAGGGCAATGCGTGGCTGGCGGTGCAAGGGCTGGACGGCACCGAGGCCTACACCCGCGCCGGCGCACTGACCACCGCCGCCGACGGCACGCTGAGCACCTTCAGCGGACTGCTGGTGATGGGCGATGGCGGGCCGATCCAGATCCCGCCCGATGCGCGGCCGCAGATCGGCAAGGACGGCACGGTCTCGGCCGTGGCCGCCAATGGCACGGTCACGCCGCTGGGCCGCCTGAAGCTCGTGACACCCGAAGCCCCGCTGCAGCGCGGCACCGACGGTCTGTTCCGCGCCGCCGACGGCGAGGACCTGCCGGCCGACCCGAATGCCACGCTGCAGGACGGCGCCCTTGAAGGCTCGAACGTGAGCGCGGTGGAGACCATGGTCTCGATGATTGCCGCAGCCCGCCAGTTCGAGGCTCACATGAAGATGCTGCAGACCGCCGAGCGCAATGAAGACGCCTCGGCCAAACTGCTCTCAACCAACGCGTAACGGAGTCGACACATCATGATGCGCGCCCTGTGGATTGCCAAGACCGGCATGGAAGCCCAGCAGCTTCAGATGGACACCGTGTCCAACAACCTCGCCAACGTGGGGACCACCGGCTACAAGCGGGCCCACGCCGTGTTCGAGGACCTGATGTACCAGAACCTGCGGCAAAGCGGAGCCAACTCCAGCGAGCAGTCGACCCTGCCCACGGGGCTGCAGGTCGGCCTGGGCTCGCGCGCCGTGGCCACGGCCCGCAACTTCTCGCAGGGCACGCTGCAGCAGACCAACAACAGCCTGGACGTGGCCATCAACGGCAACGGCTTTTTCCAGGTGCAGATGCCCGATGGCAGCACGGCCTACTCGCGCGACGGTTCGTTCAAGACCGACGCCAACGGCCAGCTCGTCACCAACAACGGCTACGTGATCGCCCCGGGCATCACCGTGCCGCCGAACACGCAGAGCATCACCGTCGCGCCCGATGGTGTGGTGACCGCGCAGGTGCCCGGCAATGCCCAGCCGGTGCAGCTGGGCAACCTGCAGCTGGCCGGATTCCCCAACCCGGGGGGCCTGGAGCCGCGCGGCCAGAACCTGTTCGTCGAGACGGCCGCCTCGGGTGCCCCCACACCGGGCAATCCGGGCGGCGAAGGCCTGGGGCTGCTGCAGCAGGGTTATGTCGAGACCTCGAACGTGAACGTGGTCGAGGAGCTGGTCGCGATGATCCAGACCCAGCGCGCCTACGAGCTGAACTCCAAGGCCATCCAGACGACCGACCAGATGCTGCAGCGCTTGTCGCAGATGTGACCCGCGCCGGAGGACTTGTGATGATGTTCAGAAAACTCACGCTGGCACTGCTGCTCGCACCGGTGCTGGGCGGGCTCACCGGCTGCGAGTCGATGGGCCCCAAGGTGGACGTTGCACCGGCACTGACCGCGCGACCGCAGGTGGTGGCCCAGCCGCAGGTGAACACCGGTTCGCTGTTCGCAGGAGGCGGCTACCGCCCGCTGTTCGAGGACCACCGTGCCCGCATGACCGGCGACACCGTGATGGTGAACATCGTCGAGCGGGTGCAGGCCAGCCAGAAGTCGTCGTCGACGGTCGAAAAGACCGGTGCGATCGAGGCGGGCATCACGGCGATCCCCGGGGTCAACCCGAACTCGTTCGGGCGGGCCAGCTTTGCCGGGTCCTCGGCCAACACCTTTGCCGGCAAGGGCGGCACCGAAAGCACCAACAACTTCACCGGCACCATCACCGCCACGGTGATCGAGGTGCTGCCCAACGGGCACCTGGTGATCGCCGGCGAAAAGCAGATCGGCCTGAACCAGAACGTCGAGGTCATGCGCTTCTCGGGTCGGGTCGACCCGCGGGCCATCCAGCCCGGCAATGCCGTGAGTTCTTCACAGATCTCGGACGCCCGCATCGAGTACCGCGGTCGCGGCCAGCAGGCCGATGCCCAGGTAATTGGCTGGTTAGCCCGGTTCTTTTTGAGCGTTCTGCCGCTCTGATCACGGCCAACAATGTCCTCAAGTATCGAGGACATTGGCCGATGAACACCACCCCAGACCGACTCCTGCGCCTTGCCGTCGCCCTGGCGATGCTGCTTGCCAGCACCGCGTTGTGGTGGCCCCTGCCGGCCCAGGCGCTGCGCATCAAGGAAGTGGCCGCCGTGCAAGGCGTGCGGGCCAACCAGCTGGTCGGCTACGGCCTGGTGGTCGGCCTGGACGGCACCGGCGACCAGACCACCCAGACCCCCTTCACCGCGCAGAGCATCGCCTCGATGCTGCAGCAGATGGGCGTGACCATTCCGCCCGGCACCAACATGCAGCTCAAGAACGTCGCGGCCGTGATGGTCACGGCGCAGCTGCCGGCCTTTGCCCAGCCCGGGCAGGCGATCGACATCAATGTGTCGTCGATGGGCAATGCCAAGTCGCTGCGCGGCGGCACGCTGATCGCCACGCCGCTCAAGGGCGCCGACGGGCAGATCTATGCGCTGGCCCAGGGCAACCTGATCGTTGGCGGCGCCGGCGCGGCGCAGGGCGGCTCGAAGGTCCAGATCAATCACCTCAGCGCCGGCCGCATCCCGGGCGGCGCCACCGTGGAGCGCAGCGTGGCCACGCCGCTGCACCAGGGCGACTACATCCAGCTCGACCTCAACGCAGCGGACTTCAACACCGCACGCCAGGTGGCAGGCGCCATCAACCGTGCCAAGGGCGAGGGTGTGGCCGAGGCGATGGACGGGCGGGTGGTGCGTGTGCGCGTGCCTACGGCGCCCGGCGAGCGCGTGGCCTTCCTGGCCGACATCGAATCCCTGCCGATCGAAACCGCCACACCGGCGGCCAAGGTGGTGCTCAACGCCCGCACCGGCTCGATCGTGATGAACCAGGCCGTGACGCTGGCGCCGGCCGCGGTGGCCCACGGCAACCTGTCGGTGTCGATCAGCTCCACGCCGGTGGTCAGCCAGCCCGGCCCCCTGTCCGGCGGCCAGACCGTGGTGGCCGAGCAGGCCGACATCCAGATCCGCCAGGACGGCGGCTCGCTGATCAACGTGCCGGCCGGCACGCAGCTCACCGACGTGGTCAAGGCCCTCAATGCACTGGGCGCCACGCCGATGGACCTGCTGGCCATCCTGCAGGCGATGAAGGCAGCCGGTGCGCTGCAGGCCGAGCTGGAAGTGATCTGACCATGGAACTCGGCCGCACCCTGATCGACCCGTCCAGCGCCTCCCAGGGGCTGGCCGGCGACGCGCGTTCGCTGGACGCGCTGCGTGCGTCCGCGGCCAAGGACCCCAAGGCGGCCATCAAGGAAGCGGCCAAGCAGTTCGAGACGGTCTTCATGCAGGAGCTGCTCAAGAGCATGCGGGCCACCACGATGAAGTCCGGCATGCTCGACAACGGCGGCTCCGACATGGGCACCGAAATGCTCGACAACCAGTACGCCACCCAGATGAGCGGACTGCCCGGCGGCCTGGCCGACATGATCGCGCGGCAACTGTCGCGCAACATGGGCGGCACGGCCGAACCGTTGTCGCCGAGGGCGGCCACGCTGCAGTTGCCGGCGCAGTTCCAGCGCCTGCCGCAGGACATCGCGGCGCCGCGTGCACCCGGCAAGCAGGGCGATTTTCTGCGGGACCACTGGCAGGCGGCCAAGGTCGCGTCGCAGGAGACCGGCATCCCGTCCGAGTTCATCCTGGCGCAGGCGGCGCACGAGTCGGCCTGGGGCCAGCGGCAGATCCGCAATGCCGACGGCACGCCGTCGCACAACCTGTTCGGCATCAAGGCCACCGGCAGCTGGACCGGCAAGGTGGCCGAGATCACCACCACCGAATACATCGACGGCAAGGCCCACAAGGTCAAGGCGAAGTTCCGCTCGTACGACACGCCCGAGGCGGCCTTCCGTGACTATGCGCGTCTGCTGAAGAACAACGAGCGTTATGCCCAGGTGATCCGCAACGGCGACACGGCCCAGGGCTTTGCCCAGGGCCTGCAGAAGGCCGGCTACGCGACCGACCCGGCCTACGCCGACAAGCTGACCCGCATCATCAACACCACGCTGCGCCTGCAGCGTGCCACCTCCTGAGGAGCCCGCCATGGGAGGCATCTTCGGCATCGGCACCCGGGCCATGTTTGCGGCCCAGGCGCAGATCAATACCACCGCGGCGAACATCGCCAACGCCAACACGCCGGGTTATTCGCGCCAGACCGTGCAGCTCGAGACGGCCGGCGGCCAGTTCACCGGCGCGGGGTTCTTCGGCAAGGGCGTGAATCTCACGACCGTCAAGCGCGAGCACGACGTGTTCCTGACCCGTGAGGCGGCACTGAGCCGGTCGATCGCGGCACGCGACCAGGCCCAGCTCACCCAGCTGGGGCGCCTGGAGAAGGTGTTCGGGGTGGGCGAGTCGGGCCTCGGCCATGCGGCCGGCCAGGTGCTCAACGGTTTTGTCGACATTGCCAACAACCCGGGCGATTCGTCGTCACGCCAGGTCGTGCTGTCGCGGGCCGAAGAGATGGTGCAGCGCTTCCGTACCTCGGCCAACCAGTTGCAGAGCATCCGCGACGGTGTGGCGCAGGAGCTGAAGGTCTCGGTCGACCGGGTCAATGCGCTGGCATCTGGCGTGGCGAGCCTGAACCAGCAGATCGCCCGCGTGATCGGGCTGGGTCACGAGCCGAATGACCTGATGGACCAGCGTGACCGGGCCATTGCCGAGCTGAGCGACCTGATCCAGGTGTCCCAGGTGCCGGCCAGCGACGGCACGGTGGGCCTGTTCATCGGCGGCGGCCAGCGGCTGGTGCTGGGTGACAGCGCACTGAAAATGACCGTGGTGCCCGGCGCCTTCGATCCGCTGCAGCTTCGGCTCGGGGTGGTCGAAGGCGGAGTCACCCGCGCCTTGCCCGACTCCGGCCTGGGCGGCGGCTCGATCGCCGGTTTGCTGACCTTCCAGAACAAGGACCTGGTCGACGCCAACAACCTGATCGGCCGCCTGGCGGTCACGCTGGCCGACCAGATCAATGAGCAGCAGTCGTTCGGCTTCGACCAGCATCGCCAGGTCGGCAAGCCGCTGCTGGCGATCGGCGCCCCGGGCTACCTCACGCCCAAGGGGGTGGACGGCACGCAGCTCAACACCGGCACGGCCAGCCTGTCCATCGACATCACCGAGTCGCGGGCCCTGGCGGCATCCGACTACATGCTGCGCTTCGATGCAGGCACCTGGAGCATGACACGCCTGAGCGACGGCCAGAACGTGCCGCTCACCTTCGACGCGGTGGACACCTACACCACCGCGGACGGCTTCTCGTTCACGCTGGACAGCGGCGCGCCGGCCGACGGCGATCGCTTCCTGATCCAGCCGATGGGCACGGCCGCCCAGACCATGAGCCGACTGCTCGGCGACCCCAGCGACCTCGCTGCCGCATCGCGCGTGTTTGCCGCGGCCGACAGCGGCAACGCAGGCACCGGTTCGGTCGGACGGCTGACCACCCTGTCCGACGCCTACGGCCTGGAGAACCCGATCACCATCGAGTTCACCGGTGGCGACGCGATCACCGGCTACACCTTCACCGTGACCGGCACCGTGGACTATCCCGTGCCGCCCGCGCTGCCCCCGGGCACGGTGATGCCCGGGCAGACCATCAGCATCAACGGCTGGGAGATGGTGGTCAACGGCGCCCCGCAGCCCGGCGACCGCATCTCGGTCGACTCCACGCTGAACAGCACCTCGTTCGGCACCGACAACGGCAATGCCCTGGCCTACGTGGCCCTGCGCGACCAGGCCGTGGTGGGGCTGTCGCCCAAGGTGCCGGCCGAGATCGACCCCCTGACCGGCGAAGCCGTGCTGGCCGGTGGCGAGACCTTCACCGATGCGTACGCCAGCGCGATGGCCGACATCGGCGTGCGCGTGCAGCGCGCGCAGGTGCTGTCGGACATGTCCACCTCCGTTGCACAGGAGGCCCAGCAGGCGGCCTCCAGCGTGTCGGGGGTGAACCTGGACGAAGAGGCCGCCCGCCTGATCCAGTTCCAGCAGAGCTACCAGGCCGCGGCCAAGGTGCTGCAGATCGCCCAGCAGGTGTTCGACACGCTGCTGCAGACGGCCGCCGGCCGTTGACGACAACCCTCCAGAAGTGGATTGACCCATGCGCATCGCCACAGCCCACATGTATGACGCGTCGGTGGCCAACATGCAGAAGCGGCAGGTCGAGCTGGCCGAGTCCCAGACCCGGCTGACCAGCGGCAAGCGCGTGCTGCGTGCCAGCGACGACCCCACCGCGGCGGCCCGTGCCGAGCGGGCCCTGGCTCTGGAGCAGCGCATGACCGCCGCGCAGCGAGGCGTCGAGGCCAGCCGCACGGCGATGACCCTGGCCGAAAGCACGCTGGGCGAGGCCACGTCGGTGCTGCAGTCGGCCCGCGAGAGCATGGTCGCAGCGGGCAATGCCTCCTACAGCGACAAGGAGCTGAAGATCCAGGCGCAGCAGCTGCAGCAGCTGCGCGACCAGTTGCTGAACATTGCCAACACGCCCGACGGCAAGGGCGGGTTTGTCTTTGCCGGCCAGGGTGTGGCCGGCGCTCCGTTTGTCGATCAGGCCCCGCCCAACGGCCCGGTGGTGTTCACCGGCGTGGCCGGTGAGGTCAGTGCCGCCTCCGGCGAACCGCTGCCGCTGACGGTCGACGGCCGCCTGGCCTGGTCGACCGCTCCCACCGGCAATGGCGTGTTCGAGACCGTGGCGCCGGCCGGCCGTACCAATGCCTGGATCAGTGTGGGCCAGGTGGTCGACCCGTCCGCCATCACCGGCGACGACTACAGCGTGACCTTTTCGGTCACAGGCGCCGGCACGACCTACGAAGTGCTGCGCAACGGCGCCCCGCTGGCGCCGCCGGTGAGTGGCGTGCCCTACGAAAGCGGCGAGACGATCGAGGTCGACGGCATGTCGTTCTCGATCACCGGCACGCCGGCCGACACCGAAGTGTTCGAGATCCGGCCCAGCACCCAGAGCCTGTCGGTGTTCGACACGCTGGACCGGGCCATCGCGGCGCTGACGCAGACCAACCCGACCCCCAGCAAGGCCGAGGTGCAGCAGCTGGTCAGCGACGGCCTGAACAACCTGGACTCGGTGCTGTCGCGCATGACTTCGGTGCGCAGCGCGGTGGGGGATACCCTCAACCGCATCGACAACGTCGAGGGCCGGCAGGCCGGCACCAAGCTCGACGCACAGATCGAGCGCTCGAATGCGGAAGATTTGGACATGGTCGAGGGCATTTCCGACTTCCAGAGCAAACAAACCGGCTACGATGCGGTTCTCAAGACCTACTCCCAGGTGCAGCGCATGAGCCTGTTCGACTACATCGCCTGACGTGCCGCACCCGGGAACGCGACAGGAATCTCTTTCCCTATGGACATCGACGTTCTGCGGAACATCGCCCTGAGCTATTCCCCGATGGTGGACCGCAACCGGTCCGTCGTGGCCACCCGGCTGACCGTCTCGGCGCTGCGGCCGTCCGAGCCGCTGGTGGCCGACCAGTTGCTGGCCGCGATTGCCGAGGTCTGGCCCGAGGGCGGGGCCAAGGTCTCGCTCAACATCATGAGCGAGACGCTGCTCAACGACCTGCTGCGTGCCCAGCCGATGTCCTCGGTGATGATCGAAGTGCCGTCGTTCATCGCCTGCGATGCCGCCAACACCGAGGTCATCACCCAGTTGCACCGCAATGGCAACACCCTGCTGCTGCACGGGCGCCCGCCGTCCCTGCTGCCGCGCGAAGTGCTGCCGTGCTTCAAGTACTCGATCATCGATCTGGCCGACGACCGCCGCCGCGGTGAAACCCCTGGCCAGGCCGACCCCGGCGTGACGCGCAGCATGGGCTTCATCCAGAGCGGTGTGCGCACCGTGGCCGAGATGGAAAACAGCTTTGCCCGCAACGCCCTGGCGGTGCTGGGCTGGCCCATCGAAGACGTCATGAGCGCGACCGGAGCCAAGCCCGGGCAGCCGGACATGACCGTGCTGCTCGAGCTGATCCGCCGGGTCGACGCCGCCGAAGACATCGACAAGCTCGAGGCCGTGCTCAAGCGCGACCCGGCACTGGCCTTCCAGCTCATGCGCTACATCAACTCGCCGGCGTTCGGCCTGTCGGTCGAGATCAGCTCGTTCCGCCACGCGATCATGATGCTGGGCTACAAGCGGCTCAAGCGCTGGCTTGCGCTGCTGCTGGCCACGGCCAGCAAGGACGCCAACATGCGCCCGGTGATGTTCGCCTCGGTGCGCCGCGGCATCTTCATGGAGCAGCTCGTGGCCCACGCGGCCGATGAGGAGATGCGTGGCGAGGTGTTCATCTGCGGCGTGTTCTCGCTGCTGGACAAGCTCTTCCACAAACCCTTCGACGAACTGCTCAAGACCATCCCGGTGCCCGAGCGGGTTTACCAGGCGCTGGTCGACGGCAGCGGCCCCTACCAGTACCACCTGGACCTGGCCAAGGCGGTGGAATCCGACACCGCCCCGGTGATCAACGAGTATGCCGAGCACCTGCTGCTCAGCCTGCAGGAGGTCAACCGCGCCGTGCTGGGTACGCTCACGATGGCGTCCCAGCTCGAGTGAGGGGCTGGTCCGGCCTGCCCGCCTGCACCTACACTGGCAGGTGGCGGGTCCGCCAGATGACTACCCCTCCATGAGCGCAGCGCCCAACGAACACGACAGCCTCGGCAGCAGTGCGGCCTTCGAGCAGGGCCCGCCTGCGCTGCTGCTCGGGCCCGCCGGCGCGATCGAGGCGGCCAACCGGGCCGCGCGCGACGGCCTGCGCACGGCGGCAGGGGCCAGTGTGTCGTCGCTCGTCTCGGTGCTGGGCCTGTCAGCGGTGCAATGGGTGCTGGGACAGTTGCGCCAGGGCCGTCCGGCGCCGACCGGCAGCACCGAGCCGCGCCCCGTCACGGGGCCACGAGCGATGCTGGCCAACGGCACCGCGGTCAGGCTTTACCTGATCGCCCATGGCCCACGTCAATGGGTGCTGGGTTTCGATCCCGTCGATGTGGCCACGCGCGGCCCCACTGCCGCGGCTGCGGCCGGGGCGCCGGCGGCATCCGCCTCGCCGGGGGCTGCGCTGCAGGCCCTGCAGCGCATGTTCTGGGACTCGCCCTTTCCGGTCTGGATCCAGGACCAGCATTTCCGCCTGATCGACGCCAACCAGGCCATGCTGGCCTACACCGGCCGCGCGCGTGACGAACTGCTCGGCCTGGACCCGCTGGCGCTGCTGCACCCCGACGACCGCGAGCCCCAGCAGGCTGCACGTCGGCAGATGGCGCTGGAGCTGCACGACAGCCCGGTGTCCCAGGTGATGGAACGCCGTCTGCTGGATGCGTCCGGCCAGGTGCGGTGGTTCAGGGCGGTATCGCATGCCGTCGAGGACGACCGCCGCCAGCCCCGCTGGGTGACGGTGCTGCAGGACTGCACCGCCGAGATGCAGGCCCGCGACCGCGCCGAGCGCTCGGCCCTCGAACTCGATCAGTGGTTCGACCTCAGCCCGGTGGGCATGATGCTGTTCGACGAGGACGGCACCGTGGTGCGCAGCAACCCGGCGCTCCACCAGCTCGTCGGTGCCGTGCCGCCCAACCTCGCCCAGGCCGACGCCAGTCTGCAGGAGCTGCTGGGCTGGTACGCCGGCGGCCCGCTGGCCGACCTGCACCCGGGCAGCGCGCTGCTGCACCGGCATGGTCAGGTCGAACTCGACGAGGACGAGCGGGTATTGCGAGCCGTGGTGCGCTGCCTCGAGCAGCGCGGCGAGCTGCGCCGCTTCATGTGTGTGCTCGAAGACCGCACGGCCGAGGACCAGCTCGACAAGGCCCAGTCCCAGCTCGGTGCGCTGGTCGAGACCGCGCACGCCGGCCTGGCCGTGTTCGATGCCTACACCGGACGTTTCGAGCCCAGCCAGGCGGCCGTGAGCGCCGATGCGGACGTCAGCCTGATGTCCAGCGAGCTGCGCGCGATCGGGCGCGACCTGGTCCGGCCCGACACCATGGGCGAGTTCGACCGCGTCCAGCGCGCGCTGCGCAATGGCGACCGCACCGAGGCCCGCTATGCCATCCAGCACCCGGAACTCGGCCTGCGCTGGCTGCTCACGCGGGTCGAGCCCCGTGTGCTCGCTTCAGGCCGGCGCAGCGCGTCGGTCGTCACGCTCGACGTCACCGACCAGCATCTGGCCCAGCAGCGCAGCGATCGCCTGCTGCGCGAGCTCACGACCATCCTCGACAGCTCCTCGGCGGGCATCGCCTATCTGCGCGGCGACCTGCTGCTGCGCTACAACCGCCAGCTCGAACACCTGCTGGCCCTGCGCCCCGACGCGGCCGGCCGGCTGCACCTGCAGGAGGCCCTGGCCGATGCCGAACTGGGCGAGCGTGTAGTGAGCGAGGCGGCGCAGGCCCTGGCCGAGTCCGGCCTGTACGAGACTGAAATCGAGATCCGCGTGCCCGAGCGCCCGACCCGCTGGTGTGCGCTGTCGATCCGGCGCATGGACAGCAGCGGTCCCGAGGTCGAGTCGATTGCCGTGCTGTCCGACGTCACGCGCCTGAAGATGCAGCAGATGGAGCTGGAGGCGGTGGCGCGGGACCGCGAGCTGATGTTCAGCGTGTCCGACGTCGGCATCGCCTTCATCCGCCGGGGCCGGGTGCAGCGCGCCAACGAGGGCCTGGCGCTGCTGAGCGGCCACGGGCTGGCCGATCTGGCCCACATGGACGAAGCCAGCCTGTTCGCCAGCGAATGGGACCCGGAAGACCTGCCCGAAGACGAGGCCACCGCGCTGATGCGAGACGGCCACTGGACCGGCGAGCGCGTGATGCGCTGCCGCGACGGCAGCCTGCAATGGGTGCAGGTCAGCAAGCGGTTGGTGCAGGAAGGTGAGCCCGAAGACGGCGTCATCGCGTCCTACGTCAACGTCGACGCCCGACATCGTGCCGAGCAGGCGCTGGTCACCCAGGCCGAGCGCACCCGCGCCATCCTCGATTCGGTGTTCGTGGGCATCGTCACCGTCGGGCCCCAGGGCATCGAATGGATGAACCGCTCGGCGCGCCGCATGTTCGGCGGGGAGCTTGGCGACTTTGTCGGCCGTCCGATCAGTGTCGTGGCCACCCAGCATGCCGATCATCCCTTCCGTGACGTGTCGGTCGTCGACCGCATGGACGAGGGCGAGACCTGGAACTTCGAATGTGAGGTCCGTGCCCGCGACGGGCGCAATTTCTGGGTGGTCGGCAATGCGGTGCTGACGGACGTGCATGCCGAAGGCCGTGACCTGACCTACGCGCTGCTCGACATCGACAGCCGGCGCCAGGCCGAACAACGCATCGCCGATGCCCAGGCCTCGCTGCAACGCATCATTGAGCTGGCGCCGCTGGCCATCACGCTGTGCGATGCCCGCACACTGCGTGTGCTGCAGATCAACCAGATCGCCGCCGCGCTGGTGGGGCGCCCGGTGGCGTCGCTGATCGGACGTGTCCCGGAGGAGATCCATCCGCCGGCTGCCGCAGCCACCTACCGGGCGGACATGGACGCTGCGCTGAGCTTCGACGGGGTCACGCAGCGGGAGTACCGGCTGGACCTTCAGGGCGAGCCCACCGTGTGGGACGCACGTTACCTGCCGCTGGCCAAGCCGGGCGAGCCGCCCGACCAGCTCCTGCTGGTGGCCACCAACGTCACCGAGCAGCGCGCCGCCGAGGAGGCACGGCTGGAGGCCGCGATCTCGCAGCGCGAGCTGCTGGTGAAGGAAGTGCACCACCGCATCAAGAACAACCTGCAGGGGGTGGCCGGGCTGCTGCAGCAGATCGCCGCGCGCAAGCCCGAGATGGCCTCGGCGATCAGCGAGGTGGCCGGGCAGGTGCAGGCCATCGCTCACGTCTACGGGCTGCAGGTCGGGGCCACCGGCCCCTTGCGCCTGCGTCGGGTCGTGGAGGCCATCACCGGCTCGGTGCAGAAGACCTTCGACCGCCCGATCGTGCTGCGCGTCGAGGGGGAGCATGTGCATGAGTGGGCGCTGCCGGAGGCCGAGTCGATCCCGATCGCCCTGACCCTGAACGAACTGCTGACCAATGCGATCAAGCACAGCGCCGAAGGCGAGATCGACTGCCGGCTGATCTGCGAGCCTGACGCGGTGCAGATCGAGGTGTCCAACATCGGCCGCCTGCGCGACGGCTTCAGCCTGGCCCAGGTGCCGGGCGGTGTGTCCGGCCTGGGCCTGATCCGCGCCTTGCTGCCGCGCCGCAGCGCCCGTCTGACGCTGGACAACGTGGGCGAGCGTGTGCAGGCGGTCGTGCGGCTCATGCCCCCCGGCGTGAGCCGCCTGGAGCCGCTGTAAGTCGACCGCACCCGGGGCCGGCGCGAGACCTGGGGCGTGATTCCCCTGCTTTTCGTGCGATCGGGCGCGTTGCTGCGGCAACGACATCGGACACAATCGAGGTTGCGCAATACCGCCGGAACCCGGACATATCGTGTCAGACAAAGGCAAGATCCTCGTGGTGGACGACGACAGGCTCGTGCTGGCCACGCTGGCGCATGGCCTGTCGCAGGCCGGCTATGCGGTCATCGATGCCGACAACGGTGACGATGCCATCCTGCTGGCGCGCGAGCACCGGCCGGAGCTTGCGCTGCTGGACATCCGCATGGAGGGCAAGAGCGGCTTCGACGTGGCCGAATACCTGCGGACCTACCTGCAGATCCCGTTCATGTTCCTCTCGGCGTTCTCGGACGAGGAAACCCTGGCCAAGATCAAGGCCCTGGGGGCGGTCGCCTACCTCGTCAAGCCGCTGGACATTCGTCAGATCGTGCCGGCCGTGGAGGCCGCCTTCGCCAACCAGCGCAGCCATCGGCGCGAGCCCGCCGGCGACACCGCGGCGGCACCGCACAGCGACGTGCTCGAGCAGGTGGTGGCCATTGCGGTGGGCATTGCCATGCACCGCTTCTCGCTGACCCGCGCCCAGGCGCTGGAGCGGCTGAACCGCCTGGCCACCCAGGAGCGCCTGAGCCTCGAAGAGCAGAGCCGGCGTTTCGTCACGGCCCTGGAAACCCTGAGTGCTCCCGGCAGCGTGTGAGCCTGAGCCTGCAGCAAGCTTCGAGTCGTCATCCCCGCGCAGGCGGGGATCCATGCCGGTACGCCTGCGTGGTGTCTGGATGCCCGCCTTCGCGGGCATGACCTGGTGAACGGCGCGGGACGAGCAAGGGCCAGGCCTCGCCGCCGACTCCTAGGACAGCCTCTCGATGCTGTACAGCGATACGTTTCGGCGCAAACGTTCCGCCGAGTGAACATTGATCCCGCTCGCATTCCAGGGCCAGCCTGTCTAGACACGCTTCTCGCTGACCCGCGCCCAGGCGCTGGAGCGGCTGAACCGCCTGGCCACCCAGGAGCGCCTGAGCCTCGAAGAGCAGAGCCGGCGTTTCGTCACGGCCCTGGAAACCCTGAGTGCTCCCGGCAGCGTGTGAGCCTGAGCCTGCAGCAAGCTTCGAGTCGTCATCCCCGCGCAGGCGGGGATCCATGCCGGTACGCCTGCGTGGTGTCTGGATGCCCGCCTTCGCGGGCATGACCTGGCAGGGCCAATGACAACAAGGTGGTTGGCCGCGCCATGTGCTGCTGGTTTGCTGAGCTGGTGGGCTGCGGCGGGGTGGGGGAGACGACCACGAGCCCGTGCCTCACGCGCACAGTGCCGCGGAAGGCTTTTCAGGTCGGCACCACCAGCACGGGCCACGACGTGCACGTGCTGGTCGAGCAGGCCGCGAGGCAGGCCTGGGCGCCCGCATGTTCCTTCCCGCTCGCTGCGCCCGGGGCTCACCGGCCGCGGGTCGCCTCGCCCAGCGTGAAATAGAACGTCGCACCCTGGCCGACTTCGGATTCGGCCCAGATCTGTCCGCCATGCCGGCGGATGATGCGCTGCACCGACGCCAGGCCGATGCCGGTGCCCTGGAAGTCGCTGGCGCTGTGCAGGCGCTGGAACACACCGAACAGCCGGTCGGCAAACCGCATGTCGAAGCCGGCGCCGTTGTCGCGCACGTGGTAGACCACGCGCCCGCCCTGGTTCTCGCAGGCGAACTCGATCACCGTGCGGGTGCACTTGCCGGAGTACTTCCAGGCATTGCCCAGCAGGTTGTCCAGCACCACGCGCAGCAGCGTGGGGTCGCCCTGGACGGTCATCCCGGCCTGCACATGCACCTCGCACACCCGCTCGGGCGACTGGCGGCGCAGGTCGTCGACGATGTAGGTCGCCAGCTGGCTCAGGTTCACCGGTTGCTGGGTCACCGGCTTGGCCGTGAGCTGCGACAGCGCCAGCAGCGCATCGATCATGCCGTTCATGCGGGCCGCAGCCCCCAGCACGCGGTCGAGGTGGTCGTTGCCGATCCGGTCGAGCGAGCGGGCGTAGTCTTCCTTGAGGATCTTGGTGAAACCCTCCACCACCCGGATGGGCGCGCGCAGGTCGTGCGACACCGTGTAGCTGAACGACTCGAGCTCCCGTTCGGCCGCCTGGCGCTCCAGTTGGGCCGCCTCGTCACTGGCCGCCGGGGTGGGCGTGAACACCAGCACCAGCGCCTGCCGTCGCACGCCGCCGTGCTCGAACGGAAAAGTGTCGATGCTGGCCTGCCAGTGCTTGCCGTCATCCGCGCCGGCCAGCCCTTCGGGTGGGGGCAGCCCGAGCTGGTGGCAGACCCGGGCCACCGGCCAGTCGGTCACGCCGCCGATGCTGCCGATCACGTTGCTGCCGATCAGGCGCGACGCCGGCTGTCCGATGCGGCGTGCGGCCACATCGTTGCAGTGGCGGATCACGAACTGCGAGGTGCTGCCTTCGCCGTCCGATTCGGCCAGCAGCACCGCGCTCGGCACGGCATCAAGCAGGTGCTTGCCGACCTGCAGGTCGAAGTCGAGTTCGGTCAGGGCCGAGACGTCACGGGCCGTGCCCTGATAGCCGCAGAAGCGTCCTTCGGCATCGAAGCGCGGCACACCCTGCAGCATCCACAGGCTGGCCCGGCCGTCGGGCTCGATGCGGTGGGCCGGCAGGCCGTGGAAGGCATGCTGCTCGTCGAGCATCTGGCGGTGGGCGCCCCACAGCGTGGCATCACTCTGGAAGTCTTCCCAGAGGCTGCGGCCCAGGCGCTCGCCCACGGGCCAGTCGCAGGTGTGTGATTGGGGTGGCGGGCGCAGGCGGGTGAGGCGGTGGCGAGCGTCGGTTTCCCAGTACCAGTCGGGCATCAGCTCGAGCAAGGCACGCTGCTGCTGACGCGAGGTGCGCTCCAGTGCCGCCGCGGCTTCCAGCCGGCGCACGAACCAGAAGGCCAGCCCCATCATCAGCGCCAGGCCGAGCGCGAACACGACAAACAACAGGCCCGAGCCGATCACGCCTTGCAGACCGTCGGTCCAGGAGGCATGCAGCCAGGCGGCTCCGGCCAGACTCAGCACCATCCAGGCCAGCGTCACCGCTGCGCCGAGGCCGGCCGCCACGAGCAGGCGTCGGACGGGGGTTCCGGCGGAGTCGGCACGGGCTTGGTTCATTCGGACGATTGTAAAGACAGGTTTCGTGAACGGTTCCGCGTTTCTACTGGTCTGGACCGGGCGATGTGCTGGGGAATGCCCCACCATCCCCGCACTCAAGTGATGCCTCCGGGCTGCCGAAAACCCCCATGAAGCGCTGGCGACCGCCGGCGCCCGGCCACGACCTTCATCCATGCAACGCTCACGTCCCGTTCCCACGCGCATGCTGGCGGCAGTCACGCTGGGCCTGACCGGCTGGCTCACGGCCATGCTGGGGCAGGGAGCCCTGGCCGCAATGGGGTCGCTGGTCCTTGGCGCGCTGGCGCTGTGGTGGGTTCGTCCGGCGCCCGCCGAGCCGCCAGCGGCGCAGTCCGCCGACGCGGCACGGGCCATCGAGCCGCTGGTCGATGCAGTGCAGGGCGCTGCCAACCTGGGGGCCGCACTGGAGGCCGTGTCGCGGCTGCTGGCCGTGCACGTCGGCGCCCATGCCTCGGCCATCGTGCGCATCGACGACTGGAACGGCGAGACCGGGCTGATCTACCCATGGGATGAACGGTGCGGCGGGGTGGAACTGCGGGTCGACCTCAGCCTGCTGGGCACCGTGCACCGCGACGACGGCCTCAGCGGCACCGCCATCGCCCGCCATGCGGTGACGGTGTGCAACGACCTGCAGCGCAGTGGCGGTCCGGCGCATCGGTTGCGCCCGGCCGGCACCCGGCGTGCAGTGGGTGTGCCGGTGTGGTCGGCCGATGTGCCGGTGGCGGTGATCGAACTGCTGGACCCGAGCCATGAGGTGGCTGCCGATGACGCGCTGCTTCGGCTCGCAATGGCCCAGCTCAACCTGCTGGCGCGTGGCGAGGTGGCATGCCAGGGGCTGGAAGCGAGCCTGGAACGCCAGCGCCGCCTGGCCCTGGTGGCCTCGCGCGTGGCCAGCGGCGTGATCGTGGCCGACCGCGACGGGCGCATCGAGTGGGTCAATGAAGCCTTCTGCCGCATCACCGGGCGCTCGGCCCAGCAGGTGGTGGGCCGCGACTGCTGGGACCTGCTGGGCGACAACCCCGTCACCCAGGTCACGGCTGGCGCACTGCGCGACGCGGTGGCCGCGCGCCGCAACTTCCGCCTCGAATTCAACGGGGCACGGCGCGGCGAGGCCGGCCAGTGGGTGCCCTACTGGGCCGAGATCGACGCCTCCCATGTGCTGGACGAGCAGGGCGCACGCTTCGTGTTCCTGGGCATCCTGACCGACATCACCGAACGCCACGAGCGCGCCGCCGAAGTGGAGCGCGAACGCGCCCGACTGCACCGGTTGATCGAACACCTGCCGGTCAGCCTGTTCGTGATGGACCCGCAGGACCTGCGCCTGACGCAGGTCAACCGCCATGCCGAACAGGAGTTCGGGCTGGACCGGCGCCACATGATCGGGCAGACGGTGCCGCAGGCCTTTGGCCGCCGCGCGGGCCGCGCGCTGGAGCCCTCGGTGCAGCGGGCCCTGGCATTGCAGGGCCCGGTAGAGGACACCCTCATGCTGCGCACGCGCCGCGGCCTGCGCTCGATCAACGTGCGGCACCTGGCCCTTGACGATGGTCAGGGCCAGGGGCGGGCACTGGTCGTGCTGGCCAGCGACCTGAGCGAACGGCTGGCCGCCCAGGATGCGCTGCTGGAGTCGGAGGCGCGCTTCCGGGAATTTGCCGACGCCGTCGACGACCATCTCTACATCACCGAGCCGCTGCGCGAGCAGTTCGTGTTCGTCAGCAACCATATCCAGCGCTTCTGGGGGGTGACCCTGGAGCAGCATGCCCGCGACCCGCATGCCTACCTGGCCTACATCCACCCGGATGACCAGCACCTGCGCGCCCAGCGCCAGGCCATGGAAGAGCAACTGCTGCCCACCGATTTCGTGCACCGCGTGATCCATCCGCAGCGCGGCCTGCGCTGGCTGCGCACGCGCACGCGCAGCCGGCGCCTGAGCGACGGCCAGATCCGCGTCTACGGCCTGTGCACCGACATCACCGAAGACCACGAGCACGCCGCCGAGCTGCAGCGCGCGCGTGACGAGGCCGAGGCCGCCAGCCAGGCCAAGAGCCAGTTCATGGCCAACATGAGCCATGAGATCCGCACGCCGATGAACGGCATCCTCGGCATGACCGAACTGCTGCTGGGCACCGCGCTGAGCGAAAAGCAGCGCCGTTTTGCCCATGCGGTCTACCGCTCCGGTGAAAGCCTGCTGGAGATCATCAACGACATCCTGGACTTCTCGAAGATCGAGGCCGGCCGCCTCGAACTGGCCGGCGCCGACTTCTCGTTGCGAGCGGTCGTCGAGGACACGCTGGAGCTGATGGCGCCGCGCGCGCATGAAAAGGGCCTGGAGCTGAGCTTCCGCGAGCAGCCCGGGCTGCCGGCAGCCGTTCACGGCGACGCGCTTCGCCTGCGGCAGATCCTCACGAATCTGGTCGCCAATGCCATCAAGTTCACCGAGTCCGGCGAGGTGGTCGTCGACGTCGGCCCGGCCGCCGCGCCGGCCTCCGGGGGGGCGCACCTGGCCGACCCGGCGCTGTGGCTGGAGTTCACGGTCAAGGACACCGGCATCGGCATCTCGCCCGAGGTGCTGCCGCGCCTGTTCAGCGCCTTCACCCAGGCCAATGGCGGCATGGCCAAGCGCTACGGCGGCACCGGCCTGGGGCTGGCGATCTCCAAGCAGCTGGTCGAACTGATGGGCGGCAGCATCGAGGCCCGCAGCCTGCCGGGCCTGGGCTCGCAGTTCATCTTCCGGGTGCCGGTGCAGGTGGCCCAGAGCGACGCGGCCGCCGCGGCGCTGGACGCGCTGGAGATGCCCGCGCTGCGCGTGCTGGTGGTTGAAGACCATGAGACCAACCGCACCGTGCTGGAGAACATGCTCAGTGCCTGGGGCATGCGTGTGAGCCTGGCGGTGGACGGGCAGGACGCGCTGGACCTGCTGGAACGCGAACATGCCAGCGGCGCGCGCTTCGACCTGGCGCTGGTGGACATGCAGATGCCTCGTGTCAACGGGCTGCAGTTTGCCCATGCGGTGCGGCTGCTGCCGCTGGGCGAGCCCCCCAAGCTGATCCTGCTGTCGTCGGTCTCCAGTCCGGATGATGTGCGAACAGCGCACGAGGCGGGCTTCCAGCGCTTCGTGGCCAAGCCGGTGCGCAAGGTCGAGCTGCGCCAGGCGATCCTGGGCGTGTCGGCGATGCCGGCGCGTGAGCGCGAGCAGCCGCTGCCCCGGCTGGCCCGGCGCGTGCTGGTGGTCGAGGACAATCCGGTAAACCAGGAGGTGATACACCAGATGTTGCGCCGGCTGGGCTGTACGGTGCATCTGGCACAGTCCGGGCTGGAAGGACTGCGCATGCTGTGCGAACATCACTTTGATCTGGTGCTGATGGACATCCAGATGCCCGGGATGGATGGTGTGGAGACGCTGCGCTGGTTCCGTCGCGGCCCCGGCGGGCGGTTCAGCTTCCGTTCAGCGGCTGACACGCCGGTGGTGGCGGTCACGGCCAATGCCCTGGGAGGTGATGAAGAGCGATTTCTTGACCATGGATTCAACGACTACCTGTCCAAACCCTTCCGACAGAGCCAGCTGCTGTCGGTCCTGACCCGCTGGCTGCCGCCGCCGGCGTCTCCAGCCGAGCCGGCGAAAGCCGATCCTGCCACCCCGGTGGCCCATGCCCTCAGTGCACAGATGGAGTCGATGATGCTCACCCCCGACCCGCAGGTCTTTGACGCAGAAGCCGTCCGGCGTCTGCGCGAGCTCGATCCCAAGGGGGAGAACCGCCTGATGCAGCGACTCTTCAAGACCTTCGAGACCTCGCTGGAGCGCATGATTCCCCAGATGATCGAAGCCCATGACGGCGACGATCTCGCCACGGTGCGGCTGGTGGCCCACACCCTGAAGTCGTCGTGCGCCAGCGTGGGGGCGCTCAAGCTGTCGGCGCTGTGTGCCGAAATCGAAGGGATGATCCGCTCCGGGCACAATGGACCCTACGATGCGCATGTGAGCGCCATCCGCATGGAAGCCGACCGCGTATCGCACAGCCTGCGGTCGCTGCTGGAAGCCGAATGACCGTTCCTCTGCCCTTTGCCGACGACAACGACCCCGAGCAGCCCAAGGTGCTGCTGGTCGACGATGACGAGGTCAACCTGCTGTTGACCTCGATCGCGTTGCGCGAGCGCGGATTCCACATCACCGAAGCCTCCAGCGGGGAGCGGGCGTTGCGGCTGCTGGCCGACTGGTCGCCCGACATCATCGTGCTCGACGCCATCATGCCCGGCATGGATGGTTTCGCCACCTGCCAGGAGCTGCGCGGCCTGCCCGGCTTCCAGTCCATCCCGATCCTGATGCTCACCGGCCTGGACGACGAGGCCTCGATCGCACGGGCCTACGAGGTGGGAGCCACCGACTTTTTCGTCAAGTCGACGCAATGGAGCCTGCTGGCCGGGCGCCTGCGCTACCTGCTGCGCTCGGCGCGCACCCGCCTGGAACTCGAGCGCAGCAAGGCCCAGCTGGCCCGCGCCCAGGACCTGGCCCGCATGGGCAGCTTCGACTGGCGGCCCAGCCACGGCGACCTCGCGTTTTCGCTCGAAGGGCTGCGTGTGTTCGGGCTGGGCCCGGGCGACCGCCTGACGCTGCACCAGGTGCTGCGCATGATTCCGCCCGACGAACGTCAGGGGTGCCTGGCGATCCTGCGCGAGGTGGCGCGCCACAACACCGTGCTGTGCACCGACATTCCCGTCACGCTGATCGACGGACGCCAGCGGGTGGTCCACGTCGAGGCCGAGCCCGAGTTCGACGAGCATGGCACCGTGGCCGGCTACAACGGCATCGTGCAGGACGTGACCGACCGGCGCATTGCCGAGGACAAGATCAAGCACCTGGCCAACTTCGACTCGCTCACCGGGCTGCCCAACCGGCGCCAGCTCATGTGGCGCGCCGAACGGGCCATCGAACATGCCAAGCAGCTCAACCACCAGGTCAGCCTGCTGCTGATCGACCTCGACCGCTTCAAGATCATCAACGACACCCTGGGCCATGCCGCAGGGGACGAACTGCTGATGGAAGTGTCGCGCCGGCTGCGGGCCTGCGTGCGGCATTCCGACCAGATCATCGATGCGCCGCTGGACGCACTCGGTTCGCGCGCCCACCGCACGCTGGAGGCCGTGGGGCGGTTGGGTGGCGACGAATTCGTGGCCCTGCTGCCCGAAGTGGCCGACGAGCGCGATGCCGAGCGGGTGGCCTCGCGCATCCTCGACGCGCTGCGCGAGCCCATCCTGGTCGGCGGCCAGGAATGTTTCGTGACGGCCAGCGTGGGCATCGCGATCTTCCCGCGCGACGGCCTGACCGTGGCCGACCTGCTGCGCAATTCCGACGTGGCGATGTATTCGGCCAAGAACCAGGGCCGCAACGCCGCATCCATCTACACCCCGCAACTGGCCGGCAAGGGTCGCGAGAAGCTCGAACTCGAAAGTGCGCTGCACAAGGCCCTCGAGCGCGGCGAGCTGGTGCTTTACTACCAGCCGAAGATCGACGTGCGCAGCCCGCGGATGATCGGCGCCGAGGCCCTGATGCGCTGGCAGCGCGGCGGGCAGCTCGTGGCGCCGGGCGACTTCATCCCCCTGGCCGAGGAAACCGGCCTGATCGTGCCCATGAGCCACTGGGCCATCCGCGAGGCCGCCCGCCAGGCGCGCCAGTGGCAGCAGTCGTTCGGTTTCGATGCCTCGGTGGCCGTCAACCTGCCCAGCCGGCTGTTCCAGCGCACCGACCTGGTCGAGAAGGTGCAGGTGGCCCTGGCCGAAGAGCATGTGCACCCGGCCTGCCTGGAGCTGGAGATCACCGAAACGGGCCTGATGAAGGACCTGCAGAACGTCATCCCTTCGCTCAAGCGGCTCAACGAGCTGGGCGTGGAGATCTCGATCGACGACTTCGGCACCGGCTATTCATCGCTGGCCTACCTGACCACCCTGCCCATCAGCGAGCTCAAGATCGACCGTTCCTTCGTGCGCGACCTGGGCACCCGCCCGGAAAGCTCGGCGGTGGTCACGGCCATCATCGCGCTGGCCCGGTCGCTCGGGCTGCGCGTGATCGCCGAAGGCGTCGAGACCCTGGTGCAGATGGACGTGCTCAACCGGCTGGGCTGCAGCATCATGCAAGGCTTCCTGTTCAGCCGCCCGCTGCCACCCGACGACATCGAGCGCTGGCTGCAGCAGACCGTGCTGCCGCGCAAGGCGCCCTGGATCGGCAGTGTCGAGGCTGCGACCGACGAGACCCAGACCCTGGCCGCGGCGGCAGCAGGCACGGGTGCGCGCATCAACCCGGCGATCTGACGGGTGTGAACGGAACCCCCATGGTCGTGCATCGCCTGCGAGCGCACCCACGCCCGAGCCCACTCGGCCGCCTCCACCCCATGAGACTCCCATGACGGACGCAGCTTCTTCCGGTTCGTCCCGCACCCCGGGTGGCGTCACGATGCCCGCCCCGCTGGGTGGCGCGGCGCAGACGCCGGCCCAGCTCGCCAAGGCCGCCCTCCTGCGCCTGGCCCAGGCCCGGCTCGAACCCACCCCCGAGAACTACCTGCGTGCCTACCGGGCCGAGTCCGGCGAACCTGCGGGCGAGCCCCCGCCGGCTCCGTCGGCACGGCGCCTGCTCGAGCGCATGGCCGCCCAGCTCGCGGGCACGGCCCCGGGGCTGCTCGAGGCGGTGCAGCACGGCCAGTGGGACCAGGCCGAACGTGCCCTCGCGCGTGCGGGGCAACCGGCCGCTGCCTCGCCTTCAGCCCCGGCCGCGGCGGGTGCAGCGACCTCGGCCGACACGGCCCCCCAGGCCCAGGCCTGGGCCACGTTGATTGCCCGCCTCGTCAAGGGGGTCGAGCGGGGAGGGCGCCAATGGACCAGCGCGCGCAAGAAGGACAGCCTGCAGCGTGTGCTGTCCGGCAGCCGCAGCGACCCGGCCCAACTCCTGCAGCGACTGGGCCAGCTGGCCGGCAGCTGGGAAACCGACACCATCGACGACCCGGCGATGCAGGGTGATCCGCTGCTGGCCGAGGCCCTGCAGGCCTCGGGCCCCCTGACCGCCCCGGCAGAGCTGGGCCCGGCCTCGGGAGTCATGCCACCCCTGACACCTGCCGCAGCCGCCCATCCCGCACTGCCCGCTGCGGCAGAGGCGGCTGACGATCGCCTGCCCGCCACCTGGCAGATGGTGGTGGCCGAACTGGCCGATGCGATCGCCCAGGCCATGCCCGACAACGACCCACGCTGCCTGCGGCTGAAGTCGCGTCTTGACGAACTGCTGGAGCCCTTGGCCGGACAGGCCGATGAAGACCTGGCCACCGACTGGCGCGGCTGGGCCGGTGATGCCCAGCGCCTCCTCGAACACCGCCAGCACCTGGTCGACCAGCTCCAGGGCCTGTGCGGCGAGCTGTCCGGCAGCCTGGCCGACCTGGCCGAGGACGGCAGCTGGGTGCAGGGCCAGTGCACGGCCATCCGCGACCGGCTCGAAGAAGGCCTCACCGCCCGCACGGTGCGCACCGTCAGCCACATGCTGCATGCCACCCGCAGCCGGCAGCAGGAGATCAAGGCCGAGCGCACCCAGGCGCGTGACGTGCTCAAGCAGTTGATCAACAACATGCTCGAGCGCATCGGCGCCCTGGGCGACGAGACCGGCCGCTACCGCGACAGCATGGGTCGCTACGCGGGCGAGATCGCCAAGGCCGATTCCCTGGAGAGCCTGGCCGGCGTGGTCAAGCAGCTGGTCGAGGAAACCCAGTCGGTGCAAAGCGCCGTCACGCGCACCCAGGCCCAGTTGCAGGCCGAGCATGACCAGGCCAGCGAACTGCAGGCCCGCGTGCGCGAGCTCGAAGCCGAGCTGCAGCGCCTGTCCACCGAGGTCTCGACCGATCAGCTGACCGAAATCGCCAACCGCCGCGGCCTGATCCAGGCCTTCGACACCGAACATGCGCGCATGCAGCGCAGCGGCGGGGAGCTGTCGGTCGGGCTGCTCGACATCGACAACTTCAAGAAGCTCAACGACTCGCTGGGCCACCAGACGGGCGACCAGGCCTTGAAGTTCCTGGCCAACAGCGTCAAGCAGGCCCTGCGCCCGATGGACACCGTGGCGCGTTATGGCGGCGAGGAGTTTGTCGTGCTGTTGCCGCAGACCAACACCGAAGAAGCCAAGACCGTGCTGTCGCGTCTGCAGCGCACGCTCACGGCCAGCTTTTTCATGCACGAGAACAAGCAGGTCTTCGTGACCTTCTCGGCCGGCGTGACCCTGTTCCGCGCCGGCGAGCGGCTGGAGGAAACCCTCGATCGGGCCGACGAAGCCCTGTACGAGGCCAAGCGCACGGGCAAGAATCGCACCTGCGTGGCCTGAGACGGCCGCGACCACCTTGCCCGAGCCGACCCTGGAGTTTGTTGACGTGTCTGCGCCGGATGATTGCGATCAGCTGTTCGACCTGTCGTCCGAGGTCCTGTTCGTGGCCGGGCTCGATGGCTGCCTGGTGCGGGCCAATGCGGCGTGGCAGCGTCACCTGGGCTGGGCGCCCGGCGAACTGATCGGGCGGCGCTGGCTCGACCTGCTGCAACCCGAAGATCGGGCAACCGCCGAATCGGCCCTGGCCGAGATCCACCGCGGCCCCCTGCGCGACGAGTTCGAATGCCGCATGCCGGCACGCGACGGCAGCGAACATGTGCTGGCGTGGCGGCTGCATCGCGATGGCAGCGGTCAACGCATCTTCGGCCTGGGCCGCGACGTGACCGAGCAGCAGCGCATCGAGGCGCGAGAAACCGGCCGGGCACACACCATGTCGCTGTTGCTGGCCGGCGCGCCGTACCGCACGGTGCTCGACGCGGTGGTGCAATCCGTCGAGGCCACCCATGCCGATACCGTGTGCACCCTGCTATTGCTCAGCGAGGACGGCAAGCGTGTGCAGGTGGCCTGTGGCAACCGCATGCCCGCCAGCTACAACCAGGCGCTGGACGGTGCCGAGATCGGCCCGCGCGCCGGCTCGTGCGGCACGGCCGCCTACCTGGGCCGGCGCGTCATCTCCGAGAACATCCACCTCGACCCCCTGTGGGACGACTACCGCGACCTCGCCCGCCTGTCGGGCATGGTGTCGTGCTGGTCCGAACCGGTGCGTGACGGCTCGGGCCGTGTGCTCGGCAGCTTTGCGATGTACCGGCCCTATGCCGGGGTGCCGGACGACGACGACATCGCGACCATCTCCGACGCGGCCCAGATGGCCGCCCTGGCCATCGAACGCACGCGTGCCGAACAGGCCTTGCGCATGGCACGCTTCACCGTCGACCATGTGGCGGTGTCGATGTTCTGGATCGACGAACACGGCCGCTTCATCGACGTCAACGAGACGGTGTGCCGCAGCACCGGCTACTCTCGCGCCGAACTGCTTCAGATGGGCGTCAACGACATCGACGTGGCGTTTCCGTTCGAGCGCTGGCCGGCACACTGGGCCGAACTGCGCGAAAAGGGCATCGTCAACGTCGTGAGCCGTCACCGCCGGCGCGATGGCAGTGAATTCGACGTCGACATCAGTGCGCACTTCATCGCCTATGGTGACCGCGAGTTCAACTGCGCGTTCGTGCGTGACATCACCGACCAGCTCAAGGCCGACCAGGCCCGCCGTGCGCTCGAAGACCAGTTGCGCGAAGCCCAGAAGATGGAATCGCTGGGCACACTGGCCGGTGGCATCGCGCACGACTTCAACAACGTGCTCGGCGGCATCCTGGGCAACCTGGCCCTGGCGCAGGGCCATGTCGATGCCGGTCATCCGGCCCGGACGCACCTGGCGCAGATCCACAAGGGCGCCGTCCGGGCGCGCGATCTGGTGCAGCAGATCCTTGCGTTCAGCCGCCGGCAGCCGCAGGCCTTCAGCGTGCAGGCGCTGCAGCCCATGGTGCAGGAGTCGCTGGCGCTGCTGCGCGTGACCTTGCCGCCCACCGTCTGGCTGGAGACCTCGCTGGACACCCAGCCGTTGTGGGTGCGGGCCGATGCCACGCAGATGCACCAGGTGGTTGTCAACCTGTGCACCAACGCCTGGCATGCGCTGGGCGACCAACCGGGGCGGGTGGCCGTCAGCATGGCCCTGCTCGATACCCCCGGCCTGCCGGCCACAGCCCACAACCCGGCGCTGCCCGCCGGGCGCTATGCCCACCTGTGGGTGAGCGATACCGGTTGCGGCATTGCCGAAGCGCATCTCAACCGCCTGTTCGAGCCCTTCTTCACCACCAAGCCGGTCGGCCGGGGCACTGGCCTCGGGTTGCCCGTGGCGCACGGCATCGTCACCTCGCACGGCGGCACCATCCGTGTCGACAGTGTCGAAGGGCAGGGAACGACCTTTCATGTCTATCTGCCGCTGCAGCAGGACGGCCCGGCACCGGAGCCCGCAGCAGGTGCCTGGAGCGAAGCGCCACCCCTGCGCCTGCCCGAGTCGGTCTCGCCGCGGCGTGTGCTGTACGTCGATGACGATGAGGTCATGGGCATCATGGTCGAAGGACTGCTGCAGCGCGACGGCCATGCCGTGACCACCTGCGCCGATGCGATCCAGGCCCTGGAACGCCTGCGTGCCGGCCCGGAGGACTTCGACGTGCTGGTGACCGACTACAACATGCCCGGCACGTCCGGGCTGGAGCTGGCCAGCGCCGTGCGCACGATCCGCCCGGGCCTGCCCATCATCCTGAGCTCGGGCTACCTGTCGGACGAACTGCAGACCCGTGCCCTGGCGCTGGGCGTGCAGGCGGTGCTGAACAAGGAACACACGGTCGAACGGCTGGCCGGCCTGATCGGCCAGTTCGGCTGAGGCGGTCGCCGGCTCAGCGCGGCGCCAGCAAGGCGTCGAGCGTGTGCATCGCCACGGCCGGGCGGGCCGCCGGGCTGAGCTGGGCCAGGAAGCGCTGAACGCTGGTGATCTTCATTTCTTCAGCCGCCAGGCTGTGGTGGCTGGCATCCGTGCCCACGATGAAACGCTGCGGCATGCGCTCGATCAGCGCCAACCAGCGCGGCCAGACCTGCGGGCCGTTGAACAGCGTGTACTCGGGCGAACGCGGGTGCAGCGGCCAGGTGCGGGCGCTCAGCTCGAACACGAGGTTGGCATGCTCGGCGAGCATGCGCTCGGCGATCACCAGCGGGGCATAACCGCCGTGCGCCCAGATCGTGGGCACGTCGCGATAGGCACTCATCAGCCAGGCCAGCTCGCGCAGGCGCGTCAGCTCCACATGGACCATGACCGGCAGGCGGTGCTTGCGCGCGATCGCGAAGATGCCGCGCATCGTCGAGCCGGCCGGGTCGAAATCGGTTTCGGGGAAGCCTGACGACGGGAAGTGCACCGCCGAGATCTCGCCGATGCCACGCACGGCGCCCTGGCCGGCTTCGATCGTGCGCTCGAGTTCGTCCAGCAGGGCCGGGTCTTCACGTGTCCACAGCGGCCGGTAGTCGCGCCGCTCCGGGGAGATCGAGGCAAATGGCACCAGCCGGCCCGGATGGGCCTGCGCGGCCTCCAGGATGCGCTGGTTGTCACTGCGCCGCCCCCAGAAGATCACCGCCCTGGGAATGTTGAACCGCGACATCAGCTGCAGCTGCAGGTCCAGGTCGTTGAGATGCACGTGCGCGTCGAAAAACGGCTCGCTTGCCGCCTCGGCCTGCAGGTGGGCCGGCAGCACCGCGAGCGCGCACGAAGCGGCCAGCAGACGGCGGCGGGTCAGGGCAGGGGAGGCCATGGGTGAATTCTGCTGGCGGAGGCGGTGAGATTCGAACTCACGGAGGGCGCAAACCCTCGCTGGTTTTCAAGACCAGTGCCTTAAACCGCTCGGCCACACCTCCAGCAGGGCCCGTATTGTCGCCGAAGTTGAACGCCGTGGCGCCATCGGGCGGGTCGGGTGTTCACTGCCCGGGCTTTTGCGCCTGTTCGCACGGCACCTGGATCACCTCGCGGCGCCCGCCGTCGATGCGCACGGCCGTGAGCTGGCCGCCCCAGACGCAGCCGGTGTCGATGGCCAGCAGATCGGGGCGGCTGAGCAGGCCCAGGGTGGACCAGTGGCCGCAGGCGATCGGGGTGTCGGCGGTGCGGCGTCCGGGCACGTCGAACCACGGCAGCATGCCGGGCGGCGCGGCGTCCAGGCCTTCCTTGGCGTCGAAGTCCATGCGGCCCTCGGGCGAGCAGAAGCGCAGCCGGGTGAGGGCATTCACGGTGAACCGCAGGCGGTCATGGCCTTGCAGCGCGTCACTCCACTGGGCGGGTTCGTTGCCGTACATCACCTGCAGGAAAGTGGGGAGGTGATCGCTGCGCAATTCGGACTCGACCTCGGCAGCGAGCGTCAGCGTCTGCGCCACCGTCCATTGCGGCACCACACCGGCGTGCACCATGAGGTAACCCTCGGTGTGCAGGGCCATGTGCTGGTGGCGCAGCCAGTCCAGCCAGTGGTCGCGTTGCGGGTCGTCGAGGATCGCACCGACCGTGTCCGAGCGATGCGGCCGGCGGATCCCGTGGGCCACGGCCAGGAAATGCAGGTCATGGTTGCCCAGCAGGCTGACGGCGGCATTGCCCAGGCCGTGCAGTCGGCGCAGCACCGAAAGCGAGCCCGGGCCGCGGTTGATCAGATCGCCCAGCGGGTGAATCCGGTCGCGTGAGGGGCTGAAACCGATTTCGGCCAGCAGTCGTTCGAGGGGGTCACAGCACCCCTGCAGGTCGCCAATGAGGTAGATCATGGACCGATTCTGCTACGCTGCCGGGGTTTGCTGGCTCTGGCCCGACGGGATCTGCCCGCGGGGCCCTGAATGGACGTTGCCCTTTTAGTCTTCCTGATTCTTCTCAACGGCATCTTCGCGATGTCCGAAATGGCCCTGACGGCTGCTCGCAAGGCGCGGCTGCAGGTGCTGGTCGAAACCGGTGACGCCGGTGCCAAGGCGGCGATGGTGCTGCACGAGGACCCGACGAAGTTCCTGTCGACCGTGCAGATCGGGATCACCTCGATCGGCGTGCTCAACGGCATCGTCGGTGAAGCGGCGTTCTCCAAGCCGCTGGCCGACTGGCTCGGGCTCACCTTCAACGTGCCCGAACAGGCAGCCGACATCGCCGGCACGGCGCTGGTGGTCGTGATCATCACCTTCCTCACGATCATCTTTGGCGAACTGGTGCCCAAGCGCCTGGGCCAGATGTACCCGGAGGCGGTGGCCCGCCTGGTGGCGCAGCCGATGGAATGGCTGTCCTTCATCGCGCGGCCCTTCGTGAAGCTGCTGACCGCGGCGACGCACGGCGTGCTCAAGGTGCTGGGCATCAAGGACAACCCCAACCGCGGCGTGACCGAAGAAGAGATCGCCGCCAGCCTGGAAGAGGGGCTGGACGCCGGTGTCATCGAGGCGCACGAGCACCAGATGGTGCGCAACGTGTTCCGCCTCGACGACCGCCAGATCACCTCGATGATGATCCCGCGCGGCGACATCGCCTGGCTCGACGCCGAGGCGCCGATCGACGAGACGCTGCTGCTCATCGGCCAGACCGAACACTCACGCTACCCGGTGTGCCGTGGCGGGCTCGACGACGTGATCGGTGTGGTCACGGCGCGGCAACTGCTGCACCAGCTGTCACAGGGTCGCAGCCTGGATCTCACCGAAAGCCTGCAGGCGCCGGTGTTCGTGCCCGAGACCCTGACCGGCATGGAGCTGCTCGAGAACTTCCGCGTGTCGAGCATGCAGATGGTGTTCGTGGTCGACGAATATGGCGAGATCCAGGGCGTGATCACGCTGCAGGACGTGCTGGAGGCCATCACCGGCGAGTTCACCACCCATGAGGCCGACGATGCCTGGGCCGTGCAGCGTGAGGACGGCTCCTGGCTGATCGACGGCCTGATCCCGGTGCCCGAGCTGAAGGACAGGCTCGAGCTGAAGGAGCTGCCCGACGAGGACCGCGGGCGCTACAACACCCTGGCCGGCATGATCATGCTGCTGCTCGGCCGCCTGCCGCGCACCGCCGATGTGGTGGAGTGGAGCGGCTGGCGCTTCGAGGTGGTCGACCTGGACGGCAAGCGGGTCGACAAGGTGCTGGCCAGCCGGCCGGGTGACGCTGCGCCTGCCGAGGGCTGAGACGCAAACGAGGGGGAGGGCCGTTGCTGCGAGCTGAGCTTGCAGCGGTTGCCCCACCCCCTCTCCC
>CBFGPV010000030.1:0-31978 GCA_965650765.1 uncultured Burkholderiales bacterium
ACCAGGCGCTTGAGATAGAGCTCGGGCGCGATGCGCAGGAACATCTGCTGGTCCAGCGCGTTGTGGTGCGTCACGAAGGGCTTGGCGTTGGCCCCCCCCGGGATGGGGTGCAGCATCGGGGTCTCGACCTCCAGGAAGCCGTTGTCGACCATGAAGCTGCGGATCGACGAGACGGCCTTGCTGCGTGCGGCAAAGCGGTGGCGCGCGGCCTCGTCGGTGATCAGGTCGACATAGCGCTGGCGGTACTTCTGCTCCTGGTCGGTCATGCCGTGGAACTTGTCCGGCAGCGGGCGCAGGCTCTTGGTCAGCAGGCGCAGCGCGGTGACGCGCACCGACAGCTCGCCGGTCTTGGTCTTGAACAGCAGGCCTTCGGCGCCGAGGATGTCGCCCAGGTCCCAGTGCTTGAAGGCGTTGTAGACCTCTTCGCCCAGGGCATCGCGGGTGATGAACAGCTGGATGCGGCTGCCCGTGGCACCGAGCGAGCCGTCCTGGAGCGTGCCGAAACTGGCCTTGCCCATCACCCGCTTGAGCATCAGGCGGCCGGCCACGCTCACGCGCAGGTTGCGCGCTTCCAGCGCCTCGTTGTCGAGGTCGCCGTACTCGGCGATCAGCGCATCGGCATGGTGCTGGGGCTTGAAGTCGTTCGGGAAGGCCACGCCCTGGCGGCGCACGGCGGCGAGTTTCTCGCGGCGCTCTGCAATCAGCTGGTTGGCGTCGGCGGCCTGGACAGGGTGTGCAGGCGTGGCAGGCGTCGCGGAATCGGTCATGGCGGGCTCAGGCTTGAAAACCGGCGATTTTACCGGGCCGGGGTGCGGCGTATCATCGCGCCACCTCGCGCCGGGCTCCCGCGTCGCCATCCATGTTCACATCCTCCCTTGCTCGCGGCGCCGTTGCCAACTTCCTGACCCGCCTGCTGGCCGTGCTCCTGGGCCTGGCGCTGATGGCCGTGGTCGCCCGCCAGGGCCCGTCCGCCCAGGGCGTGTTTTCGTTGATGGTGGCCACCGAGGCGGTGTTTGCCGCGCTGTTCTCGGGCTTTGGCCTCGTGCTGGCCCGGCAGGTCTCGCACCATGGCGACGACCCCCGGCCCTGGCTGGGCGGGGCGCTGCTGCTGGCCGGGCTGGCCGGGCTGGCCGGTGCGGCGTTGCTGGCGCTGGCCGGCCGCTGGCTGGCGGGCGAGCCCGCCTATGCCTACCTGCCCTGGCTGGCGGCGGCCGCCACCTTCCTGCTGTTCACGCCCACGGTGTCGGGCCTGTACCTGGGGCAGGGTCGCATGGGCCCGGTCAATGTGCTGAGCGTGCTGCCCTCGCTGCTGACGCTGCTGGTGCTGGCGCTCACCTGGGCCGCCACGGGTGGGCTCACGCTGGTGCAGGTGCTGGTCATCTGGCTCGCGGCGCGTGCGGCGGTCGGGGTGGGTGCGGCGCTGCATGCGCGCCATCGCTTCGGCACCGAAGGCCCGCGGTTGCACCTGTGGGCCGCGCAGGCGCGGTTCTGCGCGATCCTGGGACTCACCAACCTGATCAGCTGGCTGAACTACCGGGTGGACCTGTTCATCGTCGAACGCCTGGTCGGGCTGGACAGCGCCGGTGTCTATGCGGTGGCCGTGACGGTGGCCGAGCTGCTGTGGTTCGTGTCGTCGGCCGTCAGCACGGCGGCCTATGCGCGCATCGGCTCGCCCGACCGGGCACAGGCGGCGGCGCTCACGGTGCGTGTGGTGCACCTGAACCTGGCCGTGCTGCTGCTGGTGTCGCCGGTGCTGGTGGGCCTGGCCTGGTGGGGCCTGCCGCGGGTGTTCGGGCCGGCCTACGCGGCCTCGCTGCCGCTGCTGGTGCTGCTGCTGCCGGGCGTGTGGGCCTATGCCAGTGCCTCCACGCTGTCGGCCTTCTACACCAACCACCTGGGCCAGCCGCGCCTGTCGGCCGCGGTGGCCGGCACCTCCATGCTGATCAATGTGGCCGTGTGCCTGTGGCTGGTGCCGCGCCTGGGGGCTCAGGGTGGGGCGGTGGCCACCTCGGTGTCGTATCTGCTGGCCATCGCCTGGGGGGTGGCGCTGTTCCGCCGGCATGCCGGCCTGAGCTGGGCGCAGGTGCTTCGCCCCGATGCGGCGCGGCTGCGTGCCGACCTGCTGGCCTTCCGCCCCGGGCGCATGACCCGGGCGGGCCGTTAGACTGTCGCGCCATCCCGCCCCCGTGCCATGCTGAAGTCCCTCCTGTCCCGTGCCCTGCGCCGCCTGCTGCGGCCGCGTATCGTCTATGGCCTGCGTCGCCATGACGGCCGCTGGCTGCCCCACACGCGGGTGAGCACGGCCAGCGATCTGGGCGACACGGCCGGGCTGGACATCGAAGACCATGTCTACATCGGCCATTTCAACCTGATCGACGCCTCCGGGGGGCTGTACCTCGGTGAAGGCACGCAGGTCACCAGCCACGTCAGCATCCTCACGCACAGCAGCCACCGCGCGGTGCGCCTGATGGGGCGCCGCTACTGGGGCCACCCGGCGCCGGTGGGCATGGTGCGGGCTTCGACGCACATCGGGCCCTATTGTTTCATCGGGGCGCATTCGGTCGTGATGCCCGGCTCGCGCCTGGGGCGGGGCGTGCTGGTGCGGGCTCACAGCTATGTCGACGGCGAGTTTCCGGACTACGCCGTGATCGCCGGTCAGCCCGCACGGGTGGTCGGCGACGTGCGCGAACTCGACGCCGACTGGCTCGCCCGGCACCCCGAACTCGCAGCACACTACGCCGGTGACGGCAGCGGCCTGGGCCACCCTCGTGGCGGCGGAGGGCAGGCATGACCGGCTCGCCGGGGCACATCCTCTTCATGGGCGATGCCTGCAGCGTGCACACGCAGCGCTGGGTCTCGGCCATGGCCGGGCGCGGCTGGCGCTGCACGGTGGTCTCGCGCCAGGCGGCCGACATCGCCGGCGCAACGGTGCACGCGCTGGACACCCCCGACGGCTCCTGGCCGTGGTTTGCCGCCGTGCCGCGCGTGCGCGCGCTGGCCCGTGCACTGGCCCCCGACCTGGTTCACGGCCACTACATCACCTCGTACGGCATGTGGGCGGCCAGCTGCGGCCGACGCCCGCTCGTGCTCAGCGCCTGGGGCTCGGACATCCTGGTGTCGCCCCACGCCAGCCGGCTGGTGCGCTGGCTGACCGGCTGGACGCTGCGACGCGCCCAGTTGATCACCGCCGACAGCCAGGACACGCTGGCGGCCATTGCCGGGTACGGGCCGCGGGGCCGCCTGGAGCAGGTGCTGTGGGGGGCTGACACCTCACGGTTCCGTCCAGTGGCTGCGGCCGACAAGGGCGATCGCTTTCGCATCGTGAGCCTGCGGGCCTGGGAGCCGCTGTATCGCATCGACGTCGTGATCGACGCGGTGGCGGCGCTGCTCGACGCGCTGCCGCACATCCGGGCCCAGGTGGAGCTGCACCTGCTGGGCGGCGGCTCGCAGGAGGACGCGCTGCGCGAGCGCGTGGCGGCGCTCGGCCTCACGCCGATCGTGCACTTCCATGGCCGGGTCGACGAGCTGCGCATGGCCGAGCTGGTCAACGCGGCGCACGTGAGCGTGTCCATCCCGCAGAGCGACGCCACCTCGGTGTCGCTGCTGGAGTCCATGGCGGCCGGCCTGCCGGTGATCGTCTCCGACCTGGCTGCGAACCGGCAATGGGTGGACAGCCGCGGTGGTTTTGTCGTCGACGGTGCCAGCGCCTCGGCCGTGGCCCAGGCGCTGCTGGCCCTGGCCAGCCAGCCCTCGCTGGCGCTGGCGATGGGGCGGCACAACCGGGCCGCGGTCGAGCCCGAGGCGTCGCGGCACGCACAGATGGACCGCATGCATCAGCACTACTGCCGCCTGCTGGCGGACCGGGCTTCGAGCCGGAGGGGGACATGAACCACATCGTTTCGGTGATCGTGCCGTGCCGCAACGAGGCAGCGCACATCGAGGCCTTCTGCACGTCGGTGGCATCCCAGCACCTGTGGCCGGGCTGGACGCTCGAGGTCGTGATCGCCGACGGCATGAGCGACGACGGCACTTCCGAAATGCTGCGCCAGCTGGCCCGCGACGACCCGAGTTTCGTGGTGATCGACAACCCCGGGCGCATCGTGTCGGCCGGCCTGAACCTCGCGCTCAAGCAGGCGCGCGGCGACGTGATCGTGCGCATGGACGTGCACACCACCTATGCGCCCGACTACATCGCCCAGTCGCTGGCCGCGCTGGAGGCGTCCGGGGCCGACAACGTCGGCGGGCCGTGGCGCGCACAGGCCGAAAGCGGCATGCAGGGCGCCATCGCTGCGGCCTTCCAGTCGCGCTGGCTGGCCGGTGGGGCGCGCTCGCGCCAGCTCAACTACGACGGGTGGGTCGACACGGTCTATCTGGGGTGCTGGCCCCGATCAACCTTCGAGCGGTTCGGTGGTTTCGACGAGAACCTGGTGCGCAACCAGGACGACGAGCACAACCTGCGCATCGTGCGCGGCGGCGGGCGCATCTGGCAGTCGTCGGCCATCCGTTCGGCCTACCGGCCGCGCGAGTCGGTCGGGGCCCTGTTCCGCCAGTACCTCCAGTATGGCTACTGGAAGCCGTTTGTCGTGCGCAAGCACGGGCAGGCGGCCTCGGCGCGGCACCTGATTCCGGGGCTGTTCGTGATGGCGCTGCTCATCACGGCACTGTTGACGCTGGTGGGCCTGCCGCACCTGGTCTGGGGCACGCTGGCGGCGGCGTATGGCGCGATGGCGCTGGTCGCCTCCGTCGGCATTGCTGCACGCACCCGCTGGGCCTATGTCTGGCGGCTGCCGTTCGTGATCGGCGCCTACCACTTCGGCTACGGCATCGGCTCCATCCTGGGGTGGTTCGACGTGCTGCGCGGCGTGAAGGACGGCAACATGCGATTCGCCCGGCTCACCCGCTGACCGCCATGGCACCGCCCGCAGCCGACCATGACGAAACCGCAGGTGTGCGCGAGCGCTATGCGCGGCGTGCCGCCCAGGACTGGCGCTACAGCCTGCTCAATCCGTCGGCGCTCCTGGCGGCGCAGGAGCGCCAGCGCGCGATCGCGGCGCTGATGCATCGGCTGGGGCGGCTCGATCTGGCCGAACTCGATCTGGTGGAGGTGGGCTGTGGCACTGGCGGCAACCTGCTTGAATGGCTGCGCATGGGCGGTGCGCCGCAACGACTGACCGGCATCGAGCTGCTGCCCGAGCGCGCCCGTGCGGCTCGCGAGTGCCTGCCGCAGGCGGTGCGCCTGATCGAGGGCGACGCCACGACCGCGGCGATCGCCGCGCACAGCCAGGACGTGGTCTACCAGTCCACCGTCTTCTCGTCGCTGCTCGACGATGGCTTCCAGCAGCGCCTGGCCCAGGCCATGTGGGGCTGGTTGCGCCCGGGTGGCGGGGTGCTGTGGTACGACTTCCGCTACGACAACCCGCGCAATGCCGACGTGCGCGGCGTGAGCATCGAGCGCATCCGCGAACTGTTCCCGCACGGCCGGCTGCAATGGCGGCGCGTCACGCTGGCGCCGCCGCTGAACCGGCTCGTCACCCGGGTGCATCCGTCGCTGTATGCTTTGTTCAACACCCTGCCCTGGTTGCGCACCCATGTGCTCGCCTGGGTCGAGAAACCGCTGTGAACGCCCCCGACTTCCTTCCCTTTGCACTGCCCGAGATCGGCGAGGACGAGATCGCCGAAGTGGTCGACACCCTGCGCTCGGGCTGGGTCACCACCGGCCCCAAGACGCGCCGTTTCGAAGAGGACTTCATCGGTTTCCTCGGCGGCCCGGACACCGGCCTGCAGGCGATCGCAGTCAACTCGGCCACCGCCGGGCTGCACCTGGCGCTGGAGGCGCTGGGCATCGGCCCGGGCGACGAGGTCATCACCACCACCCACACCTTCACCGCCACGGCCGAAGTGGTGCGTTACCTGGGCGCCGATGTGGTGCTGGTCGACATCGACCCGGCCACGCTGTGCATCGACCCCCGGGCGGTCGAGGCGGCCATCACGCCGCGCACGCGCTGCATCATGCCGGTGCACTATGCGGGGCTCGCGGCCGACATGCCGGCCCTCATCGCGCTGGCCCGCCGCCATGGCCTGAAGATCGTCGAGGATGCAGCCCATGCGCTGCCCACCACGGTGGGCGGCCAGCTGGTGGGCACGCTGGGCACCGATGCCACCGTGTTCAGCTTCTATGCCAACAAGACCATCACCACTGGCGAGGGCGGCATGCTGGTCACGCGCGACCCCGAACTGGCGCGCCGCGCCCGCGTGATGCGCCTGCACGGCATGAGCCGGGATGCGTTCGACCGCTTCACCGCCAAGGTGCCGAGCTGGTACTACGAGATCGTCGCCCCGGGCTTCAAGTACAACCTGACCGACATCGCGGCGGCGCTGGGCCTGCACCAGTTGCGGCGCGCGCGAGACTTTCAGGTCAAGCGCGAAGCCCTGGCCGCGCAGTACGACCAGGCCCTCGCCGGCATGCCGCTGACATTGCCGCCGCGGCCCGCCGAGGGCGAGCTGCATGCCTGGCATCTGTACGTGGTGCGGCTGGACGATGCCGCACCGATCAGCCGTGATGCCTTCATCGACGGCCTGTATGCACGCGGCATCGGTTGCAGCGTGCACTACATCCCGCTGCACCTGCATCCGTACTGGCGCGACCGCTACGGCCTGCAGCCCGCACAGTTCCCGCACAGCCAGCGCGCCTATGAGCGCATGGTGAGCCTGCCGCTCTACACCCGCATGGGCGAGGCCGACGTGATGCGTGTGGCCGCTGCGGCACGCGAGCTGCTGGGCTGAAGAGGGCAGGGATGGCCAAGCGTCTGATCGACATGCTGCTCGCGGCCGTGGGCCTGCTGCTGCTGTCGCCGCTGCTGCTGGCCATCGCGGTGTGGATCCGGCTGGATTCACCCGGGCCGGTGTTCTTCCGCCAGGAGCGTGTGGGCCTGCGCGGAAGGCCGTTTCGCATCCACAAGTTCCGCACCATGCACCACGGCGCCGACCGCGCCGGGCCGCAGATCACCGTGGGTGAAGACCGGCGCATCACCCGCGCCGGGGCCTGGTTGCGCAGCACCAAGCTCGACGAGCTGCCCCAGCTGATCGACGTGCTGCAAGGCACGATGAGCCTGGTCGGCCCGCGCCCCGAAGTGCCGCGGTATGTGGCCCACTATCCGCAGGCGGTGCGCGACAAGGTGTTGTCGGTGCGCCCCGGCATCACCGACATCGCCTCGATCGAATACCGGCGCGAAAGCGAACTGCTGGCCCGGGCGGCCGACCCCGAGCGCACCTACGTCGAGCAGGTGCTGCCGCACAAGCTGCGTTTTGCCGAGCAGTACGTCGACTCCGCCTCGCTGTGGCTGGACCTGCGCCTGATGTGGCGCACGCTCGTGGCCGTGATCCACCACTGAGGCAAGGGCAAGGCACCGCATGTTCTGGCATCGACTCAATTCCCTGCTGACCCGCCTGCGCGTGCATCGCTGGACGCTGTCGCTGCTCGTCGATGCGGTCGTCATCCTGGCCTGCTGGAACATCACCTACCTGTTCCGCCTGGGTTTCGAGCGCTGGCTCAGCGCACGCGCCGACTATGACGGCTGGGTGATCGCCGGCCTCGTGGTCCTGTACCTGGTGGTGTTCATTGCCACCGGCGTGCCGCGGGCGATGTGGCGTTTCTCGGGTTTTGGCGACATCCAGCGCCTGGCGCTGGCCTGCGCGATGGCCGGTGCGCTGGGGGCCAGTGCGGTGCTGATGGCCCAGCTCACGCAGGTGCCGCGTGCGGTGCTGGCGCTGCATCCGGTGGTCACGCTGATGGGCCTGTGTGTGGTTCGCATTGCCTATCGCATGCTGTACGAGCACATGCGCAGCCGCATTTCAGGGCGCGACGACAGCAGCCGCCGGGCTCTGGTGCTGGGGGCCGGCGATGCGGCCCGCAGGCTGCTGGCGGGCATCCAGCATGACGGCTGGGTGGTGGTGGGGCTGCTCGACGACGACCCGCTCAAGCACGGCGCGCGTGTGGCCGGTGTGCCGGTGCTCGGCGCACTGGACGACGTGGCGGCCCAGGCCGCGCGGCTGTCCGTCACGCATGTGGTCGTGGCGATGCCGGGGGCGCGGGCCGCGCAGCGCCGCAGGGCCATCGAGCTGGCCAGTGGCTGTGGCCTGCCGGTGCTGACCGTGCCGTCGGCCCAGGAACTGCGCGAGGGCTCGCAGGTGAGCCGCGTGCGCGACATCGAACCCGAAGACCTGCTCGGCCGCGAGCCGGTGCAGCTTGACGAAGCCGGCATCGCCGATTCACTGGTCGGGCAGACCGTGCTGATCACCGGGGCCGGCGGGTCGATCGGCTCCGAGCTGTGCCGCCAGGTGGCGCGCTATGGCCCGGCACGGCTGGTGCTGTACGAGCAGAGCGAGTTTGCGCTCTACCGCATCGAGCAGGAGCTGTCCGAGCTGTTCCCGCACCTGCCGCTGGTGCGCCTGATCGGCGACGTGCGCGACCTGGCGCACCTGCGGCACACCTTCCAGCGTGTGCGCCCGCAGGTGGTGTTCCATGCGGCGGCCTACAAGCATGTGCCGCTGATGGAGGAGCTCAATGCCTGGGCGGCGCTGCACAACAACACGCTGGGCACCTACCACACGGCCCTGGCGGCGGCCGAGTGCGGGGCGCGGCGCTTTGTGCTCATCTCCACCGACAAGGCCGTCAATCCGACCAACGTGATGGGCGCCACCAAGCGGGCGGCCGAGATGGTGCTGTCCCACCTGTCGACGCAGGGCCATGCGACGAAATTCATGGCAGTGCGGTTCGGCAACGTGCTGGGCTCCAGCGGCAGCGTGATCCCGAAGTTCAAGGAGCAGATCGCGCGCGGTGGCCCGGTCACGGTGACCCACCCCGAGATCACGCGCTACTTCATGACGATTCCCGAGGCGGCACGGCTGGTGATCCAGGCGGCTGCCATCGGCGAAACCGGCCAGGTCTATGTGCTCGACATGGGCGAGTCGGTGCGCATCACCCAGCTCGCCGAAGACCTGATCCGGCTGTCGGGACACACGCTGGAGGACATCCCGATCGTCTTCACCGGCCTGCGCCCGGGCGAAAAGCTGTATGAAGAGCTGCTGGCCGATGCCGACACCAGCGTGCCCACCGCGTTCGAGCGCCTGCGCATCGCGCGCCTGCTGCACGATGCCGGGCGCACCACGGCCGCGGTCACGCAGTTGCTGCAGCGGGTGCAGGCGTCGGTGCAGGACGGCGGCAGCCTGCCATCCGACGACGAGGTGCGCGACTGGCTGCAGGCACTCGTGCCCGAGTACGGGCCGTCGCCTGCCCAGCGTGCGGCCGGCTGAGCGACGATGCACATCACGGCGTCGCTGGTGCTGTTCCACACCCCGCCTGAACAGGTGGCTGCGGTGGTGGGTGACTTCCTGGCGGCCTGCCCGGGTGACAACCCCCGGCTGGTGATCGTCGACAACTCCGTACCCCCGATGGACCTGTCGGCCTGGGCCCACCCGCGCATCACGACGATCACGGCCGGCCGCAACCTGGGCTTTGGCGCCGGCCACAACCTGGCGGTGGCCGAGGCCGGTGAGTCCGACCTGCACCTGCTGCTCAACCCCGACGTGCGCTTCGGGCCCGAGGTGCTGCCCACGCTGGCCGAGTGGATGCGCGCGCACCCCGATACCGGTGCGGTGATGCCACGCGTGAACTACCCTGACGGCCGCCTGCAGCGCCTGTGCCGGCTGCTGCCCACGCCGATGGACCTGTTCGGCCGACGCTTCCTGCCGCACGGCCGCTGGCGCGAGCGCCTGAATGCGCGCTACGAGCTGTGGTCGCTGCCGCAGGACACCGCACGGGACGTGCCCATCCTGTCAGGCTGCTTCCTGCTCGTGCGCACGGCACTGTTCAGGCGACTGGGCGGGTTCGATGCGCGCTACTTCATGTACATGGAAGACTATGACCTGGTGCGGCGCATCGGCGACAGTGCGCGCACCGTCTACCTTCCGCTGGTGAGTGTGGTGCACGACTACGGCCAGGGCTCCTACCAGTCGGGCCCGCTGCTGCGCCACCACCTGCGCTCGGCGTGGCGCTACTTCAACAAGTGGGGCTGGTGGTTCGACGGCACGCGCCGCCGTCGCAATCAGGCCGTGCTGTCATCGCTGCAGATGTGACAAACCGTCACCAGCGCACGGCGCGCTGCGCAACTCCGCCTAGACTCAGCGCCGATCGAAACGGGAGGAGATCGACACGATGAGCCTGAGCGCCGAGGCGGTGCTGGCCCTGGCCCCTGACGAGGCTTCGGCCAAGGCGGCGCGAGGCCTGGTGTCGCCGTCCAAATGGCCCACGCTGGGCGCCAGCGACGTTGCCGTGTGGGGCGAGTGCCAGGGCAGCGGCAGCAAGCCCTACCAGACGCAGGTCGACCTGGCCGGTCCGGCCTTTCGCTGCAGTTGCCCCAGCCGCAAGTTCCCGTGCAAGCATGGCCTGGCGCTGCTGTTGATCCGCGCGGCCGAACCGGCCCGTTTTGCCGGCGGCGAGGCCCCGGCCTGGGTGAACGAATGGCTGGCCACGCGGGCCGCCAAGGCCGAAAAGAAGGAGCAGCAGGCCCAGGCTGCGGCGGCGGCACCGGCCGATCCCGACGCTGCAGCGCGGCGTGTGCAGCAGCGCTGGACGCGCATCGATGCCGCGGCCGAGCAACTGCAGCGCTGGCTGGCCGACCAGGTCAGCCAGGGCCTGGGCGCCCATGGCGCCACGGTGGCCGCCAGCGGCACCGAGATGGCCGCGCGGCTGGTCGACATGCAGGCCCCGGGGCTGGCCCAGCGGCTGCTCGGTGCGCTCACCTGGCTGGGTGATGCCGCCCGCACCCGGGCCGACGCACCGCACAGGTTGCTGGCCCAGCTGGGCCTGTTGCAACTGGCCTGCGAGGCGGTCCAGCGGCGTGCCACCCTGACCCCTGCCGAGCTGGGCGATCTGCGTGCGGTGCTGGGCTGGCCGGTGGACAAGGCCGAGGTGCTGGTCGACGGGGAACGCGTGCGTGGCGGCTGGGTCGTGATCGGCCTGGCCACCCAGGAGCGGGACAACCGGCTGAGCGAACGCCGGGTGTGGCTGCAGCACGAAGGCAGCGCTCAGCGCGCCTTGCTGCTCGACCATGCCTTTGCCGGCCAGGGCTTCGAGCAGCTGTGGGTGGTGGGCACCCGCCTGGAGGCCACGCTGGCGTTCTTTCCGGCCAGCCGGCCGCTGCGGGCCGTGCTGGCCGAAACACACGACGCGCCTGTCCCGGTCGGCTGGGACCGCACGGCACCGGCAGTGGCCGATGCCGACGAGTGGCAGGGCGTGGCGCAACGGGTGGCCACCCAGCCCTGGACACCGTGGCATCCCCTGCTGTTTGCAGACGCCGTGATGCTGCATGACGGCATCGGTTTTCATGTTGTTGCCGCAGGGCGGCGGCTGCCGGTGCAACTGCCCGACGAACTGGGCTGGATGCTGCTGGCGCAGACGGGCGGGCACCCGGTGCCGTTGATGGGCGAATGGGACGGCCATGCCTTCACGCCGCTGTCGGCCTGGGTCGACGGCCAGCTTCAGTGGATCCATGCGGCGGCCCTGTCAGGAGGACCGGCATGAGCCTTTGGCAACACATCGTGCCGGCGGCACTGGTCGGCACCGACCGCCAGCTGCCCTGGTCACTCGACGTGCCCGGCGAGATCGGCGCGCTGCTCGCGCAGGTCAACGCCGACGACCGTGATGATCCTGCCCGCAGGCTGCTGCGCTGTGCGGCGGTGCTGGCCACCTGCACGCAGGCAGGGCAGCAGGGCAGTGTGCCACCGGCGGCGCTGCCCGCGCCTTCACCGACCGACCCACGGCCCGAGCTGACCGACGAGGCGCTGCTGTCCGGCCTCGCGCGCGCGTTGCTCGATGGCCCCGCCCGACTGCAGTGCGAAGCACTGTCCGTGCTGGCGGAGCGCGGCTGGCGACTGCCCGCGGTACTGCTCCCGCAGGCGCTTGAGCTGGGCCGGCGCCACCCGGCACTGCGCCCGGCGGTGAACCGGGTGCTGGGCGAACGCGGACGCTGGCTGGCCCGGCATCAGGCCGCCTGGCGGCAGGTGGTCGAGGTGGGTGAGGAGGTCGCGGTGGCTGTGGCGGGTGGCCCTGGCACGGGCGCGCCGGCACCGGCACCTGCACCGGCACCTGCACCGGCACCTACACCAGATACTGCCGACTGGACCGATGCCAGCCCGCCGCAGCGGCTCGCGCGGCTGCGGGCGATGCGCCGGGATGACCCGCTGCGTGCACGCGAATGGCTTGTCGCGTCGGTGTCGCCGCTGCCGGCGCGCGAGCGGGCCGAACTGATCGCCACCCTGGCCGAGGGTCTGGGCCCGGACGATGAACCCGCCTTGCTGCGCTGGCTCGGCGACCGCAGCCGTGAAGTGCGTCAGACCGTGCTCGGCCTGCTGGTCCGGCTGCCGCAGGGCAGCCATGCACAGCAGGCGGCGGCGCGGCTCGAGCCGCTGTTGCGGCGCGAGCGGGTGCTGTTGCGCCAGCGCTGGGTGATCGACGCGCCCGAACAGGTCGATCCGTCCTGGGAGGCCGCCGCCATCGACACCACCCGGCCCAAGCACGACAGCCTGGGCGAACGCGGCTGGTGGCTGCTGCAGCTGGTGCGCCAGACCCCGCTGGCCTGGTGGACGGCCCACACCGGCATGAGCCCCGGTGAACTGCTCGCATGGGCCGTCGGCACCGACTGGTCCGAAGCCCTCTTGCGTGGCTGGCGCGAGGTGCTGACCCACACCCCCGACGAAGCCTGGTGCGAAGCCTTCCTGGCCGGCTGGCCCTGGAAGGGCCTGGCAGGTGACGCGTCGCAGATCGTGGCCCTGCTGCCGCTGGCTCGCCGCGAGCGGCACTGGGACCAGGCGCTGCGGCAGGGCCGGCTGGGCCTGGCCGGCCTGCTGCCTGAACTGCTGGCGGCCTGCCCCGACCACGAGACACTGGGCGCCGACCTGTCCCGTGCCCTGGCCCAGGCCGCCCGCAAGGCCTTGTCCGACCCGAACGTCGTCTATGACCACCATCTGCGCAACGGCCTGCCGGAGCTGGCCTGTGCGCTGCACCCCGAGGCGCTCGCCGGTCTGCAGCCGCTCCAGCCGGGCGGCCAGGAGACGCCGGGGCATCTTCAGCTGATCCTCACCCTGGCGCAGATCGTGGCCACGCGCAACGCCCTGCAACAACTCACCCCCTCACCCCGGTCCACATGATGAGCACGCAGAACACACCCGGCGCCTCCACGATGCGCCAGCACGCCGAGCAGCAGTACGCCGAGGAACTGGCCGCGCTGAAGCAGCAGGACAACCGCGCCCGCCCCGAGAACTGGCAGCTGTCGCCCTGGGCGGTGGTGACCTATCTGATGGGCGGGCGGCTCGACAACGGCTTCGAGGTGAGCGCCAAATACATCGGCAGCCGCCGCCTGATGGAAATCGCCGTGGCCACGCTGGCCACCGACCGGGCCTTGCTGCTGTACGGCGTGCCGGGCACGGCCAAGTCGTGGGTGTCCGAGCACCTGGCGGCCGCGGTGAGTGGTGACTCCACCTTGCTGATCCAGGGCACGGCCGGCACCAGCGAGGAGCAACTGCGCTACGGCTGGAACTATGCCCAGCTGCTGGCGCACGGCCCGTCGGAGACGGCGCTGGTGCCCAGCCCGATGATGCGGGCGATGCAGCGCGGGCAGATCGCGCGGGTCGAGGAGCTGACCCGCATCCCGGCCGACGTCCAGGACACCCTGATCACCGTGCTGTCCGAAAAGACCCTGCCCATCCCTGAACTGGGCAGCGAGGTGCAGGCGCAGCGCGGCTTCAGTGTGATCGCCACCGCCAACAACCGCGACAAGGGCGTGAACGAACTGTCCTCGGCCCTGAAGCGCCGCTTCAACACCGTGGTGCTGCCGGTGCCGTCCAGCGAGGACGAAGAGGTGTCCATCGTCGTCAAGCGTGTGGCCGAGATGGGCCGCGCACTGGCACTGCCGGCCGAACCGCCTGCGCTGAAGGAGGTGCGGCGCATCGTGCAGATCTTCCGCGAGCTGCGCAACGGCCGCACCGAAGACGGCAAGATGCAGGTCAAGTCGCCCACGGCCACGCTGTCGACGGCCGAGGTCATTTCGGTGATCAACAACGGCATGGCCCTGGCGGGCCACTTCGGCGACGGGGTGCTGCGCCCGCACGACATGGCCTCGGGCCTGATCGGCGCGATCGTCAAGGACCCGGTCCAGGATGCGGTGGTCTGGAACGAATACCTCGAGACGGTGGTCAAGGAACGCGGCGAGTGGAAGGACCTCTACCGCGCCTGCCGCGATCAGGCCTGACCGGCGCAGCCAACCGTCTCCATGAACGCAAGCAACGACACGGTGCGACTGTTCGGCATCCGCCACCACGGGCCGGGGTGCGCACGCAGCCTGCTCGCGGCGTTCGACGACTGGCGGCCCGACTGCCTGCTGATCGAAGGCCCGCCCGAAGCCGAGGGCCTGGTGCATCTGGCCGCGCACGAAGGCATGCAGCCGCCGGTGGCCCTGCTGAGCTACTGCCCGGAGCAGACGTCCCTGGCGGTGTATCACCCGTATGCGGCGTTCTCGCCGGAATGGCAGGCCCTGCGCTGGGCCCTGGCGGCCCAGGTGCCGGTGCGCTTCATCGACCTGCCGCTGGTGCACTCGCTCGCCCTGGCCCAGACCGCCCAGGACGAGGCGGTGCCGGACGGAGCCCCTGATGCGGGTGATGCCCCGGGCGAGGCCCCTGGCGAAGCGGGTGACCGCGCGGTCGACAGGGCACGCGAGCCTGCTGCGGATGCACCCGATCACACCGACGGCCCCGATCCGGGCGACCCGCTCGACTGGCTTGCACGCGCGGCGGGGCATGCCGACGGTGAATCCTGGTGGAACGACATGGTCGAGGAGCGTGGTGACGCCCACGAACTCTTCCTGGCCATCGAGGAAGCCATGGTCGCCCTGCGCGACGAACTCGCCCGCCCCGACGCGGCCCACGGCGACGCCGCCGTGCCGAAGCCGGCCGAGCCCGGGCCCGGCCGTGAAGAGGCGCTGCGCGAGGCGCACATGCGCCAGTGCCTGCGCGAGGCCCGCAAGGCCGGCCACCAGCGCATCGCGGTGGTGTGTGGCGCCTGGCATCTGTCGGCCCTGCGTGCCGACGTGCCCCAGAAGGCCGACCAGGCGCTGCTCAAGGGGCTGCCCAAGGTCAAGGTGCACAGCACCTGGATCCCCTGGACCTACCGCAACCTGGCCCGGCGCAGCGGCTACGGCGCCGGTGTGGCCGCTCCGGGCTGGTACGAGCACCTGTGGCTCAGCCGCGGCGACACACGCCAACGTTCGATCGGCTGGCTCGCTCGTGTGGCGCGCCTGATGCGAGAGCGCGATCTCGACTGCTCCTCGGCCCACCTGATCGAAGCCGCGCGGCTGGCAGAGTCGCTCAGTGCGTTGCGCGGACGACCGCTGCCCGGCCTCGAAGAGCTGAACGAAGCCACCCGCACGGTGATGTGCATGGGCGACGACACCGTGCTGCGCTTCATCGAGGACGCGCTGGTGGTGGGTGACCGCCTGGGCAACGTGCCGAGCGAGGTGCCGGCCGTGCCGCTGCAGCGCGATCTCGAGCAGGCCCAGAAGTCCCTGCGTCTCAAGCCCGAGGCGCTGGCCCGCACGCTCGACCTCGACCTGCGCCAGCCCAACGACCTGGCGCGCAGCCGGCTGCTGCACCGCCTGCGCCTGCTCGACGTGCCCTGGGGCGAACTGGCCCGCACCGGGCGTTCGGCGCGCGGTACCTTCCATGAGGTGTGGTCACTGCAGTGGCAGCCCACCTTCCTGCTGCGCCTGATCGAGGCGAGCCGCTGGGGCCGCACCGTCGAGCAGGCAGCGACCGCACGCGTGATCGACGAGGCGGCCCAGGCCAGCCAGCTGCCGGCCCTGGCCGCGCTGGTCGACCGGGTGCTGCTGGCTGAACTGCCTCAGGCCATCGGCCCGGTGACCCAGGCGCTCGAACAGCGCGCCGCAGCCACCGGCGATGCGCTGCAACTGATGCAGGCGCTGCCGGCGCTGGCCAATGCCTTTCGCTACGGCAGCGTGCGCCAGACCGACGCCAGCCTCGTGGCCCATGTGCTGGACGGGCTCATCGTGCGCGCCTGCATCGGGCTGCCGCTGGCCTGCGGTTCGCTGGACGACGACGCGGCCGACGCGCTGCGACAGCAGCTGCTGGCCGCCCATGCCGCGATCGGCCTGCGCGACGCCCCCGAACAGACCGAGGCCTGGCAGCGTGCCCTGGGTGTCGTGCAGCAGCACACCGGCGCCCACACGCTGATTGCCGGCCTGGCCTGCCGCCTGCTGCTCGACCAGGGGGCACTGGACACCCCCGACGTGGCCCAGGCCCTGAGCCTGCACCTGTCGCCGGGCAGCGATCCGGCCCGTGCGGCGGCCTGGCTCGACGGCTTCCTGAACCGCAATGCCCTGGTCCTGCTGCACGACAGCCGGCTGTGGGCGCTGGTCGACCAGTGGCTGGCAGGGCTGGGCGATGACCATTTCACCCGCGTGCTGCCGCTGGTGCGTCGCACCTTTGCAGCCTTCGGCCCCGGCGAGCGGCGTGACCTCGGCAGCAAGGCCCGTCAGGCGGTGACAACGGGCCGCAGCGGCAGTGCGGCGCCCAGCGCGACCGCGACGGCCGTCGACCCGGCATGGAACGACAGCCTGGCCGTGCTGCCGATCCCGATGTTGAAACGCTGGATGGGCTTGAACGCATGAACGACACACCGAATGACCGCGACGAGGCCGAGCGCCTGAAGCGCTGGCGGCTCGTGCTGGGCAGCGAGGCGCAAGACAGTTGTGGCGGCCTGGCCGGCGCGGCGGTCGAGCTCGACCAGGCGCTTACAGCCCTGTACGAACCGGACGGCCCGAACGGGCTGGGCGCCGCCAGCCGGCGTGGCGGGCGAGGCGGATCGGCGCCGACGGTGGCGCGCTGGCTGGGCGACATCCGCAAGTACTTCCCGAGTCAGGTGGTGCAGGTGATGCAGCGCGACGCCCTGCAGCGCCTGAACATGCGCGACATGCTGCTGCAGCCCGAGATGCTCGAGAACGTGCAGCCCGACGTGCACCTCGTGGCCAACCTGATCTCGCTGGCCAGCGTGATCCCGGCCAACACCCGGGCCACGGCGCGCCTGGTGGTGCAGCGGGTGGTGGACGAGCTGATGAAACGCCTGGAGGAGCCGATGCGCTCGGCCGTCAGCGGCGCGCTCGACCGTGCCCAGCGCAACCGTCGGCCGCGCCACAGCGAGATCGACTGGCACCGCACCATCCGCGCCAACCTGCGGCACTGGCAGCCCGACTACCGCACCGTCGTGCCCGAGCAACTGCACGGCTACGGGCGCAAGGCACGCCGGCCGCAGCGTGAGGTCGTGCTGTGCATCGACCAGAGCGGGTCGATGGCGGCCTCGGTGGTCTACTCCAGCATCTTCGGGGCCGTGATGGCCTCGCTGCCGGCCGTCAGCACCCGCATGGTGGTGTTCGACACCGCCGTGGTCGATCTCAGCGACAAGCTCGACGACCCGGTGGAGCTGCTGTTCGGCGTGCAGCTCGGCGGGGGCACCGACATCAACGGCGCCGTGTCGTACTGCCAGAGCCTGATCCGCGAGCCTCGCAACACCATCCTGGTGCTGATCTCCGACCTGTACGAAGGCGGCGTGGAGACGCAGCTGCTGCAGCGTGCCGCCCAGCTGGTCGACGCCGGCGTGCAGTTCATCACCCTGCTGGCGCTGAGCGACGAGGGGGCGCCGTCCTATGACCGCGACCTGGCCGCCAAGCTGGCCGCGCTGGGGGTGCCGTCGTTCGCATGCACACCCGATGCCTTCCCGGGGCTGATGGCCGCGGCGATCCGCCGCGACGACGTGGCGGCCTGGGCAGCCGGGCAGGGACTGGTGGCCAGTCGGGCGGCCGCAGCGTCCTTATGAGCGGAGCGCCTCAGCAAAGAACTTTTTGTTCGTTGATGCCGTGAGGCTTGCGCCCCACCATCGCGGCCATGAACTTCCAGCAGTTGAAATCCGTGCGGGAGGCGGTGCGTCGGGGCTTCAACCTGACCGAAGTCGCCCACGTGCTGCACATGTCCCAGCCGGGCGTGAGCCGGCAGATCCGTGAACTCGAGGACGAACTCGGCATCGCGCTGTTCGTGCGGGCAGGCAAGCGGCTCACGGGGCTCACGGCGCCGGGCGTCGAGGTGTTGCCCATCATCGAGCGCATGCTGCTCGATGCCGAGAACCTGAAACGCGCGTCCGACGACTTCATGCAGCAGTCGAGCGGCCGGTTGTCGATCGCGGCCACCCACTCCCAGGCACGCTATGCCCTGCCGGCGGCGGTCAGTGACTTCCGGCGGCACTTCCCCGAGGTCACGCTGAACCTTCACCAGGGCTCGCCCCGCCAGGTGGCCGAGATGCTGCTGGCGGGCGAGGCCGACATCGGCATCGCCACCGAAGCGCTGACCCGCTATGACGAACTGGTTGCCCTGCCGTGCTACCGCTGGACCCACTGCGTGATCGTGCCGCCCGGCCACGAGCTGCTGGACGGCGGGCCGATCACCCTGGAGCGCATCGCCCGGCATCCCGTCGTCACCTACGACGCGGGCTACACCGGCCGCACCCACATCGACGAGGCCTTCGCCCGGGCCGGCCTGGTGCCCGACATCGTGCTCACCGCGATGGATGCCGACGTGATCAAGACCTATGTCGAGCTGGGTCTGGGCCTGGGCATCGTGGCCTCCATCGCCTATGACGAGGAGCGTGACCGCCAGTTGCGCGCGATCGATGCGCGCCACCTGTTTGCGGTGAACATGACCCGCCTGGCCATCCGCCGCGGCACCTTCCTGCGGCGCTATGTCTATGCCTTCATCGAATCGTTCGCACCGACCTTGACCCGCGCCGTCGTCGAGCAGGCGCTGCAGTCCGAGCCCGGCGCCACCTTCGACATCTGAACCGGCGGCAGGGCGATGCCCTGTTCCCCGGGCGCCCCCTGCGCTCGGGCTTCAGCCAGCCGCCGTGAAGCGCGCCACCTTGATCGGCTTCAGGTAAACCTGGCTGCCGGTGGTCAGCTTCAACTGCTCGCGCAGCACCGCGTAGCGGGCGCGCGGCATCTCCACGTCCACATACCCGCCATCGTCCTGACGCTTGAACTCGATGCGGGTGTTCGGCCCCACGGTCAGGGTCTGCGACAGGACCGCGGGCAGCGTGCCTTCCTGCGGCTCCCCGACGATGTCCAACTCGTGCGGACGCACATAGCTGAGTTCATCGCGTGCCGTCGAGCCGCCCGGCGCATGGCCGAAACGGCCGTGGAACAGGTTCACGTCGCCGAGGAACTGCAGCACGAACGGGGTGGCCGGGTGGTCGTAGACCTCGTCGGGCGAGCCCTGCTGTTCAATGCGGCCTTGGTTCATCACCACGATGCGGTCGGCCACTTCCATGGCCTCGTCCTGATCGTGGGTGACGAACACGCTCGTCAGATGCACCTCATCGTGCAGCCGGCGCAACCAGCGGCGCAGTTCCTTGCGCACCTTGGCGTCCAGCGCACCGAACGGCTCGTCGAGCAGCAGCACCCTGGGCTCCACGGCCAGTGCACGAGCCAGTGCAATGCGCTGTCGCTGACCGCCCGAGAGCTGGTGCGGGTAGCGGTCGGCGATCCAGTCGAGCTGCACCAGCGCCAGCAGCTCCCCGACCTTGCGGCGGATCTGCTCTTCACTGGGCCGCACGGCCTTCGGGCGCACCCGCAGTCCGAAAGCGACGTTCTCGAAGATGGTCATGTGGTTGAACAGCGCGTAGTGCTGGAACACGAAGCCCACGTTGCGGTCGCGCACATCGGTGTCGGTCGCATCCTCGCCGTGGAAATGCACGCTGCCCTCATCGGGCCGCTCCAGGCCGGCAATCATGCGCAGCAGGCTGGTCTTGCCCGACCCGGAGGGGCCCAGCAGCGCCACCAGCTCGCCCGAGGGAATGTCCAGGTTCAGGTGGTCGCAGACGACCGTCTTGCCGAAGGCCTTGTAGAGGTTGCGGATCTCGATGCTCATGTTCCCTCTCCCGTTCGGGATGTTTCCTGCTTCACACGTTGTTCGACCACGAGCTTCAGCACCAGCGTGACGAGGGCGAGCATCGCCAGCAGAGTGGCCACGGCAAAGGCCGCAGCGAACTGATATTCGTTGTAGAGGATCTCGATGTGCAGCGGCAGGGTGTTGGTTTCGCCGCGGATGTGGCCGGAGACCACCGACACCGCGCCGAATTCGCCGAAGGCGCGTGCGTTGCACAGGATGACGCCATACAGCAGCGCCCACTTCACGTTGGGCAGCGTCACGCGCCAGAAGATCTGCCAGCCCGAGGCGCCCAGCACCCGGGCGGCCTCTTCCTGCTCCTGGCCCTGGGCCTGCATCAGCGGAATCAGCTCGCGCGCCACGAAGGGGAAGGTCACGAACACCGTGGCCAGCACGATGCCCGGTACCGCAAAGATCACCTTCAGGTCATGGTCACGCAGCCATTCGCCGAACCAGCCCTGCAGCCCGAACACCAGCACGTAGATCAGCCCGGCGATCACTGGCGAGACGGAAAACGGCAGATCGATGAGCGTGAGCAGCAGGTTCTTGCCGCGAAAGTCGAACTTGGCAATGGCCCAGGCGGCCGCCACGCCGAACACCAGGTTCAACGGCACCGCGATCGCCGCGGTCAGCAGCGTGAGCTGGATCGCAGCGCGCGCATCGGGCTCGACGATGGCGGCCGCGGCCACGTCCCAGCCCTTGCGCAGTGCTTCGACGAACACCGTGGCCAGCGGGATGAACAGGAACAGCGTGAGAAACACCAGGGCCGTGGCGATCAGGCCGCGGCGCACCCAAGGCGACTCCTCGGTGGCGCGGCGCACGGCCCGGGCCGCAGGCGCCGCGGGGGCATCGATGATGATGGCGGACATGCGCCGGCTCCTTCAGCTGGCCTGACCCTGGCGGCGACGCGCCCAGGCCTGCAGCAGGTTGATGATCAGCAGCAGCACGAACGCAGCCACCAGCATCACCACGGCGATCGCGGTGGCGCCGGCGTAGTCGTACTGCTCCAGCTTGGTCACGATGAGCAGTGGCGTGATCTCCGAGATCATCGGCATGTTGCCCGCGATGAAGATCACCGAACCGTACTCGCCCAGCGCCCGCGCGAAGGCCAGCGCAAAACCGGTCAGCAGGGCTGGCGCCACGATCGGCAGGATCACCCGCGAGAAGGTCTGCCAGCGGTTGGCGCCCAGCGTGGCAGCGGCCTCTTCCAGCTCGCGGTGCAGGTCTTCCAGCACCGGCTGCACGGTGCGCACCACAAACGGCAGCCCGATGAAGGTGAGGGCAACGAACACGCCCAGCGGCGTGAACGCCACCTGGAACGGCAGCCACTGGCCGATCCAGCCGTTCTGGGCATACAGCGCCGTCAGTGCGATGCCGGCCACGGCGGTGGGCAGCGCAAACGGCAGGTCCACCAGCGCGTCCACCACACGCTTGCCGGTGAAGCTGTAGCGCACCAGCACCCAGGCGACGATGAAGCCGAACACCGCATTGACTAGCGCGGCGGCCAGCGAGGCACCGAAGGTCAGGCGGTAGGAGGCCACCACCCGCGGGCTGCTGACGGCCTCCCAGAAGGCGCTCCAGGTGAGCGTGAAGGTCTTGAGGAAAGCGGCCGACAGCGGCAGCAGCACCACCAGGCACAGGTAGAGCAGGGTGAAGCCCAGGGCGAGGTCGAAACCCGGCAGCACGCTGTGGCGCTTGAGCAGGAGGCGGGAGAACACCATGGGAATGGCCCGGTGGCTCAGCGCCGCGTGAAGATCTGGTCGAACATGCCGCCGTCGTTGAAGTGCGTCGCCTGCGCGCGGGTCCAACCGCCAAATACCTCATCGACGGTGAAGAGCGACACTTTCGAGAACTGGGTGGCGTACTTCTTCGCGACGGCCGGATCGATCGGCCGGTAGTAGTGCCGGCCGACGATGTCCTGGCCTTGCGGCGAATAGAGGAACTGCAGGTAGGCGGTGGCGACCTCGCGGGTGCCCTTGCGGTCGACCACCTTGTCGACCACCGCCACCGGCGGCTCGGCCAGGATGCTGACCGACGGCACGACGATGTCGAACTTGTCCGGCCCCAGTTCCTTGACGGCCAGGAAGGCCTCGTTTTCCCACGACAGGAAGACGTCGCCGATGCCGCGTTCGGTGAAGGTGGTGAGCGACCCCCGGGCGCCGGAGTCGAGCACCGGGACGTTGCTGAACAGGGCAGTGACGAACTCGCGGGCGCGGGTCTCGTTGCCGCCGGGCTTTTTCAGTGCGTGACCCCAGGCGGCCAGGTAGTTCCAGCGTGCACCGCCCGAGGTCTTGGGGTTGGGCGTGACAACCGCGATGCCGGGCTTGACGAGGTCGTCCCAGTCCTTGATGCCCTTGGGGTTGCCCTTGCGCACCAGAAAAACGATGGTCGAGGTGTAGGGCGAGCTGTTGGCGGGCAGACGCTTCTGCCAGTCGGCTGGAATGAGGCGGGCCTTGGCATGCAGTTCATCGATGTCGTAGGCCAGGGCCAGCGTCACGACATCGGCGTCCAGGCCGTCGATGACCGAACGGGCCTGGCGACCCGAACCGCCATGGGACTGGCGCACGGTGACGTTGTGGCCGGTCCGGGCCTTCCAGTGGGCGGCAAAGGCCTTGTTGACGTCGGCGTAGAGCTCACGCGTCGGGTCATACGACACATTGAGCAAGGTGACGTCGCGCGCCAGGGCCAGCGGTGCGGCGGCGGCCAGCGCGAGCCCGGCGGCCAGGAGTCGAAGTCGGTGAAGCAGCGGCATGCAAGGTCCTGATCGAAAGCCATGAAAGTGGCCTCGATGCTAGGCAGACCCCCTGCTGCGGGGAACGAATCGATGCGCCCATCGATATGCGCAGAACGCAGAACGGCGCTAACCGGCCGGGAACCAGTGCCTCGTGCGATTGGCCAGCGCCACCAGTGACAGCATCACCGGCACCTCCACCAGCACACCCACCACGGTGGCGAGCGCCGCGCCCGAATGCAGGCCGAACAGCGAGATCGCGACCGCCACGGCCAGCTCGAAGAAGTTCGAGGTGCCGATCATGCACGCGGGGGCCGCGATGTTGTGCGGCAGCCTGAGCCGCCATGCCGCGGCATAGGCCAGCGCAAAGATGCCGTAGCTTTGCAGCACCAGCGGCACGGCAATCATCAGGATCACCAGAGGCCGCTCGACCAGCGTGCCGGCCTGCAGACCGAAGAGCAGCACCACGGTGGCCAGCAGGCCGATGACCGACCACGGCTTGAGGCGGGCCACCCCTTCGGCCACCCGGGCCGGCCCGCCCGCGCGCAGCCAGGCCATGCGGGTGAACACCCCGGCCACCAGCGGCAGCACGACGTACAGCACGGTCGACAGCAGCAGCGTCTCCCAGGGCACGCTCACGTCGGTCACACCCAGCAGGAAGGCCGCGATCGGCGCGAAGGCCACCACCATGATCAGGTCGTTCACCGACACCTGCACCAGCGTGTAGGCCGCGTCACCGCGGGTGAGCTGGCTCCAGACGAACACCATCGCCGTGCAGGGCGCCACCCCGAGCAGGATCATGCCGGCGATGTACTCGCTGGCTGACTGCGGGTCGACCCAGCGGGCAAACACCACCTCGAAAAACAGCACCGCGAGCGCGGCCATCGTGAAGGGCTTGACCAGCCAGTTGATGACCAGCGTGAGCAACAGCCCGCGGGGACGGCGCCGCACGTCCTTCACCGAGGCGAAGTCGATCTGGATCATCATCGGGTAGATCATCACCCAGATGAATACCGCCACCACCAGGTTCACATGGGCGAGCTCGAAGCCGGCCAGCCACTGGAAGACACCTGGCAGCCACAGGCCCAGCACCACCCCGGCGATGATGCCGAGGGCCACCCAGACGGTGAGATACCGCTCGAAACGACCCATGACAGACCCGTCCGTGCCGTTCACCGCTGGCCGATGGAGTCGATCTCGCGCTGCAGGGCCAGCCGGTCGAGCGAGGCCAGCGGCAGCGCCAGCATCAGCTCGATGCGGCGCTTGAGCACCAGGGCGGCGTCCCAGAACACCTGAGCCTGCGCTTCGTCACTGCCCTCGAATGCAGAGGGGTCGGCCACGCCCCAGTGTGCGGTCATCGGCTGGCCCGGCCACACCGGGCAGACTTCACCGGCGGCGTTGTCGCACACCGTGAAGACGAAGTCCATCGCCGGGGCGCCGGGCTGGGCGAATTCCGACCAGTCCTTGCTGCGAAAACCGTCGGTCGCAATGCGCAGTCGCTCCAGCGTGCGCAGTGCGACCGGGTGCACGATGCCGGCGGGCTGGCTGCCGGCCGACCAGGCCTTGAAGCGGCCGGCACCCAGGCTGTTGAGCAAGCCCTCGGCCATGATGGAGCGTGCCGAGTTGTGCGTGCAGATGAAGAGGACGTTGTAGACCTTGTCGTTCATGTTGGAGTCCGGGTCGTTGGGGGAGGGCGTCGGGCCGAGGTCAGCATCCCTTGCAGGACGCCGACACGGGTTTGAGTTCGCAGACCATGCCCTGGCAGCAGTGGTCGGTCAGGTAGGCCAGCAGGTCATTCATGCGCGCCACCTCCGGGCGGTAGATCAGGTGGCGCCCGTCGCGCTCCTGTGTCACCAGGCCGGCATGGGCCAGCTCCTTCAGGTGGAACGACAAGGTCGAGGCCGGCACATCCAGCAGCGCGGCCAGTGCGCCGGGGGTCATGCCTGCGGGTCCGGCGCCCACCAGCGCGCGGAACACCCGCAGGCGCATGCCCTGCGCCAGTGCGGCCAGCGCGGCCACGGCGGTGGCTTCATCCATGGGGGTGTGCTCCGTGGGATGGGTCGTCCGCGACCTGCAACGGCAGCCCCAGGGTGACGAACCAGCACACGACCAGCATCGCGGCCGAGCCGATCAGTGCGCCCGGCAGGCCGAAGCCCTGATAGAGCAGGCCCGACAGCAGGGTGCCGACAAACCGCCCCAGTGCATTGGCGGCGTAGTAGAAGCCCACGTCCTCGGCGGCCTTTTCCGAGCCGGCGTAGGCCAGCACCAGGTAGGAGTGGACCGACGAATTGACGGCAAAGGCAAAACCGAACACACCCAGACCGCACACGACCACCCATTCCAGCCGGGGGACGTCGAGCAGCACGATCACGGCCAGCGCAATCGGCACCAGCGCCAGTGCACCCGACCACACCCGCGCTGCCGGCACCTCGCGGCTCAGACCGTCATCGCTGCGCCGCACGAGCTGGGGTGCAAACCCCTGCACCACACCGTAGCCGATGGTCCACAGCGCGAGAAAACCGCCGACCATCGTGAAGTTCCAGCCGGCCGAGTACAGGAACACCGGCACGCCCACCACGAACCACACATCGCGAGCACCGAACAGCGCCACACGTGCGGCGGCCAGCAGGTTGATGCCGCGGTTCTTGGCGAACAGTTCACGTGCCGACTTCGAGGCCCGGCTCTTGCCCATCAGCGGCGGCACGAACCCCGCGACCCCCATCAGCACGATGGTCAGCACAGCGGCCATCGCCCACAGCGAGGACTGGAACCCCAGCGTCTGCAGCAGCACACCGCCCAGAAAGAAGCCCACGCCCTTCATCGCATTCTTGCTGCCGGTGAAAAACGCGACCCATCGGAACAACTGCCCCGAGGCACTGCCGGCGGTGAGCTTGATCGCCGACTTGCTGGCGGTCTTGGTGAGGTCTTTCGCCACACCGCACACACCCTGGGCCAGCACCACCCAGGCCACCGACAAGGTGGCGCCCCACGCGGGCGACAGCATCGACAGCAGCAGGAACCCGGTGATCTGCGTGGACAGGCCGACCACCAGCATGCGCTGGATGCCATAGCGTGTGGCCAGCCAGCCGCCGATCAGGTTGGCCAGCACACCGGCCGCCTCGTACAGCAGGAACAGGAAGGCCAGCGTGAACGGCGAATAGCCCAGCTGGTAGAAGTGCAGCAGCACCAGCATGCGCAGCGCACCGTCGGTCAGCGTGAAGCCCCAGTAGGCCGCGGTGACGATGGCGTAGTTGCGCACCCCGCCAGCGGTGGCGGCGGTGGTGCCCGGCGTCGCTTGTGTGGACATGGCGGGCCTACAGTCCTTGCGCCTGCAGATGGGCGGCGAGATCGACCATGCGGCAGGCATAGCCCATCTCGTTGTCGTACCAGGCATAGACCTTGAGCAGGGTGCCGTCGGTGACGAGCGTGGACGGCGCATCGATGATGGCGCTGCGTGTGTCGCGCGCATAGTCGGCGCTGACGAGCGGGCGCTCCTCATAGCCCAGGATGCCGGCCAGCGCGCCCTGGGCCGCCTGCGCGAACAGGGCATTGACCTCGGCCGCCGTGGTCTCGCGCTGAAGCTCGAACACGCAGTCGGTCAGTGACGCGTTGAGCACCGGTGCACGCACCGCATGGCCGTTGAGCTTGCCCTTGAGCTCGGGGTAGATCAGCGCAATGGCCGTCGCGCTGCCGGTGGTGGTGGGAGCCAGGCTCAGCATGGCACTGCGGGCACGCCGAAGGTCCTTGTGTGGCGCATCGACCACCAGGTTGGTGTTGGTCGGGTCATGAATGGTCGTGATCTGACCGTGGCGGATGCCCAGGGCCTCGTGCACCACCTTCACCACCGGGGCGAGGCAGTTGGTGGTGCACGACGCAGCCGTCACGATGCGATGCCGGTTGCGGTCGTACAGATGGTCGTTCACGCCCACCACGATGTTCAGCACCTCGCCCACCTTCACCGGGGCGGCCACGATCACCCGCTTCGCGCCGCGATCCAGGTGCCCCTGCAGGGTTTCCGGGGTCAGGAACTTGCCGGTGCACTCGAGCACCAGGTCCACGCCCAGGTCACCCCAGGGGATCTCGCCCGGGGTGGGGTGGGACGAAAAACCGAGCCGTCGCGCATCGACGTGCAGCGCCGCCTCGCCATCGGGCTCGATGCCCGCACGCCAGCGGCCCTGGACACTGTCGAATGCCAGCAGATGCGCGGTGGCCTGCACGCCCCCCTTGATTTCATTGAGGTGCACCACGTCCAGCCGGTTGCCGGCGCGTGGGTCGTCGTGCGGCCGTTCGGCGGCCCCCAGGGCGGCCCGCAGGGCCAGCCGGCCGATGCGGCCCATGCCGTTGATTCCGACTCTCATGTGCTTGTCTCGCAGGAAAAGGAAGACCCTCGGAAGAACCTCGGGACTGGATGATGGTTCCAGAAAAGTCGAATTATTGACGCTGTGTGTGAAGGTTTCATGACGATCGTCGCCGTGGTGCGTTGCGCGCGCAATGCGCAGGTTTTTCCGAAGTTCAACTCACGAAAAGCCTGCTTTTTCAAGAAGGTCGGCGCATCCACATTCATGAGATCACCATCCGATGGAGTGCCCTGCATGTTGTCTCGTCAACCCCTGATTCCGCGTACCTTGCAGCGGCTGCGCCGCCTGCTGGCACGAGCGTTTGGCGGCGTCATGTCGTCATTGACGCCCGGGCCCGCCCTGCGGCTCCAGCCTGTGCCCGTGCGGATCCGTCCTTCGGCGGACCGGCACACCGGGCGTGCCTGGCGACAGACGCTTCGTTGAACGCAGCGCGGCCGCCGTCTTCCTCTTTGCCCCCACGTTCAAGCCACAGGAGTGTTCCTCATGCGCAGTTACCCCCGCAACAGCCCCGAAGCCGCAGCGCGTATCGTCGCGCTGGTCCTGATCTGCGACGGCCATGTGTGCCGCTCAGAAATCGAGACCCTGCACCGCCTGCAACTGGAGCAGGAGCTCGGCATGGCCGACGGCGCCTTTGCACAGGTGATGCACGCCTTGTGCGACGACCTGCTGGCGGGCGCCTACGGCGGTGGGTCCGCCATGTGCAGCGTGGACGAAGCCGGCCTGGCCGCGCTGATGGCCGAGATCGACGATCCGCAGCTGCAGCGCCGTGTGCAGCGGCTGGCCCGTGCAGCAGCGGGAGCCGACCGCCACCTGGCCGATTCCGAGGCGATGGTGCTGGCGGCGGCCCGCGAGGCCTGGGGCGACGACACCGCGCCGCCGACGGGGACGCGCCGCGCAGCCCCCGTGGCGGTGCAGGCCACTTGAACCGCGCTTGCCGCTCAGTCGGCCGTGAGTCGACCTGCTTCCGTCAGGATGCGGCGCACCAGCGGGTGGTGTTGTCCGCGGCGGGCGAGGATGGCGTGAATCTCCTCCTTCACGTCTTCACTGTGCCCCAGCAGGCGCAGCCCGCGCATCCGGACCACATCACCGGCACCCGCCCGGCTGACCGGGAAGACGCCCAGCCCCCGCGCCGCAAACACGGCCAGCAGGGCACTGTCCTCGAACTCGCCCACGATGCGCGGGCGCAGCCCGTGCATGTCGAACCAATGGTCCAGTGTGGTGCGCAAGGCCGAATGACCGGTGGGCAGCAGCACCGGCAGATCGTCGAGCGACTGGGGAAACTGCTGCTGCTCCAGGGTGCCCACCAGGGCGGCAGGGCCATACCACTCGACGGGCGAATCGACGAGCCGTTCACTCACCAGCCGAAGATTGGGATTGGGCGGTGCGGCCTGCCCGGTCAGCACCAGATCGAGGTGGTGCAGGGCCAGCTCGGCCAGCAGTTGCTCGACCTCGCCCTCATGGCACACCAGCCGCAGGTTGGATGTATCCAGCACGGGCGCCAGCAGCGCGTGCGCGGCCAGCTTGGAGATGCCGTCCGACAGGCCGACCGCGAGCCGTGCCACCTTGCCGCTCGCCGCGTGGCGCACTTCGTCGGGCAGGCTCTGGCCAAGCTGGAAGATCGCTTCGGCGCGCGCAAACGCCGCCTGGCCCGCTTCGGTCAGGCTCACGCCGCGTCCGGCGGGTTTGAGCAACTGGTGGCCCAGAGAACGTTCGAGTTCTCGCACCTGGGCGCTGATGGTCTGCACCGCCATGCCCAGCCGCTGCGCGGCCCGAGCGAAGCCCCCTTCCTTGGTCACGACCCAGAAATAGTGGAGGTGTCGGTAGTTCAGCATGCCGGCTCCGCATCGGAAAACCAGGATGGTAAGTCGCCCTTTGTCCGGTTTTTCCGAACCCGCCGAACTTTCCGCCGCCGCAAGTGCTCCCACCCGGGGCCTGTGCAGGCTGGACACACGACAACGCAGTGAACCCATGAACGAGAACATTGCCCACCGGCTGCGCGACGCCGCAGCCCGACTGTCTTCCGAGCGGGTCAGCGTGGACGGCCTGCTGCAGGCCCACGGGCCAGCCGCACACGGCAGCCTGTTGCTGCTGCTGGCCGTGCCCTGCCTGCTGCCGGTGCCCGGGACCGGCACCGTCCTGGGTTTTGGCGTGCTGGCCCTGGCCGCGGCGATGTGGCGCGGCCAGACGGAGCTGACACTGCCACCAAGGGTCGCACGCCTGGAAATGTCGCAGCGGTGGGCGCGGCGTGTGCTGTCCACGCTTGCAGCGATCTATTCGGTGGCTGCCCGCGTGGCCCGCACGCGCCACGGCTGGACCACCCGCGAGGGGGCCTGGCGCTGGCTGGCGGCCGGGGTGGCATTGATGGCCGTGCTGCTGATCCTGCCGATCCCCTTCGGCAACGTGCTGCCGGCCGCTGCGCTCATCCTCCTGGGGCTGGGCCTGGCCTTCCGCGATGGCATGGTGCTGGCCGCCGGCGCCGTGGTCGGCGCCCTGGCGGCAGGTGTGATGATGACGCTGGTGGTGCTGGCCGCTGACTGGGGCTGGTCAAGTGCGGTGCGGCTGATGGCCTGAGCCCGCGCTGATGGCTCCAAGTCGGACCCCGAGAGGCAGGAAAGGGGGCAGAGGAGCCTTTTGGAGGGATTCAGAGCAAGCTTCGCGGGTCGATGGACTTGGCCCGAGGGCGCGTGCTCAAGCGAGCCTCAGGGGCCGCGGTCCTCGTCGTCGCCGCTGACACGGGGCTGGCTGGACGTCGGCGTGGAGTCGCGAAGCGCCCTTGTCACGGTGAGCTTCAGGCCGAGCATGCCGAAGATGCGGTTCATCGTCTGCACAGTGCCCTCGCTGCGTTCCTGCTCGATGTCCTGCATCGTCCGGTAGGACACACCCGAGAGCTTGGCCATCTCGGCCGTGGTGAGCCGCATCGTCTTCTTCAGGTGACGTACGGCCTGCGCGAGCGACCACTCGGGATGGGCCAAGACGTCATCAACCGCCTGCTTGCGAAGCAGCAGCTGTTCCGGAACCGAGAGCGTGTTGAAGCGCTTGTCCATGGTCGTCAGGCCAAGGCCACCAGTTCATCGGCTCTGGCCAGGAGGTGGGGCCGGATGTGGTTCAGCACCTCGGGCTCCACGCCCAAGGTGTCTCCTTCAGCGGCCACATGCCTGAGCGCCGGCTCCATCACCTTCAACCCGGCAACGAGGGCTTCCCGGGTGATCGCGGGCTGGCGATTCATCCTGGCACGTGACGTCGTTCGCAGCGCCTGGGCCGCCAGTTCGCACACCCGGTCCACCACGCGCACCCAGTCGGGCTGCCCGTTGTCGTTGCCTTCCCAACGGATTCGGCGCGCAATGCCGTCGGGATGGAGATACATCGGCGCGAAGTCGTAGAGCGGCGTCAGTGCGATGCGGCCGCAGAAGTCGCGCTGGACGGCGGTGTTCCGAGCGTGGTTGTCCTTGTTCAACAAGGCCAGGTTGGCGATGTCGCGCTTGATGTACTCCAGGACGTCGGCCTGCGGGTCCGAGCTGTGCCGAATGAGGGCCTCGCACACCTGGTCGTGGCTCGGCACCGCGTCGAAGCCGGGCATCCCGGTCAGCGTCGCGATGCTCTCCTGGGCGAGCCTTGTCACCGCGCCAGCCTGGGCGATTCGGTCGAATCGGGGGATGAAAAGGGCGCGCTGGCGGAGGGTCAACGGCGCGTGCACCCGCAGACCAAGGAGCCCGGCAATGTCCATGTACGGGGCTTCGTGCCGCAGGATGCTGGCCAGCTGCGAGTCGGTGCCTCGGCCGAACTTGACGACGTAGTGCTGCACGGCCCGTTCGTCAGGCAGCGTATGGTCCAGGTAGAGCAGCCCATCGTCGGCGCGCGTCAGGAGAATCTTGGGCCACTCGCCTTGCACGCCCGAAGAGCCCGCGACGAAGAGCCCGTGCGAGGCCAGGTACTCCGCGAACCCGTCGCCTCGCTGTGCGACCTCGTCGTCCGTGAACCCTTGCAACGGCCCGGCGTTGGCCGCCAGCCAGTCCGCCGCTTCCTTGACGCGCAGGTTGCCGATGGGGTTGCCCGCGCCGGCGAGCAACAGCTTCCAATCGGCTGCGACACCAGCCGTGCCAGGTTGGCCGATGCGTCGAAGCAACTCCTGCCGGCCATGGCCTTGCGGGAGCATGTCGATGAGATGCACGGGCCAGTGCTCCTCCTGGTAGGGCTCCAGACCGACAGGCCGGCGTGCGCACAGGGCATGTGCGTCGGTCGCGCCTGCGTGCGCAAACGCCCATTCGACGGCGTAGCCGGAGTACGTCTTGGTCCTCCAGCCGTCGGCTTCCGACCCGAGCAGGCTCACGCTCGCCGCGGCATGCCAGGCGCCGGCGGCGTGGAGCTCCAAGGTGCAGGTTTCGGACATTTACACAGAATTCTATCGAATATGATTGGGTTTAGGTCACCAATGTGTATGGTTTTTCGTGCATCTGAGATGGTTTGGGCCTCGGCAGGCAACGCGAAGCAGGCAGCCCGCCAGGGCCGACAAAGGAAAGCAGGCGCAAGGACTTCGGCGTCTGCCGTGTGCACCATCGAGCCGCCACCGATGTTCAGCGTGCTCGGCGGTGTGTCGATGGCCGGCGCGCGTCTGCCAACGGCCGAGGCTTGGAGCGGGTGGGTGGCAAGATGGCGGTGGACAACCCAGGGGGAGCCGTCGATGGCAAGGAGCGACACATCAAGGCTTGCGGTGCTCATCGGCAAGCGTCTGGTCACGCCACCTTGACCCGCCCATCGCTGGTTGATCAAGGTTTGGTGGGCAACCGTATGACCTGTGCGCTGCCGGTGTCTGCTGACTCGGCATCGACCACACGGC
>CBFGPV010000031.1:0-31793 GCA_965650765.1 uncultured Burkholderiales bacterium
CCAGGGCTCCGACAGGCCCGCGACGCACACTGTGCCTCGCGGGCTTTTTTCATTCACCTGGCACGGCGATCGCTGGCGCTGGCGCACGGCTCGAGCTGACCGGGTGGGGCAGGTGATCGAAGGGGGGCGCGGCGCACACTACCATCGTGTCATGCGCGACTGCACCTCCTCTGCGGCCACGGGCCGCCTGATGCTGACCGGCCCGTTCGAGACCGAGCTGCATCTGGTCGACCTCGACGCGCTGCCCTGGGACGAACTGCCTCTGCACGAACTGCACCCGCAGGAGCTGGAGCGCGTACAGCGGTACGTGTTCGAACGCGATCGGCGGCGCCATGCCGCGTGCCGCCTGGCGCTGCGCCGGGTGCTGGCCGAGGCCTGCGGTGTGACCCCGCGGGCAATCGAGTTCACGGAGGGTCCACATGGCAAGCCCTTTGCGCCGGCGCTCGCCGGGCTGCACTTCAACGTGAGCCACAGCGGCGCCGCGGGGTTGATCGGTGTGTGCCGCTCGCACGAACTGGGTGTGGACATCGAGTTGCTGCGCGAGATGCAGGACGCATCGGCGCTGGCGCGGCACAACTTCACCGCGGACGAGCAGGTCGAACTGGCTCAGTCAGCGGACGACACCGCGCGAAGCTGGCTGTTCCTTCAGGGCTGGACCCGCAAGGAAGCCTGCCTGAAGGCCATCGGCAGCGGTCTGTCCGTGGCGCCGCACACCTTCCACGCCGGGCTGGCCGCGCAGGACCGCGAGGTGCTGCTGGCGCTGCCGGGCACGGCTCAGCCCGCGCGGGTGCAACTGCACACCGTGGCACTGGGCAACGACCGCCTGGCAGCGGTGGCCTGGCGGCAACCGGCCTGACAACAACCCGACCCCCGACAGACGCCCTGGCGACCCCGTGACCCCGCGACCCTGGGGTGGGAGGCGCCGCCGCCGCTTGCTATCCTGCGTGGCCTTCCAACACCGGGGTGCGCGATGGAATGGATCCTGCGCCGGCGCCAACACCTGCTGATCGGCGGCGTGCTGCTCGTGCTGCTGTGGCTGGCCCTCGAGGCCGTCTATGTGTGGCGGCGTGACATCCCGCTGCACTGGCGTACCGGTGCGCGGGCCTGGGTCGAGGGAATCGACATCGACCACGGGCTGCGTCTGCGCATGGCCGACGGCGCTGAGCTGGCCGCGAGCCTGTACCTGCCCGCGGGCGACCACAAGCAACTGCCCACGGTCTACGTGCGCCTGCCATATGGCCGCAAGGTCTATGGCGAAGGCATGAACTTCGGCATGTTCTTCGCACGCCAGGGCTATGCCGTGCTGGTGCAGGATATCCGCGGCAAGCACGATTCCGGCGGGCTGTTTTCACCCTGGCAGGGCTCGACGGCCGATGGCGCGGCCACGCTGGACTGGATCACGGCGCAGCCCTGGTCGAACGGCAAGGTGGGGACGATCGGCTGCTCGGCCCTGGGCGAGCTGCAATACACGCTGGCCCGGGCCCGGCATCCGGCCCTGGCGGCGATGGTGCCGATCGACGCCGGCGGTGCCTGGGCACGCGACCCTCACTTCGGCTTCTACGAGGGCGGGGTGCTGCAACTCGGTTCGGCCCTGGGCTGGTTTCTCGACAACGGGCAGCACGACCCGGCCACACCGCCCCCGCAAGGGGTGGCGATCTCGCAGGCATTGAAGCAACTGCCGGTCAGCGGACTGGTCGCGCGCCACACGGCCGAGCCCAATGCCTATGCACAGTTTGTCGGGCGCGCACTCGAGGACCCACAGTGGCGTGTGCATGACTTCGTGCATCCGGACGACACGATCGACGTGCCGGCGCTGACGATCAACACCTGGTACGACCAGTCACTCGATGGCGCCCTGGCGCTGGCGGCACAGAACCGGTCTGCGCGCCAGCACATGATCCTGGCCCCCGGCACACACTGCCAGCACGAGGAAGTCCTGGCCGCCGGCCGGCTGGGTGACCTGCCACTCGGGCCGGGCGCCACACAGCCCTACCGCGACTGGTACGCGCGCTGGTTCGACCACTGGCTGCGCGGCCAGCCGGATGCGCTGGCCGATCTGCCACGGTATCTGTTCTATGTGCTCAACGAAGACCGCTGGCTGAGCGCCGCAAGCTGGCCGCCCGAGCAGGCGGTGGTGCAACACTGGCACGTGTCGAGTGCAGGAGCTGCCAATGGGCGCAGCGGCAACGGGGTGCTGAGCCTGCAGGCACCGACATCGTCAGAGCGCTTCGACGAACTGGTCGATGATCCCGCATCACCGGTGCCTTCGCGCGGGGGGCCGGTGTGCTGCACCGGCGATCCCTCGCAGCGTGCCGGGCCGGTCGACCAGGTCGAGGTCGAGCAGCGCCAGGATGTGCTGGTCTATACCTCTGCGCCCCTGCAGCGCCCGTTGCGCATCGCCGGGCCGATCCGGCTGCGGCTGGACGTGTCGTCCACGGCCGTCGACACCGACGTGGTGGCCCGGCTCACCCATGTCTGGCCGGACGGCCGATCGACCAGCATCCAGGAAGGCGCCTTGCGCCTGCAGTACCGCGACGGTTTCGACGTACCGCGGCCGCTGGTGCCGGGCCAGCGCCATGAGGTCACGGTGAACCTGCGCTCGATCGCCTATCTCGTGCCGGCCGGCCACCGGCTGCGGCTGCAGGTGGCTGGGTCGAGCTTTCCGCGGCTGGAGCGCAATCTGCACGGAGGCGGCGACAACCGCGCGCAGTCCCGCCCGATCGTGGCCCGGACACGTGTCCACCATGGGGGCGGTGCGGTGTCGGCACTGGAGCTGCCCACGCTCGACACCATGGCCCAGGCGCACGGCCCGGGGGCGCTCACGGGTGGCGGAACCCCCCCTGCTCGATGAAGGCAGTGACCCGGCTGATGAAGGCCTCGCGGGAGGCCCGCCGGGTCAACAGGTGATCGCTCATCTGCAACCAGTCGCACTGCACGGCGGGCGGCACGGTATGTGGCCCGAACATCTTCCTGAACTGGTCGGCATGGTTGTACCACTGCGGTTCACCGCCGCTGTACATCACCAGCAGGCGCACGCCTCGCTCGCTCAGTGTGCGCAGCCGGCGTGCGTATTCGGCTGCGGGCGGCACCTTGCCGGCGTCGGCCGACTGGCCGGCGGGTGTGGCAGCCCGCGCGGACGCCGGCGGCGCCTCGGCGCTGCGCACGATGCGGGAGAGCTTGCGCACCAGGCCCGACACACCGGCACGCTGCAGGCGGTAGAGCAGGGCCCGCAGGCGGGACTCGGGTGTCGGGTAGGCGTAAAGATCCCAGAGCACGGCGCCGTGGAGGCGGGGGTCTTCCAGTGCGGCCAGGTGGGCCACCTCGGCCCCCGAACAGAATCCGACCATCACGAAGCGGTCGCATCCGAAACGGGTCTGGGCCACGTCCATCACGTCGCGGGTGTCGGCGGTCCATTGTTCGAGCATCGGCTTCTGGCCGGATGCGCGCCGGCTGTCGCCCAGGCCACTCATGTCGAAGCGGATGCTGGCCAGCCCCAGGGTGGCCAGCCGGCGCGCCAGCTGCACATTGATGCGCTGCGGCCCGGAACGCGGGATGACCCCCGAATTGGTGAGCACGACCACGGTGGCGGGACGCTGGTCCTCGCGCACCGGCCAGGTGAGTGTGGCCACGAGCTGCTGCTCGCGCCCGCAGGTCAAGGTATGTTCCCTCACGCTGGCTGCTGCTCCATGCACGACTCCAGCAGTTGAAGCACCTGAGGCGGCACGATCGCACTGCCCATCGCCTGGCTGGACATCCAGTTGGTCGGTGCGTCGATCGTGTGCAGCGCAAGGCCGGGGGTCTGTTCGAACATGCTGAGCAAGGGGCGTTGGGAAGCTCGGACCGCACAGCTTACCGCGGTGCCGCGGCGCAGCACCGGGGCCAGCGGCAGCAGCGGCAGGCTGGCCAGTTCGCTGGCCAGGGTGCTGCCATAGTCGAAACCCAGCACGTCGCCTGGCAGTGACGGCTCATGCGCCCGGCCCTGCGCGATCAGCCGGGGCCATGGGTGACCGAATTCGCGTGACAGCTCGGCACGGTGGGCGTCGAGCAGATCGCGAAGGTACTCGCCTCCGTCGAGGCTGGGCTCCCAGATCAGCAGATGCCGCACGGCCGGCGCGGCACGCAGGGCGGCGCGCAGCGCCACATGGGCTGCCAGCCCCATCGCGAACCATGACACCGGCACCTGGGCGGGTGCCGCAGCCGCCAGCCAGGCCTGGGCTGCGGCGGTGTCGGCGACCCAGTCGGCCAGGGTCTGCGCATCTTCTTCGCCCGGCGAGTCGCCGGTGCCGTGGAGATCGAAACACAGGACCGCACACCCCTTGCGCGCCAGACGCTCCGCGACCACACGGTACATCGAGGCACTGCGCGTGCCCTGCAGGCCGATGGGCCGGCACAGCAGCCAGGCCGCCACCGCAGGGCCGGGGGGCTGCAGCCACATCCCCACCTGCTCGCGGCCGGGGTTGCCAATACGGACGGGCTCGATGGTCATCGTGTCGGATGTGCTCCAGTTCTTACGACTGACCTCATGACCGGCGCACCAGTTCCGCGAGGCGCCGCATCATGCTGCGCGGCGCCGCCGGGGGGGTGGGCACAGGCGAGGAGCCGAGTGCGTCGGCCGCGGCGGCCGCGTCGGCCGGCGGCTCGCCGCCGTCATAGGCTGCTGCGATCTGGCCCAGCGTCTCGAACACGAAACGCCGCGGCGTGACCTGCCTGCCCAGGCGGGCCTGCAGCCGGTTCATGGCCTGCATCACCAGCAGCGAGGTGCCCCCCAGGTCGAAGAAGTTGTCGGCTGGCGTGATGTCGCGCAGACCCAGCACCTGTTGCCAGACCTCGATCAGCACCGCTTCGGTCGGGCTGACCGCGGACGTCACCGTGGCCGTTGCGCCTGCCGCCACGGGCTGACGGCTGCCCGCCTGCGCCGGTGCTGCGGGACGGGTCGTGTCCGGCACGGAGGGCTCACCCAGGTACTGCAACTTGCCGTCGGCGCGCCAGCGCACCGGCATGCCGGTGGCGACCCCCGCGAGGCGAAGTTCGCCCGGCACGCCCGGTGGCACGGGTTGCCCTTGGGCATCGCAGACCGCCACGCCGTCGAGCAGCGGCCGGCCGAAGACCAACGCGTCGCTCGCACCGCTCAGGACCATCGCAGCCAGCGGCAGCCCGCCCGCGGCCGCGTCCGGGCCACTGCCGAACGACAGCACGGTGGCGCCGGCGGCCTGCAGGGCCTCGACCAGATCGACATCGAGCTCGGCCACATTCACCACCGCGGTCATCGGCAGGGCCTTGCTGCCGCGTCCCTGGAGCAGTTGCCGCCAAGTGGGGCCGTCGAGCTGGGCGAGCGCCAGGCCTTCGAACTCGACGGCCTGGGCAAAGCGGGTGGCATCGGCGGTCAGGGCATCGGCACCCAGCAGGCAGCGGGCCTGGGCCTGCAGCGCAAACTGCAGCCACAGTCGCCGCATCGCACCGGGCAGGGCGTCAGGGCAGGCCACGGTGTCACCGGGCAGCAGCCGCACGCTGGTGGCCAGCGACCCCAGCACCTGGGCCAGCGCCGACGTGTGCACGGTCTCGATGGCCGGCCACGCCACTCCCTCGCCCGCGGCGGGGGGGGCGACGGGCGGTTCACCCAGCGCGGCCGCCAGGCCCGGCCAGGTCCAGGGGTCGATCAGTGCGGCCCGGGCGCTCCAGCCGGCGGTGGCGCCCGCGGCACCGGCCACGGCGGCCACGCGCACATCGGAGGGACGGGTCGAGTCGGCCTGCGGCAGGCCGTGCCGGGCAAAGGCCAGTTGCTTGACGCCAGCCCGCAACGCGGCCAGCTCGACCACCGCCGCCATCAGCCGGTCCCGGCCATCGATCAGGAGCAGACCGTCGGGCTGGGGCAGGGCGGCACGCAGGGCCTGTTCACCCGCGGCCAGGGCCTGCCGCAGGGTGCTGGCCCGCAGGGTGCGGTGGCCATCGGCCAGCACCACCTGCTGCAGGTCGTCGAAGTCAGGCAGGGGCGCAGGCCAGGGCAGGGCGGCGCCCTGCGGCCGAGCCCAGTCCTGCAATGTCCGGCGGTCGTCGGCCGAGGCCTGCAGCAGATCGGCCACGGGGCGGTCAGGATCGGCCACGAGGGCCTCGACGGCAGCCAGCAGCCGGTCGCGCAGCAGCGCGGCCGTGCCGGGCAGGAAGAGGTCGGCGTTGTACTGCACCCCCCCTTCGATGCCGCTGGGGATCTCCACCATCCACAGGTTGATGTCCTCGGTGGCCCCTTTTTGCAGCAGCGGGATGCGTTCATGGGCAAGCGGGCCCCAGTGGGTCTGGCGTGCCCGCGCATCCTGGAACGAGAACATCACCTGGTAGAGGTGGGTGGGCCCGTTGGCCGCGCCGGCGTCCAGCTCGGCGGCCAGCAGTTCGAAGGGCGCATCCTGGCAGGCAAAGGCGCCCACCATGATCTCGCGCACCTTGCGGATCCAGTCGCGCCCGCTCAGGCGGGTGTCGACCGGCAGGCGCACCGGCAGCATGTTGTTGAAGAAGCCCATCACCCCTTCAAGCTCGGCCTGGGTGCGACCGCGCACCGGCATGCCGATGGCCGGGCAGGGGTCGCGCAGCCACTGCGACATCAGCGCGGCATAGACTGACAGCACGACCATGCTCAGGGTGCTGCCGGTCTGCTTGGCCAGCTCGCGCACACGTTCCACCTGGGCCGTGTCGATGTGCATCCACTCGGTCGCGCCGCGCCCGCGGGTGGCCAGCTGACGCGGGAAGTCGCCTTGCGCAGGACGCGGCATCGCACCCTGCGCGAACTGCTTCTTCCACCAGGCCACCTGGGCGGCAAGCTCGGGCCCCTTGAGCCACTGGTTGTGCCATACCGCGTAGTCGCCATAGGTGACCGGCAGCGGTGCCAGCGAGGGGGCACGCCCGGCCAGCGCGTCTTCATACAGGGCGGAGATCTCGGCGTAGAGCACGTCGAAGGACCAGCCGTCCCAGATGATGTGATGCGTCATGAAAAACAGCGCATGCTCGTGGTCGCCCAGCTTGAACAGCCTGGCCTTGAACAGCGGCGCCTGGTCGAGCTCGAAGGTCTGGGCGGTGAGGGCTTCCAGTCGCTGCATCAGCACGGCCTCGCGTTCGCTGGCGGGCAGCATGCTCAGGTCTTCGAGCGGCAGCAGGCTGAACTGGACGTCGACCACACGCTGCACCGACTGCGCGCCGTCACGCACGATCACCGTGCGCAGCACCGGCTGGCGGCGGATCATCTCGGAAAACGCCTGGTCGAAGGCGGCCGGGTCGATCGGGCCGGTCAGGCGGTGGGCCGAGGGGGCGTTGTAGACCACCCGCCCCGGGTGCAGCTCCTCGATGAAGCGGATGCGCTCCTGGGCGACCGTCAGCGGCGCGTCGCCCTGTTCTGCACGGTGCACGATGGGCTCGCGCACCAGGGCCGGCTGGGTCGAATCGCGTTGTGCCTCGATTGCGGCGGCCAGCTTCTCGATCGTTGGCGCCTCGAACAGCGAGCGCAGCGTGAGCTGGGTGCCGAGCTGCTTGTTGATCTGGGCGATCACGCGCGCGGCCAGCAGCGAATGGCCGCCGAGCGCAAAGAAGTCGTCCGACGGGCCGATGGCCGGCAGCTTGAGCAGGGGCGTCATGATCGCCGCCAGGGTGTGCTGCAGGTCGCCCTGCAAGGCCTGCGTGCCGCTGCCCGACGGCAGGCTCGGTAGCGGCGGTGCGGGCAGCGCCTTGCGGTCGATCTTGCCATTGGGCAGCAGCGGGATGTCACCCATGGGCACGTAGATCTGCGGCACCATGTACTCGGGCAGCGCCCGGCTCAGATGGGCCTTGAGCTCGCTGGCATCGGGCATGGCCAGGCGCGGCACGACATAGGCCACCAGGCGGTGGTCGCCGCCTCCGAAGTCGCGCGCGACGACCACACACCGGCTGATGGCGGGGGAGCTCATCAGCTGCGCCTCGATCTCGCCCAGCTCGATGCGGAACCCGCGCAGCTTGACCTGATGGTCGGCCCGGCCGAGGTATTCGATCACACCGTCGTCCAGCCAGCGGCCGACGTCGCCGGTCTTGTACATGCGGCCGCCCGGGTGGAACGGGTCAGGCAGGAAGCGCTCGGCGGTCAGGTCGGGCCGTGACACATAGCCCATGCCCACCTGCACCCCCCCGATGTAGAGCTCGCCCTCCTGGCCCACCGGCAGCAGCTCGAGCTGTTCACCGAGCACGTACATGCGCGTGTTGGCGATCGGTCGCCCGATGGGCACCAGGCGCCGGGGATCGCCGGGAATGCAGTTCCAGCAGGTCACGTCCACGGCCGCCTCGGTGGGGCCATAGAGGTTGCCGAGCTTCACCTGCGGCAGCGTCTCGAAGAAGCGGTCGACCGCATCGAGCGGCAGGGCCTCGCCCGAGCACACCACCTGGCGCAGCGAGCGGCACTGGTCGGCGCGCGGTTCCTCCAGGAAGAGCCGCAGCATCGAGGGCACGAAGTGCATCACCGTGACCTGCTCGTCTGCAATCAGCTGCGCCAGGTAGGCCGCATCGCGGTGTCCTTCAGGGCGGGCGACCACCACCGTGGCGCCGGTCATCAGCGGCCAGAAGAACTCCCACACCGACACGTCGAAGCTGTACGGGGTCTTCTGCATCACCCGGTCGGCGGGTGTGAGCTGGTACTCCTGCTGCATCCATTGCAGCCGGTTGACGATGCCCGCATGGGCATTCATGGCGCCCTTCGGCCGGCCAGTGGAGCCCGAGGTGAAGATCACGTAGGCCGGGTCGTCCGGGGTGCCCACCAGCGTGTTGACCGCGGTGGGCGACAGGCCCAGGCCGCCGTCGATGTGGATCACTTCGGTGCCGGCCGGAAAGGCGGCACCGGCCTTGGCGAGCTCGGCCTCGCGCGTCACGACCACCCGCATGCGGGCGTCTTCGCACATGTGGGTCAGGCGCTCGCGCGGATAGGCCGGGTCCAGCGGCACGTAGGCGCCGCCGCTGTAGATCACGCCCACCAGGGCCGCGACCAGTTCGACACTGCGCTCCAGGCAGACGCCCACCAGATCGCCAGGACGGATGCCCTGTGCACGCAGGCGGTGTGCCAGCGCCCAGGCCATGCGGTCGAGTTCGGCGTAGCTGACGCTGCGGCCCTCGAAGCGCACCGCCACGGCCTGAGGTGTGGCCGCCACCGTGCGGGCGATCAGGTCGCCCAGCCGCAGGCCGGTCTCGTAGGCGGTGTCGGTGGCGTTCCAGCGCGCCAGGCGGACCAGGTCGTCGGCACTGACACCGCCCGCTGCGGTTGCCGGTGTCGATGCAGGTGAGGGGGCTGATGGCGATGCGAAGGGTGATGCGGGCGATGGTGCCTGGACGTGGCTGCCGCTCACCTCCCGCAGCACGTCGACCAGCGCGTCCACCAGTTCACGGGCGCGCTGCGGGCTGAAGAATTCGGTGCTGTGGTGCAGATCCAGGGTCAGGGCGTCCGGCGTCTCGTAGAAGTTGAAGATCACCTCACCGAGCAGGCCGAGCTTGCGGCCTTCATGCACACGTGCCTGCAGCGGCTCGAAGCCGCGCACGTCCAGGCGTGGGTTGAGGTTGAAGAACACGCCCGTCAGCGGCGGGCGGCTGCCCACGCTGGTCACGCCCACGGCCCGTGCGACGCTGCCCTGCGTGGCCAGCGGGTGCTCCAGGGCATCCATCAACTGGTTGCGCACATGCGCGATCAACTCGCTGAATGTCGCGCCCGTGCCCCGGCGCAGCCGCAGCGGCAGGTCCAGCACCCCATCGGCGATCAGCGGGCCGTGACGTTCCAGGCTCTGGCTCGCAAACGGGATGCTGATCACGAAGTCGTCCCGGCCGGTGCGCCGGTACACCGCCTCGGTGACGGCGGCCAGCAGCAGCTGGAACATCGTCGCCTTGTGCTGCCGTGCCAGCGGCTGCAGTTGCGCCAGCAGCTCGCCCTCGATGCGTTCGCGCAGCGTGTCGCCGCTGAACTGGCGCGGGCTCGGCGGTTCACGGTCGCCGAGCGTCAGCGGGGCCGGCGGCTGGCGCAGCTGCTCCCGCCAGTACGCCATCGACTGCGCCCCTTCCGGCCCGTCCCAGCGGGCCTGCTCATCGGCGGCAAAGCGGCGGGGTGATTCGGGCGCGGGCCACTGGGGGGCCAGCCCGGCACTGCGGGCACGGTAGGCGGTCGCCAGGTCCTGCAGGAAGACCGGCGTGGCCCAGCCGTCGAACACCAGGTGGCTCATCACCAGGTGCACCACGGTGCGCCCACCGGCCAGGCGCAGCACCGAGGTTCGCACCAGTGGAGCCTGGTCGAGATCAAAACAATGCAGGCTGGCCTGCTCGCAGAACTGGTCGAGCGCCGCCTGGGCATCGGGCTGATCGCTCAGGTCGACCGCATGCACCTTGGGGCGTGTGGTGACGGCCAGCGACTGCAGGGGCTCGGTGGCATCGAAGCGGATGCGGAACGCCTCGTGGCGGTTCATCACGTCGATCAGTGCGGCGTCCAGCGAGGCGTGGTCGACCGGCCCTTCGAGCTCGAGGCACAGCGACTCGTTGAGGGCCCGGCGGGCGTTCTCGTCGAAGCTGGCGGCCAGCCAGCGCTCGGTCTGGCCCGGCGTCAGCGGCGCGGGGTCGGCCGGTGAGGCGCCGGTGTCGCGGTCGGCCCCCGGGCCGCCCGGGCCGGCCGGGGGCGGGGTGCTGCCCTCGCGCGGGGTGATGAAGCCGAGTGCCATCAGCTCGTCCAGCGCATCGGTGAACACGCTGAAGATGCGCTCGAGCACCGGCTCGTCCATCGCCTCGGTCACGAAGTGGCCGAACTGCTCGTACAGGTGCAGGCCGTGGTGGCGAACGAGGTAGTAGAACAGGCTGACGTACTTCTGGTCGTCGTCCCACTGCAGCCGCCACAACGAGGCACAGTGCACCGCCTTGACTGGCGCGCCTCGCACCGCGAAGGCCGTGTTCAGGCGGTCGATCAGGTGCTGGGTGCGGCCGTTGAGCGTGCGGTACAGCTCGCGCCCGCCGCGCTTGAGGTGCAGCAGCGAGGCGCGTGCCGCGGCCAGCGCCAGCGGATGGCGCACGAAGGTGCCGGCAAAGTAGGTGACGCCCGCTTCGGGGTAGGACTCGTCACCGTACTGCCAGTGCCCGCCGTCCAGGGCGTCCAGCCAGCGTTCGCCCCCCGCAATGGCTGCAAAGGGCAGGCCACCCCCGATGATCTTGCCGTAGGTGGCGATGTCGGCGCGCACGCCATAGAACTCCTGGGCACCCCCTGGCGCCACGCGGAAGCCGGTCACGACCTCGTCGAAGATCAGCGCACAGCCGCTGTCGTCGGCAATGCGACGCAGCGCCTGCACGAACTCGCGCGGCTGCAGCGTGGGGTACTTGTTCTGGATCGGCTCGGTCATGATGGCCGCCAGCTCGTGGCCACGCTCGCGCAGCACACGCAGCGAGTCCTCGCTGGCCCAGTCGAGCACCAGAACGTTCTCGACCGCATTGGCCAGGATGCCCGGTGCGGCCGACAGCGAGCGCAGCTGTTTCGTGCCGCGCACGATGACCTCGTCAAAGATGCCGTGGTACGAGTTGGTGAAGATCGCGATGGTCTTGCGGCCGGTGACGGTGCGGGCGATGCGCATGGCCCCCATCACCGCTTCGGAGCCGGTGTTGCAGAACGCCACGCGCGGCATGCCGGTGAACTCGCTGATCAGTGCGGCGACCTCGGCCGACAGCGGATGCTGCGGGCCGACCTCGATGCCCGCGTCGAGCTGGGCTTTCATGGCCTGCACCAGCTCATCGGGCTGATAGCCCAGCAGGTTGGCGCCGAAACACGACAGCAGGTCGATGTACTCGTTGCCGTCGATGTCCCACATCGAAGCGCCCTTGGAACGGTCGACCACGATGGGGTAGACCAGGTCCTTCCAGAGCGGGTTGAAACCGGTGACCACCCGCGGGTCGGCCATCAGCCGGCGGTGCTGCTGGCTGAAGGTCTTGGAGCGGCCGGTGCGCTGGTTGTAACGTTCGATGAAGGCCTCGAGCCAGGCCTGCTGCGGCGTGCTCATGTGCTGCAGCGGCTTGAGCGTGATGCGCGCCGATGCGCCGAAGGGCTTGTCGACCAGCGCGCGGGTGCCGGGCTCGGTGGTCTCGCCGTCTGGTGCCGTTGCGGGCTGGACACTGGTGGCGGCAGGCGGCTCCACCGCGGCCTGTGCGGATGCCTGGGTCGGCTGGACCGTGGCCGGGTGTGCCATCGTCCCGGTGGACACGGCGGCGGCGGGTACCGCGTCGACGGGCGGCAGCACGGATTGACCGGCGAGCAGGGCCAGTTGCTGCGACATCAACTGCATCTGCTGGGCGATCAATTGCTGCAGCCCGGGCAGGCTGGCCCCGGGTGCCATGGCCATTGGCGCCAGCGTGGCAAGCGCCTGCGGTGCGGCCGTGGCCACAGCCGGTGTGGCCGTGACCGCGGGTGAGGGTGCGGAGGTGGAAGCCGGGGCGGCAGCCCGGAAGCGATCGGCCGGCAGTTCGGCGTCGAGGTGGCCGGCCAGCTTGCCGATGGTGTCCAGGTCTTCCAGCAGGCGCCGGAAGCGCAGCTTGAGGCCGAACACACGTTCCAGTTCGAGGGTGGCCTGGGTCAGCGACAGGGAGTCCAGGCCCTGGTCGACAAAACTCGCATCGCCGGCGAGCTCGTCAGGGCTCAGGCCGGAGACGTCGCCGAGGATGCGCTTGAGCTCCAGTTCGAGACGGGGCAGGCGGCTGTTCATGGGGGGAACCTCGATCGAAGCAGAGGCGGGGGCCGACAGGGCCGCCGCGGAAACAGGGGAGGCCGCAGCGGCGGCGGGCTCGAACCAGTGGCGCTCGCCGGCAAACGGATAGGTCGGCAGGCACGCACGCCGGGCCGATGCCGGGACGGGCCAGGCCACCGGCACGCCGGCGCACCACAGGCTGCCCAGGGCTGCCAGTGCGTGGTGCACCGGGTCACCCGCGGCCGTGGCCTGGGCCAGCAGCGGCACCACACGCGGCACGCTGCCGTCGGGCAGGCGATGCTGGCGAACCAGCGCCGACAAGGCCTGGCCGGGACCGACCTCGACCAGCACCACCGGCCCGGCGCCCAGCTCGGCCTGCAGTGCCTGGCTGAAGCGCACGGTGGCGCGGATCTGTTGCGCCCAATAGTGGGGGTTAGTGGCCTGTGCGGCCGTCAGTGGCTGCCCGGTGACGCACGAGTACACCGGCACGGCCGCCGGCGCCAGCGCCATCGGCGTCAGGGCCTGCGTGAACTCGGGCAGGGCGCCGTCCATCGCGGCGCTGTGGAAGGCATGCGACACCCGCAAGGCGGTGCAGCCGATCTGGCGCGACTCCAGCACGGCCTGGGCGGCACTGATGGCGTCCAGCGGGCCGGCCAGCACGGTGAGGCCGGGGGCGTTCTCGGCTGCGATCTCGAGCCCGGCGGGCAGGTCGTGCGGCAGGGCGGCGACGCCACAGCGCACGGCCAGCATGCCGCCACGAGCTTGACGCCCCATGGCCTGGCCCCGCGCCACGACCGCCCTGACGGCATCGTCGAGCGAAAACACGCCGGCGCGGCAGGCGGCGGCCAGTTCGCCGATGCTGTGGCCGATCATCGCTGCCGGTCTCACGCCCAGCGAGTCCAGCCAGGCGGCCAGGGCATACGACATCGCAAACAGGGCGATCTGGGCATGGCGTGTGTCGGCCAGTGCCTTGGCGGCGACGTCGTCGTCGGGAAGACATTCGACCATCCAGTGACGCAGGTCGGCGGCGAGTTCGGGGCCGGCTGCTGCCAGCACGGCATCGAACGCATCGCGAAACGCGCCGAACTGGCCGTGCAGTCCGCGGGCCATGCCCGGATGCTGGGCACCCTGCCCGGGGAACAGGAAGACCAGGCGGGCATCCCGCCAGGCGGCCACCGGTGCCGAAGTGGCACTCGATACCGAGCGCAGCGCCTGTATCGCTGCAGGGGCGTCCGCGGCCACCACGGCCAGCCGCCGGGCCATGTCCTGGCGCCCGCGCATCAGCGTGGCGGCCACGTCGGTCAGTGCAAGCTCAGGGTGAGCCTGCAGATGATCGGCCAGATCGGCTGCTCGCCGGCGCACCGCCTCGGCGGTGCGTGCCGACAGCGGCAGCACCCAGGGCAGGGCACTGGCCGGCGGCATGTCGGCCGCATGGGCGCGAAGCGGCTGCGGTGCTTCTTCGAGGATCACGTGGGCATTGGTGCCGCCCACGCCGAAGGAGCTGACGGCGGCGCGGCGCGGCTGGCTGCCGCGCGGCCAGGGCGTCAGCCGGTCGACCACCTTGAACGGCGAGCGGGCCAGGTCGAGTTGCGGGTTCGGCTCACGGAAGTGGATCGTCGGTGCGATGCATTCGTGATGCAGCGACAGCGCTGCCTTGATCAGCCCGAGCACGCCGGCCGCTGCGATGGTGTGGCCGATGTTGCTCTTGGCCGAGCCGATCAGGCAGAACTGGTGGTCGGTGGTGTCGGGCTGCCAGGCACGGGTCAGGGCGGCGATCTCGATCGGGTCGCCCAGGGCAGTGCCGGTGCCGTGCGCCTCGACGTAACCGATGCTGCGCGCGTTGACGCCCGCATGGTCCAGTGCCATGCGGATGGCCTCGGCCTGCCCGGTGACGCTGGGTGCGGTGAAGCTGGCCTTGTCGGCACCATCGTTGTTGATGCCCACGCCGCGGATCACCGCATGGACCGTGTCGCCGTCGGCCAGGGCGTCGTCCAGGCGCTTGAGCACCACGGCGGCCGACGCACTCGCAAACACGGTGCCCGAGGCCTGGGCATCGAAGGGGCGGCAATGGCCGTCGGCCGATTCCATCGCACCTTCGACGTGCAGGTAACCGCCCTGCTGCGGCACCACCACGGTGGCGCCACCGGCCAGTGCCACATCGCACTGACCGCTGGCCAGCGCATGCCAGGCCTGGCCGACGGCCACCAGGCCGGTCGAGCAGGCCGTGTGGATGCTGATGGCCGGGCCCTTGAGGTTCAGCCGGTTGGCGATGCGGGTGGCGACGTAGTCCTTTTCGCTGGCGAGCATCGTGGCGAACTCGCCGAACTGCTGCACCAGCTCGGGCCGGGCTTCGCGCAGCGCCGGGGCATAGCTGTTGTTGGCCGTGCCTGCAAACACGCCCACCGTCCCGCCCGGCTGGTCGGGGCGGATGCCGGCATGCTCCAGTGCGGTCCAGCAGGTTTCCAGCAGCACACGCTGCTGCGGGTCGAGCATCAGTGCCTCGCGGGCCGAGATGCCGAAAAAGGCCGCGTCGAATCGGTCGGCGTCGTCCAGCACCCCGCGGGCCGCGACGAAGTTGGGGCGGCTGCGCAGCGATTCGGGCACCGAGGGATCAAGCTCGTGCGGCGCAAAGTGACGGATGCCCTCGCGGCCGGCCAGCAGGTTGCTCCAGAACTCGTCCAGGCTGCGGGCGCCCGGTGCGCGTGCGGCCATGCCGACGATGGCGATGCCGATCGGGGCATCCGGCGCCTCGGTGCGTGACACCTTGCGGCGCGCGGTGCCGGCCGCCGGCGTGTCGCCGTGTCGCCCGCGAGCGCGCTCGATCAATGCGGCCAGGGTCGGGCGGTCGTAGACATCAGCCACCGAGATCTGCTCGACGCCCAGGTCACGCAGCCGGGAGACAAAACGCATCACCAGCAGCGAGCGTGCGCCCAGGTCGAACAGGTTGCGATGGTCGTCGATCCGGTCCTGGCCGAGCAGTTCCTGCCAGATCAGCCGGATCTGCTCGGGCACGCCGGCCTGCGGCAGCTCGCGCGATGTCGCGACAACCGGCGCCGGCAGGGCGCGCCGGTCGATCTTGCCGCTGGGGGTCGTGGGCAGGCGCTCCAGGCAGACATAACGGACCGGCACCATGAAATCCGGCAGCCGCCCGCGCAGGTGCCGTCGCATCTCACCGGCCAGCGTGGACGCGCCCAGGTCGGCACCCTCGTTCAGCACCAGGTGCGCCACCAGCTGGCGGCCGCTGCCGGGCAGCTCCGGGGCCGTGACCACGGCTTCGCGCACGGCGGGGTGGCGCATCAGGGTCAGCTCGACTTCCCCGGCCTCGATGCGAAACCCGTCGACCTTCAATTGCTGATCGATGCGGCCAAGGTAGGTGCAACAGCCCGAGGCGTCCATCCGCACCAGATCACCCGTGGCATACCAGCGTCCGCTCAGCCCGGGCGGGTCGGTGCGGAAGCGTTCGGCCGTCAGGTCGTCACGACCGAGGTAACCATGGGCCAGGGTGTCGCCCCCGAGCAACAACTCGCCGGTGCGGGTGCCGTCCGGCGCGCCGGTGCCGCTGTCGGTGTCGGCTTCGGTGGGCCCGAGCGCCAGCGCCACGTGCGGCAGGGCCCGGCCGATCGGGGGAATGTCGGGCCAGTCGTCCACGTTGCCGGTCAGCTCGTGGGCGGTGACCACATGCGATTCGGTCGGACCGTAGTGGTTGTGCAGGCTGGCCCCGCGCAGGCGGCGGAACAGCGAGCGGATGGCGGGCGTGACCTGGAGCTGCTCGCCCGCACTGATGACCTCGCGCAACCAGGCCGGAACCTGATCCCGCGAGGCGTCGGCCACCATCTGGAGCGCCACGTAGGGCATGAACACCCGTTCCACGCGATGCTGGTTCAACGCTTCGTGCAGCGCGCGCGGGTCGCGCCGCTGGGCGTCGGCGATCAGCACCAGCGTGCCGCCGCAGGCCAGGGTCGAGAAGATCTCCTGGAAGTGCACGTCGAAGGACAGCGGCGCGAACTGCAGCGTGCGGGCCGGCTTGCCCAGGAGCGGATGAGCGGCATGCCAGTCGATCAGGTGCGCCAGCGGCCGTGGCCCCATCGCCACACCCTTGGGTCGGCCGGTGGAGCCGGACGTGAACAGGACGTAGGTGAGGTCCTGAGTCGCGGTGGAACGAGGCGCCGGCTGCGCCAGCGAGGGCAGCTCGCCCACCAGTTCGCCGAGTCGGTCCAGGGCCTGCGCACTGCCGAGCACCACCCGTGGGCGGGCATCGTCGAGCATGGCCCGCAGGCGGTCGGCCGGATAGCCAAGGTCAAACGGCACATAGCCGGCACCCATCTGCACGCAGGCGAGGATCGCCACGATGGCGTCGATCCCGCGATCTGCGGCGATGCCGACAAGGTCCCCGCGAACGATGCCGGCTTCATGCAGGCGCACGGCGAGTGCATCGGTGCGTGCCGCGAGCCCGGCATAGCTGAGACGAACGACACCGTCGCCTGCCGGCTCGCTGCCGCGCCGCGTTGCGCTGGCGTCCTCGATCGCGATGGCATCCGGCGTACGGATTGCTGCCGTCACCAGCCAGTGCGACAGCATGTGCGCGGGTTCGCTTGCTGCCGGTGCGGCAGGCGAAGACTCAGGCAATGGCATTGAATGCTCCTGGAACCACAGCCCTCCCGCCGGACCGCGTTGCATGTAACCGTTGGTGCCATCGATTATGGGCATGCGGCCCGCTTCGGGCCTCCCCCTGAATGGGTGAAAGCGTCGCGCCGGCAACACAGCCGCCCGGCCCGGCCGTGCGTTGTCGAGATCGCCGGCGAAGCGGGCCGCAATGACGGTCGGTCAGGCGGGCCGGGGGGCCATGGACTGGCGGATCCAGCGCGATCCGGGGCGTTCGATCAGGATCACGATCGCCCAGGCGATCAGCCCCACGACCAGGGTCGTGAGCACCACGCGCAGTGCAAATGACTGAAGCACCGGCGCCATCGCCTCGATCACCACATACCCCAGGTTCTGGTGCACCAGGTACACGGGGTAGGTGAGCAGGCCGGCCCACAGCGTCAGCGGTGAGGCAGCCATGCGCCAGCGATCGGTCGCGATGGCCAGGAACAGCAGGTGGAACAGCGTGATCAGCACCCCGGTGGCCAGCGTCGAGGCGCCGTCGCCGTCGCCGCCCTCGTTCAGCAAGATGGGCTTGAGCGCATACACGAGCGACAGACCGTAGGCAGCGACCCACAGCCCTGTGCGCGCTGCCGTGACGCCCCGGCTGCGGATCAGGTAGGCGCAGGCGCCGGCGGTGAACAACGGCGCCCACTTGGCCGCCAGCCAGAACTCGGCCGGGAACATCGGCCGCACCACGTTGGCCGCCGACACCAGCAGCCAGCCGGCAAGCAGCCATTCCGCGCGCCGGATCAGCCCGGTGGCCACAGCCAGGCCGACCAGGATGTAGAAATGCAGTTCGACCACCAGTGACCAGTAGGCGCCGTCGACGAAGTCCACCCCGAACCAGTGTGGCGTCAGAGTCATGTTCACGAGCACGGTCGCCGCCGACACCTGAAAGTGCGGGCTGGCAAAGGCAACGGCCACCAGCGCCGTGAGCGGTGCGGCAATCCACAGGGCCGGATACAGCCGGGCCGCCCGCGAGACCGCAAACGAGCGCACGCTGGCTCCCTCGGCCGACATGAAGATCACGAAACCACTGATGATGAAAAACAGGTGCACGCCCAGGTAGCCGTAGCTGGCGAGCGTCAGCACCGGCTCCGTGGGTGACTCGCTCAGCCAGTGCGCTTTCTGTCCACGATAGAGAAAGTGGAAGGCCACGACCATCAGGCAGGCGATGCCGCGCAGCAGGTCGATTTCGTGGTAGCGATGGCGTATCGTCATGGTGAGTGCAGGCGGGCGCCGACGGGGTGCCTCGCCTCACGTCCGGAAGTTGACCAGACGCAAGCCGGGCGCGAACCCCCTCATGTGGGTGGGGAAGGCGTCGCTGCAAAGTCTTGTGACGAACGCACAATGCCGGACAGTCAAGTTCGTGGAACCCCCGATGGATCAAGCCTTCAGTGCCCGCATTGCCGCCGGCGCCTCGTCCGGTGGCGCGGGCGCGTTGCCGATCCCGGCCGGCCACGCGGCCGCTGCGGCAGGCCGCGGCCTGCGCATCGCCCTGGTCACGCCGATGCTGCCCGTGCCGCACGACATGACGCGCGGGCGCTACATCCACGAGACAGCCCGCTCGCTGTCGCGGCTGGCCCAGGTGCGGGTGTTCTTCCAGACGCTGCGCTATCCCCGCGTGCCGGGCCTCGCGCCGCGCAGCTATCTGTACGGTGACGTCAGCGAAGATTTCTCGTTGCCGGGCATCGAGGTCGAGTCGTTCGGCTACCCCGCGGTGCCGGTGCTGTCGCGGGCCCTGAATGGCGTGATCGCCGGGCGCGTGCTGCGGCCGCGCGTCGAGGCGTTTCGCCCCGACCTCGTGCTCGCCTACTGGGTCTATCCCGATGGTTACGCCGCACTGCGCGTTGCGCGGCAGCTCGGCGTGCCCTGTGTGGTGGGGGCGCTGGGCTCGGACATCCATGTGCGCTCGGGTTTCAATGCGAGCATGACCCGGCGCACCATCGCAGGGGCGGATGCGCTGCTGACGGTCAGCGAAGCCATGCGCCAGACCGCCATCGCCGACTTTGCCGCCCGGCCCGATCGGGTGCACACCATCGTCAACGGTTTCAACACCTCGGTCTTCCGTCCCGGCGACCAGGCGGCGGCGCGGGCCGAGTTCGGTATCGCACCGGACGATCGGCTGATCGTCTATGTCGGCCGGTTTGTCGAAGCCAAGGGCCTGAACGAGCTGATCACCGCCTTCGAGGCACTGGCACGCCAGGATGGCCGGGTACGCCTGGCCTTCATCGGTGACGGTGTGATGAAGGAGCGCCTGATGGAGCGCGTGCGCAGCGCCGATGTCGCCGGCCGCATCCTGGTGCCGGGTGGCATGCCGCCGGAGCAGGTGGCGCGCTGGATCTGCGCGAGCGACCTGCTCACGCTGCCAAGCTGGTCCGAAGGCTACCCGAACGTGGTGGTCGAGGCGCTGGCCTGCGGTCGTCCGGTGGTCGCCACCGACGTGGGCGGAACCCGCGAGATCCTTGGCGACCACAACGGCATCCTGATTCCGCCACGCGACCCGGTCCGGCTGCAGGCCGCGCTGTCGCAGGCCCTGGCCCGTGACTGGGACCACCCGGCCATCGCGGCCGCGATGCAGCGCTCATGGGACGACGTGGCCCAAGAGACCCTGGACGTCTGCGAGGCCGTGCTGGCCGCCCGGCGTCCCTGAACGAAGGAGTGCATTCAGATGAACAGCCCCAAGAAGGTTCTCCTGCTGGAGTTCAACGAGGTCAACTGGGGAGTGATCGACCAGCTCATCCGCGATCACGGCGAAAGCTACCTGCCGAACTTCACCCGGCTGCGCCAGCACGGCGCCTGGGCGGTGCAGTCCGCCGTCGAGCGCCCGCCCCTGCTTGACCCCTGGATCACCTGGGTGACGCTGCACACCGGCGTGCCGCCCTCGGTGCATGGTGCCTCGGTGCTCGAGCAGGACGCCGAAACGATCAAGGCAAAGCGCACCTGGCACTATGTGAGCGAGGCCGGTCGGTCGGTTGGTGTGTTCGGCAGCATCAGCGCGTATCCGCCGTTCCCGGTGAAGGGGTTTGTCGTGCCCGGCCCGTTTGCGCCGAGCGACGACACCTACCCGGCCGACCTGCAGCCGGTGCAGGCGATCAACCGTCGCTACACCCAGGTGCACAACAAGACGACCCGGCCGCCGGGACTGGTCGAGAACCTGCGCACCGGCGCCCGGCTGCTGGGGATGGGGCTGCGGCCCTCGACCTGCGTGCGCATCGCCAGCCAGCTGGCACGCGAGCGCATGGCACCGCATAGCCGCTGGCGGCGTGTGAGCCTGCAGCCGCAGCTCAACTTCGACTTTTTCGCCAAGCTGTATCGGACCAACCGGCCCGACTTCGCCACGTGGCACAGCAACCATGCCGCCCACTACATGCACCACTACTGGCGCGCCTGGGACGACTCCAAGTTCCCGGTGAAATCGACCGCGGAGGAGCGCAGCAAGTATGGTGAAGCCGTGCCGTCGGGCTACCGGCTGTGCGATGAGCTGCTCGGGCGGGCGATGGACCTGCTGGATGACAACACCGTGCTGGCCGTGGCCTCCAGCATGGGCCAGCAGCCCTACATCAGCGACAAATACCAGGAAGGCAAGATCGTGGTGCGGGTGCGCAACATGGATCGCCTGCTCGAGATCCTCGGCCGCGAAGGCATCGGCGAAGTGGTGCCGACGATGGTGCCGCAGTGGAACCTGCATGTGGCCGATCCCGCGCGCCGGACGGCCCTGATGCGGCAGATCGAGGCCGTGCGGCGTGTCGGACCGGGCGTCGACGAAGCCGCCTTTGCCATCAGCGAAACCGGCGACTGCCTCACTCTCACGCCGCTGGGCCTGGCGCGCAAGGTCGACGGGCTGCGTTATGTGTTCCCGGCCACGGCGAGCCGGCCCGAGGCCAGCGTGCCGATGGACGAGCTGTTTGCCTGCGACACACCGACCGTCAAGCAGGGCATGCACCACATCGATGGCCTGTTCGCGCTGTATGGCGCGGGCATCCGCCCGGGCGTGCATCTGCCCGAGTGCACCAATCTCGATGTGGCGCCCACCGTGCTCAGCCTGATGGGGCTGGGGGTGCCACCGGTCATGACCGGCCGGGTGATGTCGGAAGCCATGGCCTGAACATCGGTCTCGGGGCCGGACCCGCGCCGGCCTTGCGGTCTATGGCGCGGGGCCTGCTGCCGGCGGGCGGGCGCGCGCCGGAATGCCAACGGCCGTGGCGCCGTCCGGTACGTCGTGCAGCACCACGGCATTGGCGCCGATGCGTGCGCCCTGGCCGATGCGCACGCCGCCAATGATCTTGGCGCCCGAGCCGACAAACAGGTCGTCACCGAGCTCCGGCACCTGACCGCGGTTTTCGCCGATCACCACACCGCTTTCGATCCACACGTTGCGCCCGCCGCGCACGCTGGAGTTGATGACCACACCGATCGGGTGGATCAGCACCAGGCCAGGGCCGAACTGCGCGCGCACGCCGATCACACAACCGTTGAACCACTTGTTCAGGATGTGGGGCAGCAGGGCCAGCGGGGCCAGGCCCAGGCGGGCCAGCCACGACTGCAGACGGTAGAGCGCATTGGCCGACGTGCCGTCGGCCATCACCGCCTTCAGGAGCGAGCAGGGGGCGCCGTACTGCGAGTACAGCGCCTGCTTAGCACGCAGATCGTCCAGCAGCAGCATGGGTGTCCGAGTTCTTGAGCTGCAGGTGGAACTCGACCAGCTGCTCGACGTTGTTGCGCCACTGTCTTTCTGCGGCGATGTAGGCACGTGCTGCCGCCCCGACGCGGCGCAGCTCGTCCAGGTCGGTGCTGCGTGACAGCACGTTCGTCACGGCGCTTTCGAGATCGTGCGCCTTGAACATCCAGCCGGTGCGGCCTTCGGCCAGCACCTCGCGGATCGGGGCGAAGTCGGGCGCCACCGGCGGAATGCCGCAGGCCATGAACTCGAACAGCTTGACCGGGGAGGTGTAGTCGCCGGCGCTGGGCAGCACGGCCATGTCCATGGCCGCGAGCAGGCCGGGCACGTCATCATGGGCGACCCGCCCGGTCAGGATCACCTGGCGCTCCAGGCCACGTTCACGCACGAAGGTGGCGACCTGGTCGAAGGTCGCGCCGTCCCCCACCAGCAGCAGCTTCAGATGCGGTGCCTGCGCGAGCCGGTCGGCGATGGTGTAGACAAAACGGTCGATCGCATGCCAGGGCACAAACGCACCCAGGTAGCCGCACACGACGTGATCCTCGACACCCCAGCGCTTGCGTGCGGCCTCGCGCTGGGCCGGTGTGTACGAGAACTTGTCGATGTTGGCCGCATTGGGCGTCACGATGGTCGGTGCGATGTGGCCGTGGGCCTGCTCGATGCGGTCGCGAAAGACGCCCGAGACGAACACCAGCCCGCTGGCCTTGCGGAAGGTCCAGCGTTCGATCGCCGATGCGAGCCGCAGGAAAAACAGCGGCCGCACCCGCTCCACCACGGCAGAGTCGTTCACCTCGAGGATGACCGGCAACCCGCGCATGCGGCCGATCAGCACGGTCACGAACATGAACAGCGCATAGCGCTCATAGATGAACCCCACGTCCCGGTGGCGGCGCAGGTAAGCCAGCAGGCGCCAGCCGGCCACCAGGTTGTAGGCCAGTTCGGCCAGTTCGAACAGCGGCTCCGGCAGGCGCGACACGAATTTCATCAGCCCCGTGGCCTGGCGGGTGGGTGACATGGCCTTGGGGGTGGCGTAAGGGTCGGCGCCGGGCAAGGAGATGACGTCGACGGCGACACCCTCGGCCCGCAGCGCATCGGTGATGCCGCGGATGTGCACGCCTTCGACCGCCTTGCCCTGCGTGCGATGGTGATACAGCACGCGGCTGACGTGTTGCGAAAGGCTGGAGAGGCTCATGGTGGTCTGGCTGCCCGATGCCGCGCAGGCGGCGAAACAGGACCACGGCAGGGCCGTGGCGGGATGCGGCGATGATAGAGCGTGCATCGCGCCGCGCCGCGCCCGACGGCCCCCCCGACTGCGGGGGCGCTGGTCCATGCGGACGCTGGTCGCCTTACGATCGCACCCGTTCGAGCCCTGCCGCACGTCGCGCACACATGACCTTTGCCGTTTTCCTGGTGTACGTCGCCCTGACCTTCCTGCGTCCGGTGGAACTGCTGTTTCCCGAGCTGGCGGCGTCGCGACCCATGCTGCTGCTGGGCGGGCTGGCCCTGGTGATGTCGATCGGGCGGGCGATCATGAAGCGGGAGTCGGCCGCACGCGGCACACATTTCCGCCTGCTGATCCTGCTGATCGTGGCCATCGGCCTGTCGCGGCTGTTCAACGGGGGCGTGAGCAGTGCGCTGTTCGCGATGAACCATGTGAACGCCTCCACGACGTTGCTGGTGCTGGCCGTGCTCAACGTGACCACGCTGCCACGCCTGCTGGCCACCTGTGGCGTGATCGTGGTGTGCATGCTGCTGCTGGCGCTGGCCGCCATCGCGGCATTTCACTACGGCTTCATGGTCGAGGAGCTGGTGCTGTTCCAGAACCTCGGTCTGGGCGGCACGCTGGCCGACCTGGAGGGCATGACCGCACCGGCACAGGACACCTCGGGCAAGTTCATGTTCCGGGTGCGCAGCGTGGGCTTCCTGAATGATCCGAACGACTTTGCACAGGCGCTGGTGATGGTGTTGCCGCTGCTGTGGGGCCTGACGCGGCCGCGCCGGTGGCTGCGCAACCTGGTGGTGTTCGTGATGCCGGCCGGCATCATGGTCTATGCGATCTACCTCACCCACTCGCGCGGTGCCATCCTGGGCATCGGCGCGATGATGCTGTTCGGGCTGCGTTCGGTGATCGGCACGGTGCGCACCGGCATCCTGATGGGCCTGGCGGTGGTGGCCTTCCTGGCCACCAGCTTTGGCGGCGGGCGCGGCTTCTCGTCCCAGGAGGAATCGGCCGCCGACCGCATCGAGGCCTGGAGCACCGGGCTGCAGATGCTGCAGTCGCATCCGCTGTTCGGGGTGGGCTACCTCAATTTCATCGAGCACCATCACCTGACGGCCCACAACTCCTTCGTGCTGTGTTTCGCCGAGCTTGGCATGTTCGGCATGATGGCCTGGATGGGTCTGATCGTGATCAGCTTTCGCGGGCTCAACCAGGTGGCCGACCGCCTGCCCGAGGGTGTCGGTCGGACCGAAGCCCGCATGGCGGCGCTGCTGCGCGCCTCGCTGCTGGGCTACCTGACCTGCGCATGGTTTCTGTCACGCACCTATCAGCCCGGGATGTACCTGCTGTTGGCCCTGTGCATAGCCGCCTGGCATTGCGGCTCCAGGGCAGCGGCAGCTCAGCCCGGGGGCCAACCATTGCCGCTGCCGTCCTGGGGGCTGCATACATTGCTTGCGTCGATCGGTGCGGTGCTGGCCACCTATGCGTTTGTGGTGGCCCACAACTTTGGTCGCTGAGGGCCACATGGGCCGGCCATGAGGCCCGCGAATGGGGGGGAGACGCCGCCAGGAGGGGTTTCCCCTGGGGTTCCGATGCTAGACTGCGCCGCGACCTGACCATTTTTCCGAGTCCCGCCGCCATCCGGTCGGGATCCCGTCTGAGCAGCAGCGTCACCTGCCGTCCTGAAGGTCGATGGCTGCGCAGTCTGCCGTTGCTTGAACCCCGGTTGCAGTTCACAATGACCTTGTCGCTTCCCGTGATCGTCCTGCTCGTTCTGCTGGTTGCCGTGCTGGTGGCCGTGGGCGCCGAGGTCCGTCGAAAGCACATCGCCATCTGGCTGCGCAACTACCTGCGCCAGGACTGGCGTGCCCCCGTGCCGCCGGGCACCACACGGCACCTCGTCTTCTGCTTTGTCGACCACTTCGAGCCTGGCTATGGCCGGCCCGACTACGCCACCGAAAAGGCGCGTGTGGCCCGCTGGCGCACCGACTACCCTCGTCTGTGTGAAGGCCTGCGCGACGCCGATGGCCGCGCACCGATCCACACCTTCTTCTACCCCGAGGAAGAGTACCGGCGAGAGCACCTGGAGCCGCTGGTCGAGATGTGCCGCATGGGCATCGGCGAGATCGAGATCCACCTGCATCACGACAACGACACCGACGCCGGCCTGCGCGAGAAGCTGCGCCGCTTCACCCGCATCCTGGCCGACGACCACGACGCCCTGCCGCGCGACCCCGCCACCGGCCAGCCGCGCTGGGCCTTCATCCACGGCAACTGGGCGCTCGACAATTCCCATCCGCATGGCAGCGGCTGCGGCGTGAACAACGAGCTGATCATCCTGCGCGAAGAAGGCTGTTATGCCGACTTCACCTTCCCGGCCGCGCCCGAGCCCTGCCAGACCAGCACGGTCAACAAGATCTACTACGCCAAGGACGACCCGCATGCGCCGAAGTCGCATGACACCGGTGAACGCGTGCGCATGGGTGGCAAGCCCTGGGGCGACCTGATGATCATCCAGGGGCCACTGGGCTTCATGTGGCACAACCGCAAGTTCGGTGTGCTGCCTCGCATCGAGAATGCCGACGTGCGCACGACCAGCGCGCCCACGCCGCGCCGCATCGACGGCTGGGTCGACACCGGCATTCATGTCGAAGGTCGCCCCGAGTGGGTGTTCGTCAAGGTGCATACACACGGCGTTGAAGAGCGTGACGTCGACACCCTCCTGGGCAGCCCGATGCGTGAGGCCTTCGAGTACATGCAGTCGCGGTACAACGACGGGGTCGACTGGAAGCTGCACTACGTCAGCGCGCGCGAGATGTACAACATCGTCAAGGCCGCAGAAGCGGGCGAGCCCGGCGAGCCCGGGCAGTACCGCGACTACCTGATCCCGCGCCCGAACTACCAGCCGGCGGCAGCCAGCAACTGAAGCGGCAGACCAGTCGTGCAGACGAGTGCGGTGCTGGCCTGGATCGTGTGGCTGTGTCTGGGCGCAGTGGTCTACTCCTATGTGCTCTACCCGGTGCTGCTGGTGATCACCGGCGCGCTGGTCCAGGGCTTTCGCGACGTGGCCCACGTGGTGCGCAAGCGTGACCGTCGCTCGCGCAAGGGTGGCGGCCTGCCACAGGTGGCTGTGGTCATCTCGGCCTTCAATGAAGAGCGCCACCTCCAGCAGCGCATCGACAACCTGCTGGCACTGGACTATCCGGCAGAATTGCTGAGCGTCTACATCGGCTCGGACGGCAGCCGCGATGCAACCGGCGACATCCTGCGGCGCTGCAACGACCCGCGCATCAAGGCCCATGTGTTCGAGGTCAACCGCGGCAAGGCCAATGTGCTCAATGACCTGGTGTCGCGCACCAGTGCGCCCATCCTCGTGTTCTCGGACGCCAACACCTTCTTTGCTGCCGATGCCCTGAAATCGATGCTGCCGCACTTTGCCAATCCGCGAGTCGGCGGCGTCAGTGGTGAACTGCGGCTGCTCGGGGCCTCCGGCGACAACCAGGACAGCCTGTACTGGCGGGTCGAGCAATTGCTGAAGTTCTTCGAGGCCCGTATCGGCGGACTGCTGGGCGCCAACGGCGCCATCTATGCCATACGGCGCGAGCTGTGGAAGCCGCTGGCGCCCGACACCATCTGCGACGACTTCTGTGTCGGCATGAACGTGGCCGCGGCCGGCTACCGCATGGTGTATGAGCCCACCGCCTGGGCCGAGGAAGACACGCCCGCCTCGATTGGCGATGAATACCAGCGCCGCGTGCGCATCGGCATCGGCAACTTCCAGGCCCTGTGGCGGCACCCCGAGTACCTGTTGCGCACCTCGGTGGGCACGGTGTGGGCCTACCTGTCCCACAAGGTGCTGCGCTGGCTGGCACCGCACCTGCTGCTGGTGGCCCTGGCGGCCGCACTGGTGCTGGCCTGGTCCTCACCGACCTGGGCCGTGCTGGCGGCCGCGCTGGCCGGGTCGATCGCCGCGGCAGCGGCGCTGTATGCGGCGAGCCGCGCAGGCTGGCGTCTGCCGTCGCTGCTGCGCATCGTCGCCTTTCTGTTTGCATTGAACTGGGCCTTTCTGGTGGCCTCGACCAAGTTTGCGACCGGCCGCTACAGCGGGTCCTGGCGCCGGACCGCACGATGAACGAGATGAAGCACTGCACGGGACGACCCGGCATGGGGGAATCAGGGTGTTGAGAGTCGGGATCGTGGGTTGCGGCAAGATCGCCGACGGCCATGTCGAGCAGGTGCGCGCCACCGGACGTGGCGAAGTGGTGGCCGTGTGCGACCGCGAGCCCCTGATGGCCGAACAACTGGCGGTGCGGCTGGGCGTGCCGGGCCGCTACAGCGACATGGCCGAGATGCTGGCCCGGGAGCGCCTGGACGTGCTGCATGTGGCCACGCCGCCCGATTCTCATGTGCCGATCGCGATGGCGGCGTTCGACGCAGGCTGCCATGTCTTCATGGAAAAGCCCTTTGCCCTGGACGCGCAGGCGACCGCCTCGATCCTCGATCGGGCCGAAGCCTGCGGGCGCAAGGTCGGCGTCAACTACCTCTACAACTTCGAGTCACCCGGTCTCGCGCTCGAGCGGATGCTGGCAGACGGTGAGCTCGGTGAACTGGTGCATCTGGACACGAGCTACGGCTACAACCTGTCCGGCGACTACGGCATGGCGGTGATGGCCGACCCGGGGCACTGGGTGCACCGGCTGCCGGGCAAGCTGTTCCACAACGTGCTCGACCACGTGCTGGCCAAGCTGGTGCCGCACCTGGGCGATGAGATCGACGTCAAGGTGATCTCCTTCCGCAGGCGCGCGGCCACCGGCAACGAAGCGGTCGATGCGATGCCCGACGAACTGCGCGTGCTGCTGCGCGGGGGGCAGGTCACTGCCACGGCGGTCATCAGTGCGCACGGGCGGCCGGTGTCGCACCAGTTGAAGGTCGTCGGCACCCGTGACACGGTCGAGCTCGACTATGCGGCGCGCACCCTGGTGCGGGCGGCGCGTCAATCGCAGCCCAGTGCCATCGGCCGGTTGTTCCCGCCCTGGGTGCAGGCCCGCCAGTTCATGCGCAATGGCTGGCGCAACCTGGGGCAGTTTCGCCACTACGAATTCCACTACTTCCAGTGCATGCGGGTGCTGCTGTCGCGCTTCTACGATGCCGTCGAAGGCCGCGGGCCCGATCCGGTGCCAGCGCGCCAGATCCTGGGCGTGAGCCGGGTGATCGACCAGATCGTGCAGGCCACGAAGGAGGGCACATGAAGATCCTGATCACCGGTGCCGGCGGCTTCCTGGGGCGGCGCATCGCGCGTTCGCTGCTTCAACTCGGCGCCAGCGACCTGCGCCTGCACTACCGCCAGCATCCGCCGGCCCATCAGCTCGACCCCTTGCGTGCCGAGTTCCCCGACGCGCACATCGCGTCGGCTGCCGGCAATCTGCTGGCGCGTGGCACGCTCGACGACATGGTCGCCGGGGCGGACTGCATCGTGCATGCGGCAGCCGGCATGAAGGGTGCGGCGGCCGACATGTTCGCCAACACCGTGATCGGTACACGCAATCTGCTGGAAGCCGCCTGCCGCGCCGGGGTGAAGCGCATCGTGCTGGTCAGCTCGTTTTCGGTCTACCGCACCGAGCACCTGCACGAAGGAGCGGTGCTCGATGAATCGGTGCCCACCGAATCCGTCGGAATCGAAAAGGGTCCCTACGGCTATGCCAAGACGCGCCAGGAGCAACTGGTGCGCGAATGGCAGCAGCAACATGGTTTCGACGCAGTGTTCCTGCGCCCGGGCGTGATCTACGGGCCGGGGGGCGGTGCGTTGTCGCCGCGGGTGGGCATCAAGGCCATGGGGGTGTTTTTCAGCCTGGGTGGGTCGGCGCTGTTGCCGCTCACCCATGTCGAGAACTGCGCGGACGCCATCGCGCATGCCACCTTGAAGGCCGAGGCCAACAGCGTCTTCAATGTCGTCGACGACGAGCTGCCCACCTGCGCTGCCTACCTGCGCGCCTACCGAGATGACGTCCAGCGACTGCGTGTGCTGCCGGTGCCGGGATGGGCCTTCCGATTCGGGGCAAAGCAGCTCGTGCGCTATCACAAGGCCTCGAAAGGTCAATTGCCTGCGGTGTTCACGCCCTATGTGGTGAAGTCGATGTACACGCCGCTGAAGTACAGCAACGCCGCGCTGAAGGCGCTCGGCTGGTCGCCACGGGTGTCCACCCAGGACGGCCTCAGGCAGTCGTTTGCGCACTGGCGCAGCGAGCTCGGCAAGGCCTGAACGAGACGGCCCCTGAACAAGGCCGGGTCAGCCGGCCTGACACCGCCTGCTAGGCCGCCACCGGATATCCGGGCCGGCTGGCCAGATAGAACTGGTCATAGGCATCGGCCATGGCGTCCACCGAGGCGTGCCGCGCCACCCAGCCTGCCGCCTGTTCGCCCAGGCGCTTGCGCAGGCTGGCATCGTCGAGCAGCCTGGCGAGGGCTGCGGCAAGGGCGGGGCGGTCGCCTACAGGCACCAGCAGGCCGGTCTGATCGTGGTGAATGATCTCGGGATTGCCCCCGACCCGCGACGCGACGATCGCCAGCGCAGCCGCGCTGGCCTCCAGCAAGGCAATCGAGAGGCCTTCGGTCAGCGAAGGTTGGGCAAAGATGTCGAAACCTGCCGCCACGTCAGCCACATCGCTGCGCTGACCCGCCAGCAGCACATGGCCACTCATGCCCAGGCTTTCCACCAGGGCGCCCAGTTCAGCTTCAAGGGGGCCGGCGCCGACGATCACGAGCCGCAACCCGTTGAAGCGCGACACCAGCTCGGGCATGCATTCGATCAGCTGCCGATGGTTCTTGAGCGGCACGAGCCGGCCGACGGCGCCGATCACCAGCCCGTCCGCGGCGAGGCCCAGCAGCTGCCGCGCTCGCAGACGCCGCGCCTCGGTGTTCGTGAACCGGTCGATCGGGATGCCGTTGAGCACCGTGGTGGCACGCTGTGCCGGCACATAACCTTCGCCGACAAAGCGGTCGTGTACCTGCTGCCCGACCATGGCCACGGCCGCGGTGCGCATCAGCGAGGCGCGATACATCCAGCGCAGTTTGCGCTGGCTCAGGCGCATGCCCATGTCGTGCACCGTTCCGACCTGGATGCAGCGACTGCCCAGACCGAGCAATGCGGTGGCGGCGTAGTAATTGGGCACGAAGTTGTGGGCATGCACGATCTGTACGGCATGGTCTTGCACCTGCCGGCGCAGGCTGCGAATCACGCCGAAGTCCAGCGTGCCCTGCTTGTTCCCCTGGATCACCGGCACGCCCGCTGCCGCCAGTTCGGCGGCAAACCCGGCGGTGGTGTTGATGCTGAACACACGCACACCGTGGCCCCGGCGAGCCTGGGCAATGGCCAGGTCGGTCACCACACGTTCGAGTCCGCCGAATTCAAGCGAGTCGACGACATGCATGAGGCTCAAGGGGGTCATGGTGCGATCAGGAGGCGGGCGAAGGGACGGGCACGCTTGTGCCAGGTGTCATGCCAAGGTCTTGCCGGTTGTCATGCGTGAAGGCGGCCGTGGCCGCGCGCCGCTGGCGGTGCCATCTTAGTGAGTCCCAAATGAAACAGGCACCCCCGTGGTGGGGGTGCCTGCGAGTCGGTGTCGAGCGGGATCAGCGTTCGACGGCCCCCAGGTCCATGGCAGAGCCACGGATGCTGCGGGTGGCAGGCCGGAAATTCGAATCGAGCTGGTAGCTCACGGTGTGACTTCCTGCCAGCGCGTTCGCCGTGGCAGCGTCCAGCAACGCCGAGCCGGACAGCGGAAGCATCGAGGTCGAATCAGCCGGGTAACCCGTGCCCGTGATCAGGTTCGACACGCCGTTCAGCTGCCCACCCACGGTGTGATAGGGCCCGGCATCGCTCCAGCGTGCATCGATCCAGTTACGGCCCAGGTTCACGATGCCACCCGACGGGATGCCCGGTGCGTTGTCCTGCCCGGCGCGCATGCGCGGGTAGGGGATGGCTGCATCGAACATGAACACGTTGTTCCAGACCTCGGCACGCTCCTCCGTGGTCGAAAGCTGGAACAGCACGGCATAGTCGTTGCCGGTCAGTCGCACCGTGTTGTTGAAGAAGTACAGCGTGCCCTTGCGATAGTTGTTCTCGCTGCCGGGGTGGTCACCACCGTAGTGGATGGTGCTGCCCTTGCGGCCGTCCTTGATGATCTGGTTGCCGTAGACATAGGTCGCACGGTAGGTCGGATCAGCCTTGGCGGTGTTGGGCATGTCCTCGGCCTCGACCAGGTCCAGGGCACGGGCGCCGTCTTCAATGCGGTTGTAGCGGATCACCACACCGGTGGAACGGTCCTTGATGGCGTTGCCGGTGGCACCGGAACGCAGCGGGCCGAAGCGGTTGAACTCGTACACCACACCCTGGCTCTGCACATACGTCTGGTGGATGGTGTAGTTGTTGGTCACACCATTGTTGTGGATGTAGTTGCCGGCGATGCGCAGGTTCTTGGTGACGGTGTAGCTGCCTTCGTCGTTCGAGCGGCTGAAGATCGCGTGGGTGCAGTCGGTGATCTCGTTGTCGGCGATG
>CBFGPV010000032.1:0-31664 GCA_965650765.1 uncultured Burkholderiales bacterium
GCATCCGCGTGCAGGCCGACGGCCAGATGAAGACCGGCCGCGACGTGGTCATCGGTGCACTGCTGGGCGCCGACGAGTTCGGCTTTGCCACGGCGCCGCTGGTGGTCGAGGGCTGCATCATGATGCGCAAGTGCCACCTCAACACCTGTCCGGTGGGCGTGGCGACGCAGGACCCGGTGCTGCGCCAGAAGTTCCAGGGCAAGCCCGAGCACGTCGTCAACTATTTCTTCTTCGTGGCCGAGGAAGCACGCCAGATCATGGCGCAGCTGGGCATTCGCAAGTTCGACGACCTGATCGGCCGGGCCGACCTGCTCGACATGAAAAAGGGCATCGAGCACTGGAAGGCGCGCGGACTCGATTTCAGCCGCATCTTCCATCTGCCCTCGGTGCCGGTCGACGTGGCACGCCGCCAGGTCGAAACCCAGGACCACGGCCTGGACCGTGCGCTGGACGTCAAGCTCATCGAGCGCTCGCGTGCGGCCCTCGAGAAGGGCGAAAAGGTGCAGTTCATCGAGACCGCACGCAACGTCAACCGCACGGTGGGTGCGATGCTGTCCGGCGAGCTGATCAAGCGCCATCCCGAAGGCCTGCCTGACGACACCATCCGCATCCAGATGGAAGGCACCGGCGGCCAGAGCTTCGGCGCCTTCCTGGCCAAGGGCATCACGCTGTACCTGATCGGCGACGCCAACGACTACACCGGCAAGGGTCTGTCGGGCGGTCGGGTGGTGGTGCGCCCGAGCATCGACTTCCGCGGTGACGCCACCAAGAACATCATCGTCGGCAACACCGTGCTGTATGGCGCGACCAGCGGTGAGGCGTTCTTCCGCGGCGTGGGCGGCGAGCGATTTGCGGTGCGCCTGTCGGGCGCCACGGCAGTCGTCGAGGGCACCGGTGACCATGGCTGCGAATACATGACCGGCGGCACGGTGGTGGTGCTGGGCAAGACGGGCCGCAACTTCGCGGCCGGCATGTCCGGCGGCATTGCCTACGTCTACGACGAGGACGGCCAGTTTGCCAAGCGCTGCAACACCGCGATGGTGGCACTCGACAAGGTGCTCGAGTCGGCCGAGCAGGAAAAGACCGTCGATCCGGCGATCTGGCACAAGGGGCAGACCGACGAGGCCTTGCTGCGCAAGCTGATCGAGGAGCACAACCGCTGGACCGGCTCGGCCCGGGCGCGCGAGATCCTCGACAACTGGGAGCAGGCCCGCGGTCGGTTCGTGAAGGTCTTCCCGCACGAGTACAAGCGCGCACTGGGCGAGATCAACGCGCGCAAGGAAGCCGACGCGACCATCGCCAAGGCCAAGACGACCGACAAGCCCGCCGGCAAGAGCCGCGCCAAGGCCTGACGTGGTGCATCCGGTGGCGGCCGCCCGCCACCGACCGCCGAGCGGGTCTCGGGCCAGCCTGGGTGCGGCCCGACACCGGCCCGAGCCCTGCGATGTGGAAGTGTTTGGAGTGAACAAATGGGAAAAGTCACCGGTTTCATGGAATACGAGCGCCTCGAAGAGGGCTATGAGCCCGTCGAGAAGCGCCTGAAGAACTACAAGGAATTCGTCATCGGCCTGAAGTCCGACGACGCGAAGATCCAGGGTGCCCGCTGCATGGACTGCGGCACGCCGTTCTGCAACAACGGCTGCCCGGTCAACAACATCATTCCGGACTTCAACGACCTCGTGTATCGCGGCGACTGGCGCAATGCCATCGACGTGCTGCACTCGACCAACAACTTCCCGGAGTTCACCGGCCGCATCTGCCCCGCACCCTGCGAGGCGGCGTGCACCCTGAACGTCAATGACGACCCGGTGGGCATCAAGTCGATCGAGCACGCGATCATCGACCGGGCCTGGGAAGAGGGCTGGGTCGCACCGCAGCCGTCGGCCTTCCGCACCGGCAAGAAGGTGGCGGTGGTGGGTTCCGGCCCGGCAGGCCTGGCGGCCGCGCAGCAACTGGCCCGTGCCGGCCATGACGTGACGGTGTTCGAGAAGAACGACCGCATCGGCGGGCTGCTGCGTTACGGCATTCCCGACTTCAAGATGGAGAAGTCGCACATCGACCGCCGCGTCAAGCAGATGGAAGCCGAAGGGGTCACCTTCCGCACCGGCGTGCTGGTGGGCAAGATGCCCGAAGGTTCCAAGGTCACCAACTGGGCCAAGGAAACCATCACCCCGGAACAACTGCGCAAGGAATTCGACGCCGTGCTGCTGGCCGGTGGTGCCGAGCAGTCGCGTGACCTGCCGGTGCCGGGCCGCGATCTGGATGGCGTCCACTTCGCGATGGAGTTCCTGCCCCAGCAGAACAAGGTCAACGCCGGCGACAAGTTCAAGGATCAGATCCGCGCCGACGGCAAGCATGTCATCGTGATCGGCGGTGGCGACACCGGCAGCGACTGCGTGGGCACCTCCAACCGCCATGGCGCCAAGAGCGTCACGCAGTTCGAGCTGATGCCCATGCCGCCCGAAGAGGAGGACAAGCCGCTGACCTGGCCGTACTGGCCCTACAAGCTGCGCACCTCGTCCAGCCACGAGGAAGGCTGCGTGCGCGAGTTTGCGATCGCCACCAAGGAGTTCCTGGGCGAAAAGGGCAAGGTCACCGGCCTGAAGACCGTGCGCGTCGAGTGGAAGGACGGCAAGATGGTCGAAGTCCCGGGTAGCGAACAGGTGCTCAAGGCCGACCTCGTGCTGCTGGCCATGGGCTTCGTCAGCCCGGTGGGCAGCATCCTCGACGTGTTCGGCGTCGACAAGGACAACCGCGGCAATGCGCGCGCCACCACCGAGTTCCTCGGCGGTTATCGCACCAATGTCGAGGGTGTGTTTGCCGCCGGCGACATGCGGCGTGGCCAGTCCCTGGTGGTGTGGGCCATCCGCGAAGGCCGTCAGGCCGCCCGTGCGATCGATGAAGCCCTGATGGGCAGCAGCGACCTGCCTCGCTGAGCCCTGCCTGCGGGGGTGAGGTGGCCGGCCCACCCATCCCCTCGGCCACCGCACCACGGCCGCGCTGCAGTCGCACGGCAGCCGCGCCCACGCGCCCCTGACTCGTTCGGCGGCCGTGTTGTGGGACACCTGGGCGCGATGCCCGGGTGTGCTGCCCGGGTTGCTGGTCGGCACCGCCGCCCGTCGTCCAGACGTCCCCCATTCAGGTGTCAGACAGCCTCTGACGGCGCGGCTTCAGTGTTTTCACCTATCATCGGCGCGCCGGCCGCCCACCGACGGTGCGGCTCCCACCACCTGCCGATGCCTTTGCCGATGTCTCCTACTGCCACCCGTAACGCCGAGCCGCTGGTCGAGCTCAAGGGCGTGACTTTCGGCTATGGCGAGCGCCTGATCGTCGAAAACATCGATCTGGTCGTGCCGCGCGGCAGCGTGGTGGCGCTGATGGGCACCTCCGGCGGCGGCAAGACCACGGTGCTGCGCCTCATCGGTGGGCAGGTCAAGCCCCAGAGCGGCCAGGTTCTGTTCGACGGCACCGACATCACCACGCTCGACCGCGAGGGCCTGTTCAAGGTGCGCCGGCGCATGGGCATGCTGTTCCAGCTCGGGGCCCTGTTCACCGACCTCAGCGTGTTCGAGAACGTCGCCTTCCCCATGCGTGAGCACACCGACCTGCCCGACAGCATGATCCGCGACCTGGTGCTGATGAAGCTCGACGCGGTCGGCCTGCGCGGCGCGCGCGACCTGATGCCCAGCGAGGTCTCCGGTGGCATGGCGCGCCGAGTGGCGCTGGCCCGGGCGATCGCGCTCGACCCTGATCTCATCATGTACGACGAGCCGTTCGCCGGGCTCGACCCGATCTCGATGGGCGTGGCGGCACGGCTCATCCGCCGCCTCAATGCCACGCTCGGGGTCACCAGCATCGTGGTGTCGCACGATGTGGACGAGACCTTCCTGATTGCCGACCACGTCGTGTTCCTGGCCAACGGGCGCATCGCGGCCCAGGGCACGCCGCAGCAGATGCGCGCCAGCACCGACCCGCTGGTGCGCCAGTTCATCGATGCCGAAGGTGACGGACCCGTGCGATTCCACTACCCCGCCCAGCCGGTGGTCAGCGACTTCGGTCTGGGAGCCTGAACCGATGATCGGCTACCTTCATCCCCGACGCATCGGTGAAGCCGTGCGGCTGAAACTGGCCGACATCGGCCGGGCGGCGCGGCTGCTGGCCCACCTGACGCTCAGCCTGGGGCGCACCTTCGTGCGCCCGCGTCTGGTGCTGGACCAGGTGCACTTCCTGGGCAACTTCTCGCTGGCGATCATCACCGTCTCGGGTCTTTTTGTCGGGTTCGTGCTGGGACTGCAGGGTTACTACACACTGCAGCGCTACGGCTCGTCCGAGGCGCTGGGCCTGCTCGTGGCCCTGTCGCTCGTGCGTGAACTCGGCCCGGTGGTCACGGCGCTGCTGTTTGCGGGGCGGGCCGGGACCTCGCTCACGGCCGAGATCGGCCTGATGAAATCGGGCGAGCAACTCGCGGCGATGGAAATGATGGCCGTCGATCCGATCCAGCGGGTGCTGGCCCCGCGCTTCTGGGCCGGCATCATCGCCATGCCCCTGCTGGCCGCGGTGTTCAGCGCGGTGGGCATCATCGGCGGCTGGGTGGTGGGGGTGGTGCTGATCGGCGTGGACGGGGGTTCGTTCTGGTCCCAGATGCAGGGGGGTGTCGACGTCTGGTCCGACGTGGGCAACGGCATCATCAAGAGTTTCGTGTTCGGCGTGACGGTCACTTTCGTGGCCTTGCTGCAAGGGTATGAATGCAAGCCGACGCCCGAAGGGGTGTCGCGTGCGACCACCCGGACGGTGGTGACGGCCTCGTTGGCCGTGCTGGGCCTCGACTTCGTGTTGACGGCCCTGATGTTCTCGATTTGACACAAGGCCGCGCGGCACAACGCCGGGCGCGGCCGGGAGTGGACGATGCATAAGTCTCGACATGATGTGTGGGTGGGTCTGTTCGTGCTGATCGGCGCGGTGGCCGTGCTGTTCCTGGCGCTGCAGGCGGGCAATCTGCTGAGCGTGTCATTTCAGGAGACCTACCGGGTCGACGCACGTTTCGACAACATCGGTGGCCTGAAGCCCCGCGCTGCGGTGAAGAGCGCAGGTGTGGTGGTCGGGCGTGTCGATTCGATCGTCTTCGACGACAAGACCTTCCAGGCGCGCGTCGTGATGCAGCTTGAGGCGCGCTATGCCTTTCCCAAGGACTCCTCTGCCAAGATCCTGACCTCGGGGTTGCTGGGCGAGCAGTACATCGGTCTGGAACCTGGCGGGGACGAGCGCAATCTGGCGGCGGGTGATCTGATCACCCAGACCCAGTCGGCCGTGGTGCTCGAGAATCTGATCAGCCAGTTCCTCTTCAGCAAGGCCGCGGAGGGCGCTGACGCGGCCCCCGCGGGCGAGCGCAAGCCGTGAGCGAGGTTTTTCGATGAAATTGTTCCTGTTGCGCTGGATCGTGCTCGGCGGATGTGTCGCATCGCTCTGGGGCTGCGCGACCACGGCCCAGCCGGATCCGCTCGAACCCGTGAACCGCAAGGTGTTCGCCTTCAATGACGCGGTCGACCAGGCGGTGATCGCGCCCACGGCCCGTGTCTACCGGGATGTCGTGCCCAGCCCCGTGCGCACCGGCGTCACGAACTTCTTCGGCAACATCTCCGACGTCTGGTCGGCCGTCAACAGCTTCCTGCAGTTCAAGGGCGGGGACGGCCTGCGCACGACGCTGCGGGTCGGTCTCAACACCTTCATCGGCTTCGGTGGTGTGCTGGACATTGCCACGGAGGCGGGGCTGGAGTCGTCGAACGAGGACTTCGGCCAGACCCTGGGCCACTGGGGTGTCGGACCCGGGGCGTATGTCGTATGGCCCTTGCTCGGCCCGTCGACGGCGCGCGACTCGGCAGCGCTGCCGCTGGATGCGCAGGCCACGCCCAACCTGTTCATCAACGATCGGGCGGTGCAGAACAGCCTGACGGCCCTGCGTGTGGTGGATGTGCGCGCCCGGCTGCTCGGGGCATCCCGCCTGCTTGAAGATGCCTCGCTCGACAAGTACCTGTTCACCCGGGATGCCTACCTGCAGCGGCGCCGCAGCCTGGTCTACGACGGCAACCCGCCGGAGGAAGACGACGTCGAGCCTGCGCCACCGGCAGCGTCGGCGCCCGCACCGCAGTAAGCACTGACCTGGGTGCCGGGTCTGCCTCCCGTGACGCGACGCCATTTTTACAATTGATGACCGTTCTGCCCGAGGGTGGCGAACCTCCACCCCGCCGGACAGTCCCAAGCATGACGGCCAAGCGGCCGTCTCGCAGAAAGGAAACCATGAACCGCCGATTTCTCATGCAATGGGGCCTGAGCCTGGCCCTGGTCGCTGCCGGTCCGGCCGTGGCCCAGCAGGCGCCCGACGCACTCGTTCGCGAAGTGTCCAGCGACGTGATCGAGACCGCCCGCCAGGACAAGTCCATCCAGGCCGGTGACGTGAACAAGATCATCGCGCTGGTCGACACCAAGATCCTGCCGCATGTGAACTTTCAGCGCATGACGGCGTCGGCCGTGGGCCGCTACTGGCGCCAGGCGACGCCGGAGCAGCAGCAGCGCCTGCAGGAAGAGTTCAAGCAGTTGCTGGTGCGTACCTATGCAGGGGCGCTCGCCCAGGTCAAGGACCAATCGGTGCACCTCAAGCCGATGCGTGCCGCCGCGGAAGACACCGAGGTCATCGTGCGCACCGAGGTGCGTGGCAAGGGCGACCCGATCCAGCTCGACTACCGGCTCGAGAAGGCCCCCAGCGGCTGGCGCATCTACGACGTCAACGTGATGGGCGTGTGGCTGGTCGAGAACTATCGCAGCACATTTGCCCAGGAGATCGGCAAGTCCGGCATCGACGGCCTGATCACCAAGCTGGCCGAGCGCAACAAGACCGCCGCCGCCGGACGGTCCTGAGGCACCCGTGCTGTTGCTGCCTGCCACGTTGACGGCCCGCGAGGCGCGTGACACCCTGCGCATGCTCAGCCAGGGCCTGCGCGCCCAGGCGCAGACCGAGACCCGTGTGGTGATCGACGCCAGTGCGCTGGTGCGTTTCGATTCCAGCGCCCTGGCCGTGCTGCTCGAATGCCATCGTCTGGCCCGCGCCTGGGGCAAGACCTTCGAAGTGAACCACCTCCCACCCAAGCTGGCCGAACTGGCCGGGCTGTACGGTGTGGCCGAGGTGATCGGCGCACCGAGCGCCGCGTGAGCCCGGGCTGGCTCAGCCCTGTTCGGGCTGGGCGTAGCGTTTGGCGCGCAGGTTGCGCTTGATCTCCTGCAGCATCGGACGAAGGTGTTCGCCCAGCCGCAAGGCCACCCCGGTGGTCAGGATGTCGATGATCATCAGGTGCAGCAGGCGCGACACCATGGGGCTGTAGCGGTCGTAGTCCTCGGGGTGGTCGGCCGCCAGCAGGATCTGCGCATGCTGGGCCAGCGGCGATCCGCTGGCGGTGATCACGATCGTGGTGGCGCCCTTCTTGCGGGCGATCTCGGCGGCGTCCAGCAGGTCGCGGCTGCGTCCTGAGTTCGAGATGATCACGGCGCAGTCGCCCGGCTGCAGCATCGTGGCACTCATCACCTGCACATGGCCGTCGCTGATCGCCACGGCGTTCACGCCGAGCCTGAAGAACTTGTGCTGCGCGTCCTGGGCGACGATGCCCGAATTGCCCACGCCATAGAACTCGATGCGCCGCCCCTGGCGGCCGGCCTCGGCCAGGGCTTCCAGGGCGCGGTCGAAGGCATGGCTGGCCGCATCGTTGCGAAACTTCAGCAGTGCCGACACGGCGTTGTCGATCACCTTGACGATCAGGTCGCCCGGCTTGTCGTCGGCATCGACCGAGCGGTGCACGAACGGCACGCCTTCATTGACGCTGCCGGCCAGCTTGAGCTTGAAGTCGGCCAGCCCGTCATAGCCCACGCTGCGACAGAAGCGCACGACGGTGGGTTTGCTCACATGGGCGCGTTCGGCCAGTTCGGCCACGGGCAGGCTGGCAAAGCTGCGCGGGTCTGCCAGCACGAGCTTGGCCACACGTTGCTCGGCGGGCGGCAGCGCCGGGATCGAGGCCTTGATGCGGTCCAGCATGGGGGGAGTTCCTTCAGTGCGCACCGGATGCAGCCTGCCGGGCGGCATGTCTCATTGTTCTTCGGACCACGCGTTGCCGTCGCGTGCCACCAGTGCGCTGGCGGCCGCCGGCCCCCAGGTGCCCGCGGCATACGGACGCACGCCTGAGCCATCGCGCTGCCAGGTGTCGAGGATGGGCTCGACCCAGCGCCAGGCCTGCTCCTGTTCATCGCTGCGCACGAACAGGTTCAAGCGGCCGGCGATCGCGTCGAGCAGCAGGCGTTCGTAGGCGCCGACACGATCGGTCGGGAAGGCGCGGTCGAAATCGAGATCGAGGAACACCGGTGCCAGGCCCTCATGCTGGCCCGCGCCCTTGGCCGCCTGCAGGTGCAGTTCCAGACCATCTTCGGGCTGCAGCTTGATCACCAGCTTGTTGGGGCGGTTCACGCCCGGGAAGATGCTGTGCGGTGTGGGCCGGAAGTTCACGACGATCTGCGCGTCGCGGGCGGCCAGGCGCTTGCCGGTGCGCAGATAGAAGGGCACGCCGGCCCAGCGCCAGTTCTGAACCTCGGTGCGCAGGGCCACGAAGGTTTCGCACTGGCTGCCCGCGGGCACTTTCACTTCTTCAAGATAACCCGCCGCGGGCCGGCCGTCGACACTGCCGGCGCGGTACTGGCCACGCACCACATCGCGCGCCACCGACTCGGGCGTGAACGGCTTGAGCGAGCGCAGCACCTTGAGCTTCTCGTCGCGGATCGCATCGGCATCGTTGCTGGACGGCGGCTCCATCGCGATCATCGTCAGCAGCTGAAGCGCATGGTTCTGGATCATGTCGCGCAGCGCACCGGTGCGATCGTAGAAGTCGCCGCGTGTGCCCACGCCGATGCTTTCGGCCAGCGTGATCTGGATGTTGGCAATGCTCTCGCGGCGCCACAACGGCTCGAACAGCGCATTGCCGAAACGCAGTGCCATCAGGTTCTGAACCGAGGGCTTGCCCAGGTAGTGGTCGATGCGGAAGGCCTGGTTCTCGGCAAACACCGAGCGCACGACACGGTTGATCTCCTGTGCGCTGCGCAGGTCGTGGCCCAGAGGCTTTTCGAGCACCACACGCACGTGCGGTGTGTTCAGCCCGGCAGCGCCAAGCTGCTCGCAGATCACCGGGAAGAGGTGCGGACTGGTGGCCAGATACAGCACCACGGTCTCGGCATTGCGCTCGTCGAGGAAGGCCTTGAGGCGGACGTAATGGTCAGGCTGGGACAGGTCGACACGCCGGTAGAAGATCAGTTCGGCAAAACGCGCGAACTCCTCGTCGCTGGGCCGCTTGGGTGTCTCGACCTCCTGGAAGTGCTGCTTGAGCCAGGCCCGGTACTGCTCGTCGGTCTTTTCGTCGCGTGCAACCGCCAGGATGCGCCCCCCGGGCGGCAGCTTGCCGTGACGGAAGGCCTGGAACAGGGCGGGCATCAGCTTGCGCCAGGTGAGGTCGCCGGTGCCGCCGAAAAAGACGAGGTCGAATGACATGGGATCGATTGGGTAACCGATGAAAGAACTGGTGACTGCATCTGCGGCCGCCGCGGGGACCGGGTCGAGGACATGGGCCATGTCGTGTAACCCAGTTTCATGCGAATGATGCCGCGATTGTGTAGTTGCGTCAATTGCATGGGCGTACGCAGGCAATGCCATGACGGCGTCAGGGTATCGATTACAGGCAGGTTACGGGGTAACCTTGTTACTACCCGATGCCAAACACGCGACGTGTTCGATGCGAGCGGTGGGCCTGGGGCGGGTGTCGGGTGACAATTTCACCTTCTGCCCACTGATCCCGAGAACCCACATGACCTCCCTGGACGCGCTCAAGCAACACACCATCGTCGTGGCCGACACCGGCAACTTCCGGCAACTGGCCCAGTTCGCCCCGCGGGATGCCACCACCAATCCGTCGCTGATCCTCAAGGCCGTGCAGCAGCCCGAGTACCGCCCGCTGCTCACCCAGGCGGTCGCCGACCATCAGGGCGAGCCGCTCGACCAGGTGGTCGACGGGGTGCTGGTGCGTTTCGGGCTGGAGATCCTGAAGGTCGTGCCCGGGCGTGTCTCGACCGAGGTCGATGCCCGCCTGAGCTTCGACACCGCCGCCACCATCGCGCGTGCGCAGCGCCTGATCGCGATGTACGAGGAGGCCGGCATCGGCCGCGAGCGCGTGCTGATCAAGATCGCGTCCACCTGGGAGGGCATCCAGGCGGCCCGCGCACTGGAGCATGAGGGCATCCACTGCAACCTCACGCTGCTGTTCTCGTTCTGCCAGGCCGTGGCCTGTGGCGAGGCGGGCGTGAGGCTGATCTCGCCGTTTGTCGGGCGCATCTACGACTGGTACAAGAAGACGGCCGGTGCGGCCTGGGACGAGGCCGCACAGGCCGGCGTCAACGACCCTGGCGTGAAGTCGGTGACCCAGATCTACGACTACTACAAGCACTTCGACATCGAGACCGAGGTCATGGGTGCGAGCTTCCGCAACGTGGGCCAGATCATCGCGCTGGCCGGCTGCGACCTGCTCACCATCAGCCCCGAGCTGCTGGCCCAGCTGCAGGCCAGCGAGGCGCCGGTCGAGCGCGTGCTCGACCCGGTGCGTGCCCGCCAGGCCAGCATCAAGGCCGCGAGCTTCAACGAGGCGAGCTTCCGCTACGCCCTGAACGAGGATGCCATGGCCACCGAGAAGCTGGCCGAAGGCATCCGCCTCTTTGCGGCCGACGCCGCCAAACTCGACAGGATGATCGAAGACCTATGACGACCCTGCGACCCAGCAGCCGAGCGATGCCGGCACGCGCCCGAACGGGCGGTGCCTTCCACGATGTGCGAGGAGCGGGCCATGACACGCTGTGACCGCACCACCGCCTGGGCCGCGCTGCAGGGCCACTTCGAGGCCCACGGGCGTGACCTCGATCTGCGCGAGGCCTTTGCGCGGGACGCCGGCCGCTGGGCTTCGTTGTGTTTCGAGGCCCCCGAGGTCTTTGCCGATCTGTCCAAGAACCTGATCGACCTCGCCACGCAGCGCCTGCTGCTCGAGCTGGCACAGGAATGCCGGCTGGCCGAACGGCGCGACGCCATGCTGGCCGGCGAGGCCATCAACCTGACCGAAGACCGCGCGGTGCTGCACACCGCGCTGCGGGCGCCGCGAGGCCAGGGGCCCTTCAGCGAGCCGGTGCATGAGGTGCTCGACCGCATGCTGGCGTTTGCCGAGGCCATCCGCGACACTGAACGCAGCGGCATCCGGCATGTGGTGAACATCGGCATCGGCGGCTCCGACCTCGGCCCGCAGATGGTCGTGCCGGCCCTCGACGCCTTTGCGCACCGCGGCCTGCAGTTCCACTTCGTGTCGAACGTCGACGGCCATGACATCACGCCGGTGCTGCGCGGGCTGAACCCGCACGAGACCCTGTTTGTCATCGCCTCCAAGACCTTCACGACGCAGGAGACCATGGCCAATGCGCGCGTGGCGCGGGCCTGGTTCATCGAGCACGGTGGCACCGACACCGCGCGCCATTTCGTGGCCACGACCACGAACGTGCAGGCGGCTGCCGAGTTCGGCATCGACACCACCTTCGGCTTCTGGGACTGGGTGGGCGGGCGCTACTCGTTGTGGTCGGCCATCGGGCTGCCCATTGCACTGGCGATCGGCGCGGATCATTTCCGGGCGCTGCTCGACGGGGCGCATGCGATGGACCGGCACTTTGCCCAGGCGCCGCTGGCGCGCAACCTGCCGGTGCAGCTTGGCCTGCTCGACCTCTGGTATCGCAACTTCCATGGCTTTGCCAGCCGCAGCGTGGCGCCCTACCACCAGGGCCTGCGTCGCCTGCCAGCCTATCTGCAGCAGCTCGAGATGGAGTCCAACGGCAAGTGCCTCGACCTTGCCGGCGAGCGGCTGCCCTACGCTACCTCGCCGGTGGTCTGGGGCGAGCCGGGCACCAACGGGCAGCATGCCTACTTCCAGATGCTGCACCAGGGCACCGACGTGATTCCCGTCGAGTTCATCCTGGTCCGCCAGCCTGCCCATGCCCACACGGACCTGCATGCCAAGCTGCTGGCCAACGGCCTGGCCCAGGCGCAGGCCCTGATGCTGGGCAAGACCACCGAACAGGCGCTGACCGAAAAGGCGCCCACGGCCTCGACCGCGCTGGATGCCGCGACCGTGGCGCGGCACCGCACCTTCCCCGGCAATCGTCCCAGCACGGTGCTGCTGCTGGAGGCGCTGACGCCGCGCTCGCTGGGCGCTCTGGTGGCCCTGTACGAGCACCGCGTGTTCGTGAGCGGCGCGCTGTGGGGCATCAACAGCTTTGATCAATGGGGCGTCGAGCTGGGCAAGGCCCTGTGCAACGACCTGCTGCCCCGGCTGGCCAGCGGCGACACCGCCGGGCTGGACGCATCGACCGCCGGGCTGCTGGCCCGGTTGCGTGCATGAAGGCCGTCGTATTTGACTTCGGCGGCGTGGTGTTCCGCTGGCAGCCTCTGGCCTTGCTGCAGGAGGTGGTGCCACACCATGCCCGTGATGAGGAATCAGCGCGCGATCTGGCGATGCGACTGTTCCAGTCGTTTGCGGTCGGCAGCGACTGGGCCGAGTTCGACCGCGGCACGGTCACGCCGGGCGAACTGGTCGAGCGCATTGCGCGCCGCACCGGGCTGCCGGCACCGGACGTGGAGCGTGTGGTGCATGCGATCCCGCCGCACCTGGAGGCCCAGTCCGCCACGGTGTCGCTGATGCAGCGCCTGCGCGAGGCCGGGCACCGGCTGTTCTATCTGTCCAACATGCCGGCCCCCTACGCCGACCATCTCGAGCGTCACCACGGCTTTTTCGACTGGTTCGAGCGCGGTGTGTTTTCGGCCCGGGTGGGACTGATCAAACCTGAGCCGGCGATCTTCGAGCTGGCCGTGGCGCAGTTTGGGGTGCAGCCGGCCGATTGCGTGTTTGTCGACGATGTGCCACACAACGTCGAGGCGGCCCAGGCGGCCGGCTGGCAGGCGGTGCACTTTGTCGATGCGCAGCAATGCGAGGCCGACCTGCGGGCCCTGGGTGTGGGCTGAAGCGGTCGTACCGGTCGGCCAGGCGATCAGTGCGGACGCAGATCGCTGGGCGTGCCGCCGGCCACTCGGCGCCACGCACGGCGCAGTGCCAGATCCGAGCTGAAGCCCGCGCGTTCGGCCGCCTGGCCGACCGTGGCGCCCTGCAACAGCGCCTGCCGGGCACGTTCCACCCGGATGCGCTGCAGATAGTCCATCGGCGTCACGCCGGCGTGCACGGTGAACAGCCGGTGCAGATGGCGTGGCGTGACGTGGCCGGTACGGGCCATTTCGGCCGCGTGCCAGTCGTGAGTCGGGTCGGCACACACGGCGTCCTGCACGCGGTGCACCGCCGGGTGCAGATGGTTGCGATGCTGCAGCATCGGCGACAGCTCCGGGTCCTGCGGACCACGCCGCAGGTACACGACCATGGCCTGCGCCACCTGGGCGGCCACGCCGTCGCCCACTTCGCGGGCAATCAGATGCAGCGCCAGGTCGATGCCGGCCGTGATGCCGGCACTCGATGCCAGCGGGCCGTCCTCGACGAACACCCGGTTGTTCACCACCTCGGCCGTGGGCGCCATGGACTGCAGCGTCGACAGCAGTTCGTGATGGGTGGTGCAGCGGCGTCCATGCACCAGTCCGGCATCGGCCGCAAGCAGTGCGCCGGCGCAGATCGTGACCAGCCGGTGCGTCGGTGTGTGGCTCAGCCAGCCGGCGACCGTGCGGCCCAGCCACTGCGCGGTCTCGCGCCAGGCGCGCGCCGCGGTGGCGTCCATGCGGCCCGGCCGGCCCGGCAGGACGATCCAGGTGGGTCGTTGCGGCTGCGCCGGCAGGGGCTCGAGCGACGCAACCGCCAGGCCGACCGACGTGGTGATGTCGGGCCGCGGGCCGGCAAACCGCAGGTGGAAGCGCGCCGGGTCGCCGCGAGCGGTCAATGCCTGGTTGGCCAGCCGGAAGGCCTCGGCCGGACCGGCCAGATCCAGCAGCAAGGTGTCGGGCAACACGACAAACAGCACGTCGATGCGGTCGTCCGGCGGGGCAGTGCGGCGCATGGTGGTGGTGGCGGTGGTGTCAGGCCGCGCGCTGCAGCGCCTTGTCGACGCTGCACAGCGTGACGAAACGCCCCTCGAGCACGGTCTCGGTGCGGGCCGTGATGTCGCGTGCCGACAGCGGCGTGCCGTCTGGCTGCTGCATCGCGAAGGTGAGCATGGCCTGGGTCACGAAGTCGACCTCATAACCTTCGTCGCTCGCATGCCGGGCCGTGGTCTCGCAGCACTGTTCGGTGCGGATGCCGGCAATGATCAGGCGGCGGATGCCCTGGCGGTGCAGCCACAGCGGCAGTGCCGTGGCCACCAGCGAGCTGTGGCGGCTCTTGGTGAACTCGGCTGTCGCCTCGAACTCGACCATGCCGTCCAGCGGGCGCACCAGGCCCGAAGCCTTCGAGAACGGGTTGGCCGCCACCGCCGGGCCTTCTTCATGAAGGATGCGCACGATGGGCACACCGGCGCTGCGGCAGCCTTCCACCAGCCGGCGGGTGTGGTCGAGGAAGGCCGGCAGGTCGTTGTCGCTCCAGTACGGGCGGTGGCGAAACGATTCCTGCACGTCGATCAGGATCAGCGCGGTCTGCATGATGACAGTCTCCTTGAAAAGATGACGTCAGCATAGAGGGCGCACCGCGCCTCGACCGCTCGGCAGGTGACCGGTAGCGATCAAATCCGGACATGCCTTGCTGGCAGTCTGCAGGTGCCCTCACGCCAGCTTGAACGAGCCGACGATGCGTGCGAGCTGCTCGGCCTGCTCCTTCAGGCGCGACGAGACGGCAGCCGACTCTTCCACCAGTGCGGCGTTCTGCTGCGTCATCTGCTCCAGCCCGGCCACGGTGCGATGGACCTGGCTGATGTCCTGGGCCTGCTCACCGGCGGCACGGCTGAGCGTGGCCATCATGTCGCTCACGCGCTGCGTGGCCGCCACGATCTCGGCCATCGTGGCACCGGCCTCCTGCACGCGCGTGCTGCCGGCCTGCACCTCGTTGACCGAGCGTTCGATCAGCTCGCGGATCTGGCGCGCGGCCTCGGCGCTGCGGCCGGCCAGCGTGCGCACCTCGTCGGCCACCACCGCAAAACCGCGGCCGTGTTCGCCGGCGCGTGCGGCCTCGACCGAGGCATTGAGCGCCAGCAGATTGGTCTGGAAGCTGATGGCATCGATCACGCCGACGATGTCGCCGACCTGCTGCGAGGACGCCGCGATCGCCCCCATGGTGCTCACGACCCCGGCCACGGCCTTGCCGCCGCGGCTGGCCACGTCCTTGGCCGAGCTGGCCAGCGCGTCGGCCTGGTGCGCCACATGCGAGGCCTGCTCGATGCGTTCGGTGAGCTGGCGCAGCGACTGCGTGGCGGCCTGCAGGTTGCCGGCCGCCTGCTCGGTGCGCTCGCTCAGCGTCAGGTTGCCGTGGGCGATCTCGCCGGCCACCGCGGCCACGCTGCGGGTGACCTCATGCACCCGGGCCACCATGCCGCCCAGCGACAGCCGCATCTGGCGCACCACACCGAGCATGCTGGCGGGGGGCGGCTGGACGTCGTGGTTGTCGTGGCGCAGGTCACCTTCGGCCACACGCAGCAGCCCGCGCCGGGCCAGTTCGGGCTCACCGCCCAGCTCGCGCCGCAGCGCACCCAGCAGCACGAAACACAGGCCCAGCGCCGCTGCAGCGGCCAGTGCCGACAGGCCCGCGGCCCACCAGACCGCACGGCGTGCGCTGGCCTGGGCACGCGCCTGGGCCTCGTCGGCGCGCTGACCGGCCAGGTCGATGAGCTGCGACAGCCCGGCGCGCACGCGGGCCCACGACGGCGTTTCCTGGTCGACGATCGCCTGGATCACCTCGCCGGGCTGGTCACGGATCATCTGCACCACCCGGCGCTGGAGCTCGGCGTGGGCACGCTGCTGCTGCTCAAGCGTGCGCAGCGGCGCGAGGAAGTCCGACGTGCCGGCCAGCTCGGCGGCCAGTGCGATGCGCTGCGCGGCCTCCTTGTGGCTGGCGCCGATGCCCTCGCGGGCCGCGCGGTTGGATGGGTCCAGGGCGAGGTCGCGCACGGCCTGTCCCGCGGCCAGGCCCAGGCCCAGCACACGGTGCAGGTGGGCGCTGATGGCCTGCTCGCGTTCGAGGTAGGCCTGGTACTCGGCCTGGGTGCGCCACAGCCCCCACAGACCGGCGGCCAGGGCGGCACAGAACATGAGTGACGGCAGGACGATGCAGGCCAGCAGGCGGGTCGCGAAGGTGGGGTTACGGCTCATGTCGGGGCTCGTCGGAGGGAGCGGCCGTGCCACGCGCGATGCGGTAGGCGGCCATCTTGCGGTACAGCGTGGCGCGGCCCATGCCCAGCCGCCGCGCGGCAGCGGCCACGCTGCGAGACTCGGCCAGCGCACGCTCGATCAGGTTGCGCTCGTAGTGACTCATGGCGACCGCATGCCCCTGGCCCGGCGCTGGCGCGGCCGTGCCGGTGGCATCGTGGGTGTCCCCGCGCTCCGCAGGGGGATGGCCCGGTGCTGGCACCACCGGCGCGAGCGCCATGCGGATGGCGTGTGCGGTGAGCACCGGCGCATCGGACTGCACGATGGCCCGCTCCAGCACATTGCGCAGCTCACGGATGTTGCCCGGCCAATGGTGGCGCGACAGCACGGCCAGTGCTTCGGCATCCAGCTCGTAGGCATGGCCGGGGCGACATTCGGTGAAACCTTCCAGCAGCGATTCGCAGATCGGCTCCAGGTCATCCAGCCGCTGACGCAGCGGCGGCACCGCCATCGACAGCACGTCCAGCCGGTAGTAGAGGTCGGCCCTGAACTGCCCTTCGCGCACCAGCTCGGTCAGCCGGCGCGAGGTCGCGGCGATGATGCGTACGTCGGCACGCACGACCTCGTTGGAGCCCAGGGCCTCGAATTCCTTTTCCTGCAGCACACGCAGCAGCTTGGACTGCAGTGCCAGCGGCATGTCGCCGATCTCGTCGAGGAACAGCGTGCCGCCCTGGGCAATGTGCAGCTTGCCCTGCCGGTCGCGCCGATCCGCGCCGGTGTAGGCGCCGGCCGCGGCACCGAAGAGTTCGGCCTCGAGCAGGGCTTCGGGAATGGCGGCGACGTTGAGCGAGACGAAGGGCTTGTGCGATCGCGGCGAGGCGCCGTGGATCGCATGGGCCAGCAGCTCCTTGCCGGTGCCGGTTTCGCCCAGCAGCAGCACCGGCGAATGCGTGGCCGCGGCACGGCGTGCCATGCGCTTGAGTTCCAGCGTGACCGGCGAACGGCCGACAAAGCTGGAGAAGTTGTACTTGGCCTGGCGGCCGGGCGGGCGCCCCTTGCGCGCGGCGGCCAGCTCTTCCTGCATCGCGAGGAAGCGCGCGACGATGGGCGACAGCGACGCCCATTCGTCGAGCAGCGCAAAACCCACCGCACCGATCACGCGCCCGTCTTCCTGGCGCAGCGGCAGGCGGATCACCACCAGCGGGCGGGTCGGCGACTCCAGCAGGTCCAGCAGCATCGGCTGGCCGCTGGCCACCACCTCGCGCATGCGGCTGTGGGGGATCACCTCCTCGCAGGGCCGGCCGAGCGCCTGGCGCGGGTCGTCCAGGCCGAAGCGCCGCGCATAGCGTTCGCTGATCCACACCAGCCGTGCGTCATGGTCGACGATCACCGTGCCCTCGATCGCATGTTCGAGGGCCTTGAACAGCACCTGCATGGCCGAGTCGCGCAGGCCGGGGAAGTCGCCCAGCCGTGCCGCGTCGGCCAGTGCACAAAGGCCTTCGGCGGCGGCAGGCACCGGCGCGGGGGGCGGAGTGGGTGTCACGGCGCGGGCTGGGCGCCGGTGCGCCGCGGCAGGCGGTGGATGAGTTCGCCCATGATCCCGCGACGGAAGGCCAGCACACAGATCACGAAGATCACGCCGGTGACGGTGGTCACCGATTCACCCAGCGCGGCCAGGCCTTCCAGTCCGGTGAACCGGGCCAGGCTGGTGCCGATGTCACCGAGCTTGTTCTCGAGGGCCACGATCACGAACGCACCCACGAGCGGCCCGATCATCGTGCCCAGGCCACCGACCAGGGTCATCAGGATCACCAGGCCCGACATCGACCAGTGCACATCGGTCAGGGTCTCGAAGCCCATCACCAGCACCTTCAGCGAGCCCGCCAGGCCGGCCAGCGCGGCCGACAGCACGAAGGCCAGCAGCTTGAAGCGGCGGGTGTCGTAGCCGAGCGAGGTGGCGCGTGGTTCGTTCTCGCGGATGGCACGCAGGATCTGGCCGAACGGCGAGTGCACGATGCGCCAGATCGCGAGGTAGGCGCCCACCACGATGGCCAGCACCACGTAGTACAGCACCTGGTCGTCGGCCAGGCTCAGCACGCCGAACAGACTGCCACGGGGCACACCCTGCAGGCCGTCTTCGCCGCCGGTCAGCGGCGACTGCAGGCAGAAGAAGAACAGCATCTGGGCCAGCGCGAGCGTGATCATCGAGAAGTAGATGCCTTCACGGCGGATGGCCAGCGCGCCCATGCCCCAGCCGATCAGCGCGGCCGCCGCCGTGCCCAGCAACAGGCCCAGCTCGGGCGTGAGCCCCCAGACCTTCAGTGCGTGGCCGCACACGTAGCCGGCACCGCCAAAAAACGCGGCGTGCCCGAAGGACAGCAGGCCGGTGAAGCCGATCAGCAGGTTGAAGGCACAGGCGAACAGCCCGAAACACAGCACCTTGAGCACGAACACCGGGTAGGCGCCGGCCAGCGGTGCCAGGCACAACACACCCAGCAGCAGGGGATAGAGCCAACGATTGGACAGCACGACATCGCTCCTTCAGCGTTGCTTGCCGAACAGCCCGGCCGGGCGGATCAGCAGCACGATCACCATGATGAAAAAGACCACCGTGGTGGAGGCCTCCGGGTAGAACACCTTGGTCAGGCCCTCGACCACACCCAGGCCCAGGCCGGTCACGATCGATCCCATGATCGAACCCATGCCGCCGATCACGACCACGGCAAACACGACGATGATCAGGTTCTGCCCCATCAGCGGCGTGACCTGCATGACCGGCGCGGCCAGCACGCCGGCAAAGGCGGCCAGCGCCACGCCGAAGCCGTAGGTCAGCGTCACCATCAGCGGCACGTTGATGCCGAAGGCCTCGACCAGCTTCGGGTTCTCGGTGCCGGCGCGCAGGTAGGCGCCCAGCTTGGTCTTCTCGATCACGTACCAGGTGCCGAAACACACCAGCAGCGAGGCCACCACCACCCACGCGCGGTAGATCGGCAGCATCATGAAACCCACGTCGAGTGCGCCGGTGAGCTGCTCGGGCGGCGCATAGGGCTGGCCTGACACGCCGTAGGCGGTGCGGAACACACCCTCGATCACCAGCGTCACGCCCAGCGTGAGCAGCAGGCCGTAGAGGTGGTCGAGCTTGTAGATCCACTGCAGCAGGCCGCGCTCGATCGCGATGCCCACCACACCCACGGCCAGCGGGGCCAGCAGCAGGGCGGCCCAGTAGTTCAGGCCCAGGTACTGCCCGGCCATCCAGGCGAACAGGGCGCCCAGCATGAACAGCGCACCATGGGCGAAGTTGATGACGTTGAGCAGGCCGAAGATCACCGCCAGGCCCAGGCTCAACACCGCATAGAAGGAGCCGTTGACCAGTCCCAGCAGCAGCTGGCTGAGCATCGCGGGCAAGGGAATACCGAAGATGTCCATGTCGATTCCGTAGGGAAGGGGCCGTGGGCCCCCGCGGGCGCAGGGGCGACGGGCCCGGCGTCATCCCCGCGCGGGCGGGGATCCACAAAGGGCAGGCGCCTCAGTTCTTCATCAGGGAGCACTTCGACTCGGCCGGTGTCGTGAACACCTGCTCACCCGGCATCGTGGCCACGCGCTTGAGCAGGTCCCACGGGCCCTTGGACTCGCTCGGCGCCTTGGCCTGCATCAGGTACATGTCGTGGATGTACCGGCCGTCCTTGCGGATGTAGCCCTTGGCATAGAAGTCATCGAGCTTCATCTTCTTGAGCTGGGCCATCACCTTGTCGGCATCGTCGGTGCCGGCGGCCTTCACGGCGTTCAGGTAGGTCGTGATGGCCGAGTAGTCGGCGGCCTGCAGGCTGCTGGGCATCTTCTTGGTCTTGTCGAAGAAGCGTTGTGCGAACTTGCGGGACTCGTCGTTGTTGTCCCAGTACCAGCTGTCGGTCATCAGCAGGCCCTGGGTGTTCTGCAGGCCCAGGCTGTGCACGTCGTTCAGGAACACCAGCATGCCGGCCATCTTCATCGTCTTGGTGATGCCGAACTCGCGCGCGGCCTTGACCGCGTTGACGAAGTCGCCGCCGGCGTTGGCCAGGCCCAGGATCTGCGCCTTCGACGATTGCGCCTGCAGCAGGAAGGACGAGAAGTCCGAGGCATTCAGCGGATGGCGCACCGTGCCGACCACGCTGCCGCCCTTGGCCTTGACGACGTTGGCGGTGTCGCCTTCGAGCGAGTGGCCGAAGGCGTAGTCGGCCGTCAGGAAGAACCACGACTTGCCACCCTGCTCGATGATGGCCGAGCCCGTGCCCTTGGACAGGGCCACCGTGTCATAGGCATAGTGCACGGTGTAGGGCGTGCAGTCCTCGTTCGTCAGGCGGGCCGAGCCTGCGCCGACGTTGAAGTACACGCGCTTCTTCTGCGCGGCCAGGCCGCTCACGGCCAGGGCGGTGCCCGAGTTGGTGCCGCCCAGGATCATGTCGACATCGTTCTGGTCGAACCACTCGCGCGCCTTGGAGGCGGCGATGTCGGCCTTGTTCTGGTGGTCGGCCGAGACCAGCTCGATCGGCTTGCCCAGCACCTTGCCGCCGAAGTCCTCGATCGCCATGCGGATCGCCTCGACGCCGTTCTTGCCGTCGATGTCGGCATACAGGCTGGACATGTCGGTGATGAAGCCGATCTTCACCGCGTCGCCCGAGACCTGGGCCAGGGCGGGTGCGCAGGCAATGGTGGCGGCCGCAGCGGCCAGCAGGTGTTTTTTCATGCAGGTTCTCCTCGTTGTGTGGCGGGCGGGCCGCCGGGTGGGTCAGATGTCTGGCGGGCGCTCACACGCCCAGGAGTTCGTGCAGGACGGGCAGCTTGTCCTGCAGTTGGTGCGCGCCGAAGGACTCGACGATGGCGCCGTGTTCCATCACGTGCAGGTGGTCGGCCAGCGGTGCGGCAAAGCGGAAGTTCTGCTCGACCATCACCACCGTGTAGCCCTTGGCCTTGAGCGTGCGGATCATCCGGGCCAGGGCCTGAACGATCACCGGTGCCAGCCCTTCGGAGATCTCGTCGAGCAGCAGCACGTTGGCGCCGGTGCGCAGGATGCGGGCCACGGCCAGCATCTGCTGCTCGCCACCCGACAGCCGGGTGCCCTGGCTGTGACGGCGCTCCTTCAGATTGGGAAACATGTCGTAGATCTCGTCGATCGACATGCCCGGGCCCTGGCCGCGCAGCCGGGGCGGCAGCAGCAGGTTCTCCTCGCACGACAGGCTGGCGAAGATGCCGCGCTCCTCCGGGCAATAACCGACGCCGTGATGGGCAATGCGGTGGGTGCGCTGCGTGATGACCTCGTGGCCGTGGATGCGGATGCTGCCGCGGCGTGTGCCGGTCAGCCCCATGATCGCGCGCAGCGTGGTGGTGCGCCCGGCGCCATTGCGGCCCAGCAGCGTCACGACCTCGCCGGCATGCACCGTGAGGTTCACGCCATGCAGGATGTGCGACTCGCCGTACCAGGCATGCAGGTCGCGGATCTCGAGCGCCGGTGTTTTCGGTGCGGCATGGCTGCGCGCAGGCACCGTCGAGGCCCGCTCGACGGTCAGGCTGGAACTGGCGTTCATCAGTGGGCTCCCTGCAGTTCGGTGTCGGCGCTGCCCATGTAGGCCTCGATCACCAGCGGATTGGCCGACACCTCGGCATAGGGCCCTTCGGCCAGGATGCTGCCGCGCTGCAGCACGGTGATGCGGTCGGCAATCGACGAGACCACGTTCATGTTGTGCTCCACCATGAGCACCGTGCGGCCGGCGCTGACCTTCTTGATGAGCTGGGTGACACGGGCCACGTCCTCGTGCCCCATGCCCTGAGTGGGCTCGTCCAGCAGCATCAGCTCGGGGTCCATCGCCAGCGTGGTGGCGATCTCCAGCGCCCGCTTGCGGCCATAGGGCAGGTTCAGCGTCTGCGTGTGGGCAAAACGGGCCAGGTCGACTTCCTCCAGCAGGGCCATGGCGCGATCGTTCAGCGGCGCCAGGCTGGCCTCGCTCTTCCAGAAATGCGTGGCGGTGCCCAGGCTGCGCTGCAGGCCCACACGCACGTTCTCAAGCACGCTCAGGTGCGGGAACACGGCCGAGATCTGGAACGAGCGGATGATCCCGCGCCGTGCAATCGCTGCGGGTGACTCGCGCGTGATGTCCTGCCCGTTGAAGACGATGCTGCCGGCCGTGGGCTCCAGGAACTTGGTCAGCAGGTTGAAGCAGGTGGTCTTGCCGGCACCGTTGGGGCCGATCAGCGCATGGATGCTGTAGCGCGCCACGTCCAGGTCGACGCCGCTCACGGCGGCGAAGCCCTTGAATTCCTTGGTGAGGCCGCGCACGACCAGGATGGGGGAGTGAGGGTCGGTCATGGTGAAGTGGTCCTGGGACTGCGTTGGGTGCGCTTCGGGCCGCGGCTCACTTGAGCAACTTGCCCGAGCTGCCGATCACGGTGACCTCGACGTAGCGCGAGCCCACCCGGTTGTCGCGTGAGAAGCCCACGCGGATGCCGCCGAGGTCGAGGGTCGTGAGGGACTCGAGCGCACGGATCACCGCGGCCCGCGTCGGTTTCGGCCCGGCGCGACGCAGGCCTTCGACCAGCACCTTGGCGCCGAGGAATTCCTCGAAGTTCGTGTAGTTGACGTCGGCCTCGGGCGCGAACTGCCGCAGCAGCCGCTGGAACTCGCGCACCACCGGCAGCGAGGCCTGGTAGGGGTAGGGCACCACCTGGCTGATGCCCAGGCCGCGGGCATGCTGCAGGCCGGCCAGCCGCACCAGCTCGGCCGGGTCGACCACCGAGATGTTGAACAACTGGCCACCGCCGCCGGCCTCGCGGTATTGCCGCACGAAGGCAGCCGCCGGCTTGTTCACCGCGATCATGATGACCGCCTGGGCCTCGGCAGCCAGCACCTGCTGCACCGCAGCGGCCACCTGATCGGTGTTGCGCTCGTAGGGCGCCGCCACGGCGAGCTTCAGCTGGCGCCGCTGCAGTGCCGCTTCGACTCCGGCCAGCCCGGCCTTGCCGAATGCGTCGTCCTGGTAGAGCACCGCCACGCGGCGGATGCCTTGTGTCGTGAGCTGCTTGACCATGTGCTCGGCCTCGTCGGCATAGCCGGCGCGCACATGGAAGATCCAGGGGTTGAACGGCGTGCGCAGCGGCTCACCACCGGTGTAGGGCGCCACCAGTGCGATACCGGCCTGTGCCAGCACACCCTCTTCGAGCAGCTTGCCGATGTTGGCGGTGCCGGCAAAACCGAACAGCGCCACGACCTCGTCGCTGGCCACCAGCTCACGCGTGAGGCGCAGCGTCTCGTCGACCTTGTAGCCATCGTCATGGACGATGGTGCGGATCTTCTCGCCGTGGATGCCGCCCTGGGCATTGATCCAGTCGAAGTACACCTTGCCACCCAGCACCATCTGCTGCCCGGTGCTGGCCAGCACACCCGACAGTGGCGCCACCTGGCCGATGACGATGTCAGCCTGTGCCGGCAGGCTCAGGCACAACGGCCAGGCGAGCCATGCCAGATGCTGCAATGCTCGTTGCAGAGGCCGCCATGCGGCGCGGGCGCGCGCCGGTGGCGGCAGGGTCGATGACCACATGCTTGTCTCCTCGTGGGTCTGTCACGGCCCGGCGTCTCGGCCGGTGCGACCACCACTAGCGCAAGCGCTGTGCCAGTTCCCAACGAGCCGGCTAAGGCCTTGTCAGGCAAGGAGAAAGCACCCGTGATGCGGGTGAACCCGAGTGTCTCGATTCTTGGAAACTGTCTGCGAAGCGATCAGCGTTTCCCCGCAGGCTTGTCTCGTTGCCGGACACTTCAGGCCTTCTGGCCCCCGGCAGCTGCGTGGTTGCTGACTGAGAGCAAGCTGAATGCCAGGTTGCGCGGCGTGTGCCCAAAAGCAAAGGGCCGCGATCGCTCGCGGCCCTGCACCCGGTGTCTCGCCCGTGGTGCTTCAGCTTGCTGCAAGGCCGGTGAGCGCCTGGGACGCGGCCTCGCGCGCCTGCATCACGAGCTGCACCTTCCAGGTGTCGGTGTCCGTGTAGAACGCGTCGCGCAGTTGCTGCTTGATGACCGCGGCCTGCGGGGCGCCGATCTCGGGGTGCTTGTCCAGCCAGTGTTCTGCGCGCAGCGCCTGCAGCACGTCCAGCATGGGCAGGGTGCCGTACTCGAGCGCGATGCCGGTGTAGCGTGCCTGCGGCACTTCGTCGACGACCGACAGCCACATCATGCCGGTCAGCAACGCCGACGAGGACGAACCTTCGTAGATCGAGGTCACCTCCTTGCCCCACCACGCGCGCGCGCGGGCCAGCTCCGTGGCGTCGTTGCGCGACGCGAAGATGCGCTCGCCGTGCCCGCTCGGGCCCAGGCCGGTGTGCAGGTCGATCCAGGCGAGGTCGGTGGTGTGGACGTTGTGATCGCGCAGCACGTGGCGCAGCGTCTGATTGCTCCAGGTGGGGTTGCGGCCCCCGTAGTACATGCCGTCCTCATGCTCGTGCTGCCCCTGCGACACGGCCGACTGGAAGGCTGCCAGGCCGTGTGTGGCGATGTAGTGCTGGATGGCGTGCTCGTTTTCGGCCGTGGGCGGCCACTGCGGCGGGATCAGCAGCGCATGGATCTCGTCATAGGCCGTGTTGTGCGGCAGCGGCTTGCTGAAGTCGTGGAAGTTGCGATTGAGGTCGACGTTTTCCTGGGTCACGCGCCGCCACCACGAAAAGCCGTAGGGGTTGAGCGCATGGATGTAGAGCACGGCCACGCCGCTGGACTGCACCTCGGCGAGCCACGAGGCATCGTTCAGCAGGGCGACCTGGATGCCCGAACCGGCATAACCCTCGACGCCGTGGCAGGCACTGCTGATGATGAGCACGCGGCGCGCGTCACGCGGGCCCTGGCGTGCCACGTCCATGGCCAGGGTCTCGCCATCGCGACCGAGCATCGGATGCACATGGCTTTCGACGTCCAGGCCGGCGGCGTCGCAGGCGGCCATGAACTTCTGGCGCGCCTCGACATAGCTTTGCGAGTAGCAGGCGGGGAGGGTGGCGGGGTTCATCGTGCTCATCGTGTGGGGCGTGTTCAGCGTGCGTTCTGGAACCAGGCCTCGGCCAGGCGCACCCACAGCGTGGCCCCCAGCGGGATCAGGTCGTCGTTGAAGTCGTAGCTCGGGTTGTGCAGCATGCACGGGCCCAGGCCGTGCCCACCCTCGCGGTGACTGCCGTCGCCGTTGCCGATCAGGAAGTAGGCGCCCGGCTTCTCGAGCAGGAAGTAGCTGAAGTCCTCGGCGCCCATCGTGGGCTCGAACTCCTGAACGTTGTCGGCGCCCACCACGTCGGCCATCACCCGGCGCACGAACTCGGTCTCGGCCGGATGGTTGATCGTGGGCGGGTAGTTGCGCGTGAACTCGAACTCGCATTCGCAGCCGAAGGCCGCTGCCGTGTGTTCGGCCACCTCCTGCATGCGCCGCTCGATCATGTCGAGCACCTCCAGCGTGAAGGTGCGCACCGTGCCCTGGATCTCGCAGGAGTCGGGCACGACGTTGGTGGCCTCGCCGGTGTGGATCATGGTCACCGAGATCACGCCGGCGTCGATCGGGCGCTTGTTGCGCGAGATGATGTTCTGGAAGCCCTGCACCATCTGGCAGGCCACCGGCACCGGGTCGACGGTGTTGTGCGGCAGGGCCGCATGCCCGCCCTTGCCGCGGATGACGATGCGGAACTCGTTGCTCGACGCAAAACACGGACCGTTCTTGATCGCGAACTGACCCACGGCCATGCCGGGCCAGTTGTGGGCCCCGAACACCGCCTGCATCGGGAACTGCTGGAAGAGCCCGTCCTTGATCATCTCGCGCGCGCCACCGCCGCCTTCTTCGGCGGGCTGGAAGATCAGGTAGACCGTGCCGTCGAAGTTGCGGTGTTTCGCCAGGTGCTTGGCCGCGGCCAGCAGCATCGCCGTGTGGCCGTCATGGCCACAGGCGTGCATCTTGCCGTGGTGCCGGCTGGCATGGGCAAAGGCGTTCTTCTCGGTCATCGGCAGGGCGTCGATGTCGGCGCGCAGGCCGATGGCGCGGTCGCTGGTGCCGTTCTTCACGATGCCCACCACACCGGTGGTGCCCATGCCGCGGTGGATGGGGATGCCCCAGTCGGTGAGCGCCCGGGCGATCACGTCGGCGGTGCGGACCTCTTCGAAGCACAGTTCCGGGTGGGCATGGATGTCACGCCGGATGGCCGTGACGGCCGCGCTGTCGGCCAGGATGGATTCGATCAGGTTCATGGGTGAGGACTCCGGGGACGCGCGGCCTCATGGGCTGCGCGCACGTCTGCAGTGTGGGGAGCGGGCCTGCGCCTGGGCCGGCCCGGATCAGCGGACCAGTTTAGCCCTGGCTCGCCGGGCCTGCAAAGTGCCCCGCGGCATGGCCCTGCCGGGCGATCGCGCGTCAGCGGCGCACCTTGCCGTCCTCGGTCAGCATCGACAGATCGACGAAGCTGGAGGCGGTGTGCTTGCGAGGCCCGAAGGCCACGTTGAATCCGCCCATCGACATGTTGATCGACTCCAGCCCCCCGATCAGCCCGTCCTGGCTGATGCGCGGGGCACGCCGCAGACCTTCGACCAGCACCCGCGCCGCGATGTAACCCTCCATGCTCGAGTAGTTGGGCTGGGCATCGCCGCCGGCCTTGCGAACGGCTTCGAGGTACTCACGCGAGATGGCCGTGGTGGTGCTGAACGGGAAGGGCATCACCTGGCTGATCATCACGCCGCGGCCCTCGCGGCCCAGCTCGTCGGCCAGGGCCTGGGTGCCGACAAACGACACGTTGTAGAAGGTGCCGCCGTAGCCCGCCTTGCGCGCTTCACGGATGAACGCGGCGCAGGACTTGTAGGCACTGATCTGCACGACTGCATCGGGCCGGGCCGCCACGATGGTGCGCACCGCGTCGGCGACGTTGACCGTGTTGCGCTCGACGGTGCCGAGTGCCGCCGGCGCCAGGCCCAGCGGCGTCAGCGCCCGGGTCACGCCGTCGAGACCGGCCTTGCCATAGCTGTCGTTCTGGTGGAACACGGCGATCTTGCGCAGGCCGAGCGAGGTGAGCTGGCGCACGATCAGTGCCGTCTCGTCGAAGTACGAGGCGCGCACGTGAAAGACATTGCGGCTGAACGGGTCGCGCAGCGCCTCGGCGCCGGTGAACGGGCCGAAAAACGGCATCTTCGCCTCGTTGACGACCGGCAGTGCTGCCAGGCAGGTGGGGGTGCCCACGTAGCCGAACAGTGCGAACACGTCGTCCTTGATGAAGCGTTCGGTGTTGGCCTTGCAGCGCTCCGGCTCATAGCCGTCGTCCAGCGTGCGCAGCTCGATCTGCCGCCCGCCCACGCCGCCGGCGGCATTGACCTGGTCGAAGTAGATCTTCGCGCCCTGGTTCATCTGGATGCCCAGTTGAGCGGCGGGGCCGCTGAAGGCAGCCGACTGCCCCAGCACGATCTTGTCGCTCTGGGCCCAGGCGGGCAGCGCCAGGGTGGCAGCGCCCGTCGCGGCCAGGCGGCGCAGGGCACTGCGCCGGGAGATGTTGCATTGCGTCATGAGTCTTCCCTGAAGGCGTGATGCGCCGGGCCGCGCCCGGGCAGATCGTTCACCAGTGAAGAATGTGTCAGATGCGCCGCAATTTCCAGATCAAAGTCGCGTGCGGTGGCGGGGGCCGTGCAAAACGTCACGGCAGTGTGTCCAGGGGTCTTGCGTTGCCTTGCGCCCACCTGAATGTCCGGCTTGGCGGACAATTCCCTCCACCGTCCACGAGACGGGTTCCCGTGCCTGCGGCCAACCCACCCGATCGCGCCCGACCATGACCGAACTTTCCCAGCCAGCCGTCACCCGCCGCATCGTCAAGGCGGCCTGCCCGCACGACTGCCCCGACACCTGTGCCATCCGCGTGACGGTGGACGACGGGGTGGCAGTCAAGGTGCAGGGCGACCCCGATCACCCCCCCACGCACGGCGCGCTGTGCCAGAAGGTGTCGCGCTACACCGAGCGCACCTACCACCCCGAGCGTGTGCTGCAGCCGCTGCGCCGGGTGGGCCCCAAGGGCAGCGGGCGGTTCGAGCCAGTCAGCTGGGACGAGGCGCTCGACGACATCGCCACACGCCTGCGTGCGATTGCCGAACGTGACCCGCAGGCGATCGTCCCCTACAGCTATGCCGGCACCATGGGCCATGTGCAGGGCGAGGGCCTGGCGGCGCGCTTTTTCAACAAGCTGGGTGCCTCGCAGCTCGACCGCACCATCTGCGCAAGCGCCGGTGCCGATGCACTGCTGGCCACCTATGGTGGCAAGGTGGGCATGCACCTGGAGCACTTCGTCGACAGCCGGCTCATCCTGATCTGGGGCAGCAACTCGATCGCCTCGAACCTGCATTTCTGGACCTTCGCCCAGCAGGCCAAGCGGCAGGGCGCCCGGCTGGTGTGCATCGACCCGCGCAAGACCGAAACCGCCGACAAGTGCCACCAGCACATCCAGTTGCGGCCCGGCACCGACGGCGCCCTGGCCCTGGGCCTGATGCACGAGCTGATCCGCAACGACTGGCTCGACCACGACTACATCGAGCAGCACACCCACGGCTGGCCGGCCCTGCGCGAGCGTGCGCTGCAATGGCCGCCCGAGCGGGTGGCGGCGGTCTGCGGCATCACGGCCGACGAGGTGCGTGAGCTGGCGCAGGCGTATGGCACGACACGCCCGGCCGCCATCCGGCTCAACTACGGCATGCAGCGGGTGCGCGGTGGGGGTAACGCGGTGCGCCTGATCGCCGTGCTGCCCTGCCTGGTGGGGGCGTGGCGGCAACCCGCCGGCGGGTTGCTGCTGTCCAGCTCGGGCTGGTTCCCGGTGCGCCGTGCCGAGCTGCAGCGCGCCGACCTGCTGGCCGGGCGCCGCCCCCGCACGATCAACATGAGCACCATCGGGGACGACCTGCTGCGCGATGCCTCGCCGGCATTCGGCCCCCGGATCGAGGCACTGATCGTCTACAACAGCAACCCGGTGGCCGTGGCGCCGCAGTCCTCGCACGTCGTGGCAGGTTTTGCGCGCGAGGATCTCTTCACCGTGGTGCTCGAACATTTCATGACCGACACGGCCGACCTGGCTGACTACGTGCTGCCCGCGACCACCCAGCTCGAACATCTCGACGTGCATTCGAGCTATGGCCACACCTATGCGCTGATCAACGAGCCGGCCATCGCCCCGCTGGGCCAGGCCCGCCCGAACACCGAGTTCTTCCGTCAGCTGGCCCGGCGCATGGGCTGGACCGAGCCCTGCCTGTTCGAGTCCGACGAAACGCTGGCTGCGCAGGTGTTCCCCGACACGCTGGGTCTGGACGCGCTGCGCGAGCGCGGCTGGGTCAAGCTGCCGCTGCCGGACGCGCCGTTTGCGAAAGGCGGGTTTCCCACTGCCTCCGGCCGGTGCGAGATCGACTCGGCCGTGGCCGGCGTGCCCGACTACCTGCCCAACCACGAATCGGCCGAGACCACCCCCGACCTGGCGCGCCGCTACCCGCTGGCGATGATCTCGCCGCCGGCGCGCAACTTCCTGAACTCGACCTTCGTCAATGTGAAGAGCCTGCGCGACATCGAGGCCGAGCCGCTGCTGGAGATCCATGCCGACGACGCCGCTCCCCGCGGCATCGTCGACGGCCAGCTGGTGCGGGTGTTCAATGACCGCGGCGAATACCACTGCAAGGCCCGTGTCTCGCCGCGGGCACGCGCGGGTGTGGTCAACGGGCTGGGCATCTGGTGGCGCAAGCTGGGGGTGCGGGGCACGAACGTCAATGAACTCACCCACCAGCGCCTGACCGATCTGGGCCGCGCCCCTTGTTTCTACGACGTGCTGGTCGAAGTGGCGCCGGCCACAGAGCACGCCGCATGAGGTCGCGCGCACGGTGGTGGCTGGGCGGACTGGCCGCGCTGGGGGTGGCGGCCGTGCTGGTGGTGCTTGCGGGCTGCGGATCGGTGGGGTACCTGGCGCAGTCGGTGCGCGGTCATCTGTCGCTGGTGCATGACGCCCGCCCGGTGCCCGAGTGGCTGTCGGACACGAACACCTCTCCTGCGCTACGCGAGCGGCTCGTGCTCAGTCAGCGCATCCGCGACTTTGCCGTGAGCGAACTCAAGCTGCCTGACAACCGCAGCTACCGCCGCTATGCCGACCTGGGCCGCCCCGCGGCGGTGTGGAACGTGGCGGCGGCGCCCGAACTGAGCCTGAAGCTCAAGACCTGGTGCTTCCCGGTGGTCGGTTGCGTGGGCTACCGCGGCTACTACGACCGGGCCGAGGCCGAGGCGCTCGCCGCCGAGTTGCGCAACGAGGGCTATGAGGTCGCCGTCTACGGCGTGCCGGCCTACTCGACGCTGGGCAAGCTCGACTGGCTGGGCGGCGACCCGCTGCTCAACACCTTCATCCGCTACCCCGAGGGTGAACTGGCCCGAATGATCTTTCACGAGCTGGCCCATCAGGTCGTGTATGCCTCGGGCGACACGATGTTCAACGAATCCTTCGCCACCGCCGTCGAGCGCCTGGGCGGCCAGCGCTGGCTGTCGAGCCATGCCGGCGCGGCCGCGCGCGAAGAGTACGAGCGCTTCGACCGTCGCCGGCGCGACTTCCAGGCGCTGACGCTCAAGTACCGGCGTGAACTGGAGCGCGTGTATGCCAGCGATGCCGGCGACGACGACAAGCGCCGTCGCAAGGCCGAGGTCATGGCCGCGCTGCGGGCCGAATACGATCGCCTGAAGGCCGAACGCTGGGACGGGTTTGCCGGCTACGACGGCTGGTTCGGCCGTGCCAACAATGCCTCGCTGGGCATGCTGGCGGCCTACAACGAGCTGGTGCCGGGGTTCGAGCGGCTGTTCGCCGATCAGGGCGGGGACTTCCAGCGGTTCTATGATCAGGTCCGTCGCCTGGCCGAAGCCCCTCCGCAGGAGCGCCGCCGGGTACTCACGCAGGAAAGCCCATGACCGACATCGCCATCCGCCGCAAGCACTCCCTCGGCCTCGCCCGCGCCCGCGAGGTGGCCTGGAAATGGGCCGAAGACGCCGAAGAGCAGTTCGACATGGAATGTGCGGTGGAAGAGGGCGATGACGAGGACATCGTCCACTTCAGCCGCAGCGGCGTGAAGGGCACGCTGTGCGTGCGCGCCGACGGTTTCGAGCTGCAGGCCAAGCTGGGCTTCCTGCTGGGCGCCTTCAAGAAGACCATCGAGACCGAGATCGAGAAGAACCTCGACACCCTGCTCGATCTGGAGGCGGCAACGCCCCGGGTGAGCAAGGCGTCGGCCAAGGCGCCTGCCAAGGCG
>CBFGPV010000033.1:0-31585 GCA_965650765.1 uncultured Burkholderiales bacterium
CTCCGTTGGTCACGCCGTCGAGCAGCAGGATGCTGGCGATCGAGAAGTCCATGGCGAGTGCAGTAGGAGTGTCAGGGCAGTCAGGCAGGGTGGCGTTGCGTTGGCAGCCGCCGTGGATCCCCGCTTTCGCGGGGACGACTCAAGGATCAGCCGCCGCCGCAGCGCCTGGGTTGCGGCGGCCACCGGGTTCCGGCACGGCCGACCCCCGGTGATGCCCCTTGCGGGGTCTCAGTTCTCGACCTTCCAGTCGCCGTTGACGACCTTCATCACCACGGCGCTGTCGTTGGTGAAGCCCCAGTGGTCCTTCGGCGTGTAGTCGATCACACCCTGGGAGGCGGCCACCGGCTGGCCGGACTCGAGCGCATCACGCAGTGCGGCACGGAACTCCTTGGTGCCGGGCTTGGCCTTCTTCAGCGCCTCGGGCACGGCCTTTTCGAGCAGCAGCAGCGCGTCATACGTGTGGGCGGCGAACTGGTTGCGCATGCCGGCGCCATACAGCTTCTCGTAGCCCTGCACGTACTTCAGCGCTTCCTTCTTGGACGGATGGTTGTCGGGCAGCTGTTCGGCCACCGTGGCGGGGCCCGACACGACAAACGCACCTTCGACGTCCTTGCCACCCACACGCATCAGGTCGCGCGACGCGGCAGCATGGGTCTGGTAGATCTTGCCCTTGAAGCCACGCTCGACGATGGCACGGTGCGGCATCGCGGCACCCGAGCCGGACGCCACGACCAGCACGGCATCGGGGTTGGCCGCCACGATCTTCAGGGCCTGGCCGGTGACGCTGGTGTCGGTGCGCTGGAAGCGCTCGGTGGCCACCACCTTGATGCCCGCCGGCTCGGCCTTGGCGGTGAAGTCCTTCAGCCAGGTCTCGCCGTAGGCGTCCACATAGCCGAGGAAGCCGACGCTCTTGACGCCCTGCTTTTTCATGTGCTCGACCATGGCGTGCGCCATCACGGCCGACGAGTGCGCCATGCGGAAGGACCAGGTGTCCTTGCCGGGGGGCAGCGGAATCGGCGACATCGCCAGTTGCACCGTGCCCGACTCGGCGGCCACGTCGGCCATGGCCACGGCCACCGGGGTGGCGGCCGAACCGATGATCAGGTCGACCTTGTCGTCGGTGACGAACCGGCGGGCGTTCTTGACGCCGTTGGTCGGGTCGGTCGCATCGTCGAGCACGACCAGCTTGACCTTCTCGCCGCCGATGGACTCGGGCCACAGCTTGAAGCCGTTGTTGACGGGAATGCCCAGGCCGGAGGCCGGGCCGGTGAGCGGCAGGCTCACACCGATGGTGATGTCGGCCTGTGCGCCGATCGACACGGTGACGAGCACGGCAGCCGCGAGGGTCTTGAGAGTGGTCTTCATGCCTTGTCTACTCCAGGGTTGTGGGGTCTTTCGCCCCGTGTGGTTGATGGAACACATGGACTCAGCGCGGCGGCAGGCGCAATGCGCCGTCCAGCCGGATCACCTCGCCGTTGAGCGAGGCATTGGTGACGATGTGGGCAGCCAGTTGCGCAAACTCTTCCGGCTTGCCCAGGCGCTTGGGGAAGGGGATCGACGCGGCCAGCGACTGCTGCACCTCTTCGGGCAGCTTGTAGAGCAGCGGCGTGAGAAACAGGCCAGGGGCGATGGTGCACACCCGCACACCGAACTGGGCCAGGTCGCGCGCCAGCGGCAGCGTGAGCGAGACGATGCCGCCCTTGGACGCTGCATAGGCCTCCTGGCCCACCTGGCCGTCGTAGGCCGCCACCGAGGCGGTGTTGACGATGACTCCGCGTTCGCCGTCGTCGAGCGCCTCCTGGCGTAGCATCTCGGCGGCCACCAGGCGGATCACGTTGAAGGTGCCGACCAGGTTCACGTCGATCACGCGCTTGAAGTCTTCCAGTGGCATTGGCGAGCCGTCCTTGCCCACCAGGCGTCGTGCGCCGCCGATGCCGGCCACATTCATCAGGATGCGCGCACCGCCATGGGCCTCGGCCGCGGTGGCAAGCGCCTGCTGCACGCTGTCGGTGCTGGTGATGTCGCACACCAGGGCCAGGCCGTCGATCTCGCGCGCGACTGCCTGCGCCGCCTCGGCATTGACGTCGAGCACGGCCACGCGGGCGCCCTGCCGAGCCAGCTCGCGGGCGGTTTCAGCACCCAGTCCGGAGCCTCCACCGGTCACCAGCGCGGCCTGTCCTTGAATCTTCATCGTCGTGTCCTCGGGTTCCTGATGGAGGGGGCTCAGCCCTTGCGGGGCAGGTAGACATAGGGGTCGCTGTCGGCGCCGCCATACAGCGCCTCGACCAGGGCCTCGCGGTGCGTCAGCACGGCGCGCTGGTTGATCGAGCCCTTGTCGGTGACTTCGCCCTTGTCGATCGATGGCGGCTCGGCGAGCACATGGGCCCGGGCCACGCGGTTGGCGCTGCCGGTACCTTCGCGCCAGAGCCGGTCGACCAGGGTCTGGAAGAACTCGCGCACCACCGGGTGATGCAGCACCTCGGGCGCCGGGGTGTGGGCAGCCAGGCCGGCGAGCTTGCGGCACTCGTCCACACGCGGGAAGACCAGCATGCCGACCTCGTCGCGGTTCAGCCCGGTGATGACCGCGTCCTGCACGCACGGTGCGCCCGCGGCGATGATGCGTGCGCGCAGCGGACCGACACTGACGAAGGTGCCGGTCGACAGCTTGAAGTCCTCGGCAATGCGCCCGTCGAACATCAGGCCCTTGGCCGGCTGGGCCGGGTCGACCCACTTCACGGCGTCGCCGGTGCGGTAGTAGCCTTCCTCGTCGAAGCTGTCGGCCGACAGTTCGGGCTGACGCCAGTAGCCGGGCATCACGTTGGGGCCGCGGAAGCGGATCTCCACCTTGCCGTCCACCGGCACGAGCTTGACCTCGACGCCGGGGCAAGGCAGGCCGATGTGCCCCGAGCGCACCGAGGCCGCGTCGAGCGCGAAGGTGCACGAGGGGGCGGTTTCGGTCATGCCCAGTCCGGTGAACATCGGGATGCGTTCACCCACGGTGCGCTCGGCAAGACGGTCGAGCTGGTCCCACACCGCCTGCGACAGGCCGGCACCGGCAAACATGAAGGCCTTGACGCGGCGGAACAGCGACGCGCGCAGCGTGTCGTCGGTTTCCATCGCCGAGGCGATTTCCTCGAAGCCCTTGGGCACGTTGAAGTACACCGTCGGCGAGATCTCGCGCAGGTTGCGCAGCGTCTCGGCAATGCCCGAGGGCGTGGGCTTGCCTTCGTCGATGTAGAGCGTGCCGCCGTTGTACAGCGTGATGCCCACGTTGTGGTTGCCGCCGAAGGTGTGGTTCCACGGCAGCCAGTCCACCAGCACCGGCGGCTCGTCGGCCAGGAAGGCCATGGCCTGGCGCTTCATCTGCAGGTTGGCGCACATCATGCGGTGGGTGTTCACCACCCCCTTGGGCGCCTTGGTCGATCCCGAGGTGAACAGGAATTTCACGATGGTGTCCGGGCCGACGCCGGCATGGGCCGCTTCGGCCTGCGCGCCCGGCTCGGTGGCCAGCAGCTGCGCGAACGGCGTGACGGTGCGGCCTTCGATCTCGCCTTCGGTCAGCACCACCTCGACGTCGGGCGCGACCACCGCCGTGATGGCCCGGGCATAGGCCGGGCTGCTGGCGAACACCAAGCCTGGCGTGACCGTGCCGAGAATGTGGCGCAGCTTGCCGTAATCCTGCGAGACCAGCGAATAGGCCGGCGACACCGGGGTGTAGGGCACCCCCACCCACATGGCCCCCAGGGCCAGCGTGAGGTGTTCGAGATCGTTGTCCGACAGGATGGCGATCGGCCGCTCGACCGACAGGCCGCGCTGCACCAGCGCCTGCCCGACGGCACGGGCGCGCGCCAGCATCTCGGCATAGGTGATGCGGACCCAGTCGCCGCCCTGGTGGCGCTTGGCGACGAAGCAGCGGTCCGGGGTTTCGCGGGCCCAGTGTTCAAGCCGGTCGGTCAGGCGTTGCGCGAAGGGTTCAAGTGCCACCGGCGAGCGCAGGACCTGCGTGCCGTCGGCGCGCTGCTCGACGTCGACGCTCAGGCAGGCGCCGATGCGGGTGGGGCGAAAGCGCGCGCTCATGATGCCTTCCCGACCTTGCCGGCCTTGCCTTCGAGGAAGGCGCGCATGCGGTCCTTGGCGGCGTGGTCGCCCTGGGCGATGGCGGCCATCAGCGACTCGACGAACAGGCCGTCGGCCTGGGGCAGATCGGCAATGCGCGGCAGGGCCTGCATCACGGCAAAGTTCGACAGCGGCGCGTTGCTGGCGATGCGCCGGGCCAGCTCCATCGCGCGGTCCAGACCGGCACCGTCAGCCACGCGGTAATGCGACAGCCCGACCTGCTGGCCCTCGTCGGCATCGAGCACACGGCCGGTGAGCATCATGTCGGTCATGCGGGCAAAACCGATCAGCCGGGGCACCCGCGCCGAGCCGCCCCCGCCGACGAACAGGCCACGCTGCCCTTCGGGCAGACCGTAGAACGTGCTGTCCTCGGCCACCCGGATGTGCACCGCGCTGGCCAGTTCCAGGCCGCCGCCCACCACCGCACCGTGCAGCACCGCCACCACCGGGATGCGGCCGAACTGGATCTGCTCGAACGCGGCATGCCACGAACGCGAATGGGCAATGCCCTCGGCCACGCTGCGCTCGGACAGCTCGGACAGATCCAGGCCGGCGCAGAAATGGTCCCCTTCGCCGCTGAGCACGGCCACACGCACCGTGTCGGGCAGGTTGATGAAGCAGGTGTGAAGCTGGGCGATCAGCGTGTCGTTGATGGCATTGCGCTTGGCCGGACGGTTCAGTCGCACATGGGCGATCGGGCCGTCGAAGCTGATCTGGAGCAGGTCCAGTCGGGCCAGCAGGCCGTTGGCGTCGTCAGGAGTGGCTGTCATGGGTGTGAAGAGAGCTGGGTGGAGGTCGTTTCAGACCATAATGGTTATGGATATTAAGCAATTGGTGGGGTATCGCACCTGGGGTAAACCCGCAATGTCGTGGGTCTCCACAGGGTTTCATAGAGCGGTGCGGTGTCATGATCTTGTCGACAGGGGGCTCGAAAACCCTGAGAGCGGAGTGTGTAGAAGGCTGGCAATTACTTCATGAAAGTAACTAAAATCGCGTTGAGCCCATGACACGACGCCAGCTTGCTGGCCTTGCGGAGCAGTGATGAACACCCAGGACCTGATCGCCATCGACATCCACACGCACGCGGAGATCTCGTGCTGGAACCCTTTCGACAGCTACGGCGAGGAGTACGACCGCGCGGCCGACAAGTACTTCCGCTCGAGCCGGCGCCCGACCATCGAGGAGAGCGTGGCCTACTACCGCGAGCGGCGCATCGGGCTGGTGATGTTCATGGTCGACGCCGAGGCCCAGCTCGGCCGCCGGCGCATCCCGAACGAGGAGATCGCCGAAGCTGCACAGAAGAACAGCGACCTGATGATCGCCTTCGCCAGCATCGACCCGCACAAGGGCAAGATGGGCGCACGCGAGGCACGCCGGCTGATCGAGGAGCATGGCGTCAAGGGGTTCAAGTTCCACCCCACGGTGCAGGGCTTCTACCCGTACGACAAGATGGCCTGGCCGCTGTACGAGGTGATTGCCGAGTACAACATGCCGGCGATCTTCCACAGCGGGCATTCGGGCATCGGCTCGGGCATGCGCTGCGGCGGCGGGCTGCGGCTGGAGTATTCCAACCCGATGCACCTGGACGACGTGGCCATCGCCTTCCCGGACATGCAGATCGTGATCGCCCACCCGTCATGGCCCTGGCAGGACGAGGCGCTCAGCGTGGCCATGCACAAGCCCAATGTCTGGATCGACCTGTCAGGCTGGAGCCCGAAGTACTTCCCGCCCCAGCTCGTGCAGTACGCCAACACCTTGCTGAAGGATCGCGTGCTGTTCGGCTCGGACTATCCGCTGATCACGCCGGACCGCTGGATGAAGGACTTCGACGAGGCCGGCTTCCGTGACGAGGTGAAGCCGCTGATCCTCAAGAGCAATGCGATGCGCCTGCTGAAGCTGGGTTGAGCATGTTGTCGAGCGCGTCCGGGCGGGGGTTCCCCCTGAACGCGGGGGCGGTTGGCGTGAATTCCTGCCTCCTCCCCCCTCATTTCGGGGCTTCTACCTGACGCTGCAAGGCCGATACTGGAGTTGAGCAAGTTCACCAGTGAGTGAAAAGCCGGTGGCCACCACCACCCGCTATCCGATCGGATCGCGCAAGGCGACCCGCTTGGTCTTGCTCGCCAATTCCTTCGGCCTGCGACCCTCGCCTTCACGGCGGCCGGCGCAGGCCGAACTTCATGGGGCCTGCATCCCGCGGCGGGCTCCCCTGGCGCCTCACCCCTCGGTGAGCGAGGCCGGCTGGGTCAGCACGTCATCCCCTTGCAACTGAGCCAGGAAGCGGTCGATACCGGCAAGGAACATCGCGAAGTCGATCGGTTTGGTCCAGTAGTCGGCAAAGCCGGCAGCCCGGGCCTGGGCCACGTCCTCGGGGATGGCATTGGCCGACAGTGCCACGCAGGTGGTGTCGGCCATGCCCGGCAGGGCGTGGATGCGGCGCATCACCTCCATGCCGTGGATGTCGGGCAACTGCAGGTCGAGCAGGATCAGCCGCGGGTGGATCTCGGCTGCCGCACGCACACCGCTGATGCCGTCGGGCGCGGTGTGCAGCCGGATGGCCGGGCGCAGTGCCAGCAGTTCCTGCACCAGCAGCAGGTTGACCGGGTTGTCCTCGACGTACAGCACGTCGACGCGTGCACGCTGTGAGGACACTGCCGTGGCGCCGTGGTGCGCGCCACGTGGGCAGGGCGTGGCCACTCCGGCCGTGCTGGCGGCTTCTTCCAGAAGAGGCTCGGGTTCGGCGGCGCGCAACCACACGCGGAACTCGGTGCCTTCGCCCGGCTCGCTGCGCACCTCGATGGCGCCGCCCATGGCTTCGACCAGGTGGTGCACGATGGCCAGTCCGATGCCGGTGCCCTCGATGCCTTCATGTTCTGCACCGAGCCGGTTGAACGGTTCGAACAGGTTGGCCAGCTGGGCGCGCGACAGGCCCCGTCCGGTGTCGCGCACCGAAAACCCGAGCCACGATGGATCAGGCCCGTGCAGGATCGCAATGTCCACCCGACCCTGCGGCCGGTTGTACTTGACCGCGTTCGACAGCAGGTTGGTCATCACCTGGCGCAGCCGGCGGGCATCGGCATGGACGAAACCGTCCATCGCGCCGGCGACCATGCGCACGTCGGCGCGGCGGGCATGGGGTTCGACCCATTCCAGTGCATCGGCCACCACATGGCTGAGCGACACGGACTCGTCCTTGAGCCTGAGCTTGCCGGCGTCGATGCTGGTGAGGTCGAGCACGTCGTCGATCAGTGCCAGCAGATGCTGGCCGGCCGCACGAATGCGCTCGGCCCGCACGCGCTGGGGTTCGCCCAGGCCGTCATGCAGCATCAGGTCGGCAAAGCCGATCACCGCATTCAGCGGCGTGCGCAGTTCGTGGCTCATGCGGGCCAGGAATTCGCTCTTGGCGCGGTTGGCCTCTTCCGCTGCAACCTTGGCCTGCAGGGCTTCCTGGCTGCGGTGCAGGTCGGTGATGTCCCAGTTCACGCCGAGGAAGCGCTCGGGCTGGCCCTGGTCGTCGCGCAGCAGCATGCCGCGGGAGGCCAGCCAGCGTTCGGTGCCGTCCGGCAGGTGGATGACGAATTCGTTGCGGTAGATGCCGTCCGGTGAGGTCACGGCGTGGCCGATCAGCTGCGCCATGCGCGCGCGGGTCTCGGCGTCGGCCGACTCGCGGATGATCTGCTCGGGCGCGCGCGGATCGTCGGGCGACAGGCCGCGCAGCAGGTACATCTGCGCATCCCAGATCGTTTCCTGCGAGGGCAGGCGCATCTCCCAGGTGCCGATGCCTGCAGCCTGGGCGGCCAGCACCGCACGTTGTTCGACCAGGTGCAGCGCCTCCTGTTCGCGCCGACGCTCGGTGACGTCGATCACCATGCCGAAGGCCACCGGCCGGTTGCCCCGCATGCCGCGGCGGGCCCGGCCGACGACCCAGCGCACCTCGCCCTGGGCCGTGCGGATGCGGTACTCGAGCTCTTCGGTGGGGGTGTCGCCTTGCACCAGGCGTTGGTGCTCGGCCTTCAGGCGGGGCAGGTCGTCGGCATGGGTGTACTGCGCCATCACCTGATCGACGTTCGGTGCCGGGGTACCCTCGGGCAGGCCGAAGATGCGCAGCATCTGCTTGCTCCAGGTGGCCTCGCCGGTCTCGATGTCCAGGCTCCACACACCCACGCCGGTGGCATCGGCGATCAACTCCATGCTGGCCGCGATCGTCTGCAGCCGCTCGAACTCGGCGATCTGGTCGCTGATGTCGAGCGAGACGCCCAGCAGCGCCACCACCCGCCCCTGGGCATCGCGCTCGGCCACACGCCGCGTGAGCAGCGTGCGGTAACCGCCGCCGGGGGCCAGGTAGCGCGCCTCGACGTCGATGGGGGTGTTCTGCTCCTTGGCCCGGCGCGACGCTTCGAGCACGGCCTCCAGGTCATCGGGGTGCACCGAGGCGCGCGCCTCCTCGATCGGCATGCCCTGCTCGTCCGGCCACAGCACCGTCATCCGTGCGCTGTCCGGGTTGACGTGGAAGCGGTCGGTGACCAGGTCATGCCGCCACATCGACAGGCCGGCCATCGCCGCGGCCATCCTGAACTGGGTGCGGGCCGCTTCCATCTGGCGCGTGAGCGTCAGGCTGTCGGTATCGTCCAGCATGATGCCCACGGCGCGCAGCGGCAGGCCGTCGGTGCCCGGCTGAACCTCCCACATCGAGTGGATGCTGCGCTGCGTGCCGTCAGGGCGCAGCACCCGGAAGTGGGTCTGGTACCGGCCGGGGTGGCGGAAAGAAGCCTGCGCGTAGCGGCTGGCCTCGCTGTCGTCCGGATGGATCAAGGCGGTGCTGTGCTCGAACGCCGGTGCACCGGCCGCCGGATCCAGGCCGAACATGTCGAAGATGTGGGCGTCCCAGCGGGCCTGGCCGCTGCGCAGGTCGCGCTCCCAGAAGCCGATGCGTCCGAACTCGCGCGCCATGGACAGCCGCGCGACGTCGGCCGAGGCCATCACCGCGGTGCCAGTGCCGCCGTCACCTTCCGGGTGCGATGCCTCGGGCTTGCATGGGTCGAGCCACAGGACCCAGCCGGGCGCGGCCTGGACCCGCCGCCAGGCAAGCCCGTGAGATCCAAGCTCCGTGCGGGTGCCGGGCAAGGCCAGCGCCTGTTCGGCCAGCTCGCGCCAGGCGGGGACGCTCAGACCGGCCGTCTCACGCCAGCATGATGCGGCTTCATTGAGCTGCCAGCGGGTGGAGCGGCCCTCGCGCCAGATGAACACCGCCGGCAGCGGTGCCTGCATCCAGACGGGGGCATGGGGAATGTCGGCCAATCGGATCCTCGTGATTCAGGCGCCTGAACACCGCACGGGCGGCGGCGGGCCGGTCCGGCACGCTGCGGCAGCACGGAGCAGGCGCCCCGGAAGACTCTCATGATTGTGCCGCCGCGTGCGTCCGAAAAAACCCACATGAAACACCCCAGACAGTGCAGGAATGCCGCAAGCGTGTGCTGCCGGGTGGCGCCGATTTCGTGTCGGGTGCGTCGCGCCCTCTTGAACTGTCACTCGCCGACCCTATAATTCAGCGCTGTTAGCACTCAACGACGGTGAGTGCTAATGATTGAAAGCTTGATCCGTCAGGCAGCACAAGCCGCCGACGAGGTCGAGACCCAGAATGTCAATGAGCGCTCACATGCGCTCATCACCATCCCGAAGTTAGTTCTTTGACTCAAAGGAGATGTCATGAAACTGCGTCCTTTGCACGATCGCGTGATCGTCAAGCGCCTGGAAAATGAAACCAAGACCGCCTCGGGCATCGTGATCCCCGACAACGCCGCCGAGAAGCCCGACCAGGGCGAAGTGCTGGCCGTGGGTCCTGGCAAGCGCAATGACAAGGGCGATTTCGTGGCCCTGAACATCAAGGTCGGCGACCGCGTCCTGTTCGGCAAGTACAGCGGCCAGACCGTCAAGGTCGACGGCGACGAACTGCTGGTGATGCGCGAGGAAGACCTCTTCGCAGTCGTCGAGAAGTGATGCCGCGCGCGGGGTTGGCCCCGCGCAGCCGGGGGTCCGCCAAGGGCCCTGCATGTTTCACGGATTCCCGCCTTCGCGGGAGTGACCAACAAATTTCGGAGATTTACACATGGCAGCAAAAGACGTCGTGTTCGGCGGCGAAGCACGTGCCCGCATGGTCGAGGGTGTGAACATCCTGGCCAATGCCGTCAAGGTGACCCTGGGCCCGAAGGGCCGCAACGTGGTGCTCGAGCGCTCTTTCGGCGCCCCCACCGTGACCAAGGACGGTGTGTCCGTGGCCAAGGAAATCGAGCTGAAGGACAAGCTCCAGAACATGGGCGCCCAGATGGTCAAGGAAGTGGCTTCCAAGACCAGCGACAACGCCGGTGACGGCACCACCACCGCCACCGTGCTGGCCCAGGCCATCGTGCGCGAAGGCATGAAGTACGTGGCCGCCGGCATGAACCCGATGGACCTCAAGCGCGGTATCGATCGCGCCGTGGTCGCTCTGGTCGAGCAGCTGAAGAAGGCCTCGAAGGCCACCACCACCTCCAAGGAAATCGCCCAGGTCGGCGCGATCTCCGCCAACTCCGACGAGTCGATCGGCAAGATCATTGCCGACGCGATGGACAAGGTCGGCAAGGAAGGCGTGATCACCGTCGAAGACGGCAAGTCGCTCGACAACGAGCTCGACGTCGTCGAAGGCATGCAGTTCGACCGCGGCTACCTGTCGCCCTACTTCATCAACAACCCCGAAAAGCAGTCGGCCATCCTGGACAACCCGTTTGTCCTGCTGTTCGACAAGAAGATCAGCAACATCCGTGACCTGCTGCCCACGCTGGAGCAGGTGGCCAAGGCCGGCCGTCCGCTGCTGATCATCGCCGAGGAAGTCGAAGGTGAAGCCCTGGCCACGCTGGTGGTCAACACCATCCGCGGCATCCTGAAGGTCGTGGCCGTCAAGGCGCCTGGCTTCGGCGACCGCCGCAAGGCCATGCTGGAAGACATCGCCATCCTGACCGGCGGCAAGGTCATCGCCGAAGAAGTGGGCCTGACGCTCGAGAAGGTGACGCTGGCCGACCTGGGCCAGGCCAAGCGCGTCGAAGTGGGCAAGGAAAACACCACCATCATCGATGGCGCCGGTGCCGCTGCCGACATCGAAGCCCGTGTCAAGCAGATCCGCATCCAGATCGAGGAAGCCACCTCCGACTACGACCGCGAAAAGCTGCAGGAGCGCGTGGCCAAGCTGGCAGGCGGTGTGGCCGTGATCAAGGTCGGCGCTGCCACCGAAGTCGAAATGAAGGAAAAGAAGGCTCGCGTCGAAGACGCGCTGCACGCCACCCGCGCTGCCGTGGAAGAAGGCATCGTGGCTGGTGGTGGCGTGGCGCTGCTGCGTGCCCGTCAGGCCGCTGGCGAGATCAAGGGCGACAACCCCGATCAGGACGCCGGCATCAAGCTGATCCTGAAGGCCATCGAAGCGCCGCTGCGTGAAATCGTGGCCAACGCCGGTGGCGAGCCGAGCGTGGTGATCAACGCCGTGCTGGGTGGCAAGGGCAACTACGGCTTCAACGCCGCCAACGACACCTATGGCGACATGATCGAAATGGGTATCCTGGACCCGACCAAGGTGACCCGCACCGCGCTGCAGAACGCTGCCTCCGTGGCGTCCCTGATGCTGACGACCGAAGCCATGGTCGCCGAAGCACCGAAGGACGACGCACCGGCTGCCGGCGGCATGCCGGGCGGCATGGGCGGCATGGGCATGGACATGTGATGCTGCTGCCGGGCCGCGTGCCCGGCGCACAGCACTGCCAAAGGGCCGCGAAAGCGGCCCTTTTTTCATGGCGTTTGGCCTGCGCGCACATGCCTTCATAATCGGGTCATCCCGTTGTGTCTTGCCATGTCCATATCGCCTTCGTTCCAGCGCCACATCCAGGAGACCTCCGCTGCGGCCGCCGTGCTGAGCCGCCAGGTGGTCAACGACACGATCGAGAACCTGCGCAGTGCAGGGGGCTTCCAGGGTGCCGGTGTGCGCGACCGTCAGCAGTTCTTTGCGCTGATGGAGTCGCTGCAGCGCCAGAAGGGCGCCTGGGCCGACGCGTTCGAGCGGCACCTGGTGGGCCGGCTGCGCGAGGCACTCGACGAGTCGGCCGCGCCGCGCCAGCGTGTGGCCCCGGCGCTCAACCTCGACGAACTCAGCCTGGTCGACGAGAACCAGGCCGCCGAAGACATCGAGATCTCGCGCATCGTCGCGCTGATCGACCTCAAGGCCGAGTGGGAGCTGCGCGAGCTGCAGGCCTTCACCGCCACGCTGCGTGGCGAAACCCAGATCCGGCGTGAAGCCAATCCGGCACGACCCGAGGTCTACGCACGGGCGCTGAGCCGATCCACCCACGACATCGCCGTGCCGGCCGACGCCCGCGTGCTGCTGCTGCGCAGCGCCGGTGAGGTGCTGGCCAGCACGCTGAAGCAGGCGTATGCCCAGATGAGCCGCCGCCTCGAGCGCGACGGCGTCGAGCCGCTGGCCTTCCGCGCCGTGCCGCAGGGCTCGATGGCCGCCACGATCGACATCACCGACCCTGCTGCCCTGGGTCAACTGCTCGAACGTGTCCGTGCAAGTGCCGGAGCCGCGGCGCAGGGCGATGCCGCCGCGGCCGGCACCGTGGCGGGCAGCCTGGACATCACGCTCAACGATCTCAATCACCGCATCGATGCCCAGCATCTGCCGGTGGCCGCTGACGGCCCGCAGGTCGGCATGCCCAACGTGCTGCGCCAGCTGCAGCCGGCCGCAGGGGGGGCAGGCGACGTGAGCGCGGACCCCCAGGTGATCGAGCTGCTGTCGCGACTGTTCGACCAGATCCTCGCCGACAAGCGGCTGATGCCGGCGGTCAAGGGGGTGCTGGGTCGGCTGCAGGTGTCGGTGCTGCGCGTGGCGCTGCGCGATCCTTCGCTGTTGCGCCAGCACGACCACCCGACCTGGCAACTGCTCAATCGCCTGGCGGCCCACTGTGTGGGTTACGACAATCCGGCCGACGAACGCCTGACCGACTTCCTGCGTTTCATGGAAGACCTGATCGGGCGGGTCGCGGCCTCGTCCCGCCCCGATGCGCAGCTCTATCGCAATGCGCTGCAGGAGGTCAACGACTTCATCGATGCCAAGAGCCGGGAAGCGATGGAGAAGTCCCGTGCCGCGCTCGAGAAGCTGCAGCGCATCGAACGGCGCGACCAGCTGTGCAACGTGCTGCGCCAGCAGATCCGCCAGATGAAGGATGTCGAGGTCAGCACGCGGTTGCGCGACTTCCTGTTCGGGCCGTGGGTCGACGCGATGGTCGAGGCCATGGTGCGCTTCGGCGAGCAGGACGAACGCACGGCCGAGATGCTGCAGACGGTCGACGAGCTGCTGTGGACGCTGCAGCCACCCCGTACACCCGGCGACCGGGATCGCCTGCGAGCCATGCTGCCCGAACTGGTGGCCCGCCTGAACAAGGGCATGGACCTGGTGAAGCTGCCGCAGTCCCAGCGTGACGGCGTGATGGCCGAGCTGATGGCCCACCACAGCACGTCGCTGCGCAACCAGGCCGCGCCGCGCGAGCTGACCCCCGAAGAGATCGTTCAGCGCATGCGCGACGAGGCTGACCCCACCAGCACCCATGGGCGGCTGGACGGTGTCGATCGCGGCGCGCTGCCCACCGTGCCGGTGGGTCTCATGACCGAAGACGGCAGCGATGCCGGCCGCCGTGCCCGTCAGGCCTGGATGGCCCGGCTGCAGCCGGGCACCTGGTTCCACATGTTCGTGCAAGGTGACTGGGAGACGGCCCAGCTGATGTGGAGCAGCGAGGATGGCCAGTTCTTCATGTTTGCCAGCCACATGGCGGGGCAGTCGCATTCGCTGACACGCCGTGCCATCGAGCGCCTGCTGGCCGAAGGCCTGATCGCGGTGCTCGAAGAGCGGCCACTGGTGCAGCGCGCCTTCGACAGCGTGCTGCAGGACCTCGACGCCCCGCTACCCTGAGTGGGCGGTGCGGCAGAAGCGCTGCAACTCGTCGATCACCAGGCCAGGCTGCTCGTGCACGATCCAGTGGGTGGCGCCCGGCACCCGTCGTAGTTGCAGCCGTGGCACATAGGCTTCCAGTCCGTCCAGCAGGCTGGGCGGCAGGGCCAGGTCGTCCTCACCCCAGATCACCAGTGTGGGCAAGGTCACCGTCACCTGGTCTGCGCTGAGCTGGACCTTGGCGACGGCCGGGTCGTCGGGCGTGGCCGGGCGCAGCGGCGAGGCGCGGTAGTAGTTCAGCGGCCCGGTCAGGCCCTGGCGCCACACGGCGCGGTACTGCTCGCGCACTGCATCGGTCAGCCAGGCCGCGCCCTGGCCCGAGCGTCCCATCGACGTGAAAAACGGCCACAGCCTCGCAAAATCGTCCTGCGCCAGCAGGGCTTCCGCGTCCGGGCGGCACAGGAAGTTCATGTAGGCGCTGGCGGCCTGCTGCGCGGGGTTGTGCTGCAGCTCGCGCAGGAAGGTGCCGGGATGCGGCGAGTTCAGGATCACCAGCCGCTCCATCAGCCCCGGTTGCTGGACGGCGAGGTTCCAGGCCACCGCACCGCCCCAGTCGTGCGCCACCAGGGCGGTGACCGGTGCGCCCAGGTGTTGCAGCAGGGCTGCCACATCCTGGACCAGGTGCCGCGCACGGTAGGCAGCCGGGTCGCTTGGCGCGGATGACTGCTCGTAGCCGCGCAGGTTGGGCGCCACACAGCGGAACGAGCTGGCCAGGCCCTCCATGACCTCGTCCCAGACGAAGGCCGCTTCCGGAAAGCCGTGCAGCAGGACCAGGACCGGCGCGCCGGCAGGCCCGGCGGCCCGGCAGGACAGCCGGGTGCCGTGAGGCAGGTCGATGAAAAACGTCTCGATCGTCATGGGGCGCTCCTTCGGAACGCCCCAGTATCCCGGCCGGGCCGGGGTGGTGGAGTCACTCAGGCGACGCGCCTGGGGTTTGTCCGGAGGGGGACGCGGCCGCAGACCCGGGAGGGTGCGCCCAGCCATGCAGCGTCACGGCAACGTCATCCAGACCGGTCTTCTTGAGCGCTGAAAACAGCGTGGCGCTGACGTCGGCTTCGTCGGTGATGAAGTCGGCCAGGCTCTCCTGCAGCGCAGTCATCGACGCCTGGCCTTCCTTGCGGTTGAGCTTGTCGGCCTTGGTCAGCAGCACCAGCAGCTTGACCTCGCCGGTGCCGATGCGCGGGCTCACGAAACGCAGCAGTTGCTGGTCGAGGTCGGTCAGCCCCAGTCGCGAGTCGACCATCAGCACCACGCCGTGCAGGTTGCGGCGCACCTGCAGGTACTCGGCCATGACCTCCTGCCAGCGCAGCTTGGCGGCCCGCTGCACGGCGGCGTACCCGTAGCCGGGCAGGTCGGCGAACAGGGTGTCGGCCGCATCGCGCGGGCCCAGCTCGAACAGGTTGATGTGCTGGGTGCGCCCGGGCGTCTTCGAGGCGAATGCCAGACGTTTTTGCTGGGTCAGCACGTTGATGGCGGTGGACTTGCCGGCGTTGGAGCGCCCGACAAAGGCGATCTCGGGCAGCTCGGTGACCGGCAGGTGATGCAGCTGGCTGGCGGTCGTCAGGAAGCGCGCAGTGTGGGCCCAACCCAGAGCCACCTTGGCCGTGACGGCCTCGGTGGAGGGGGGGGAAGAGGGGGGCAAGTCAGGTGCCCCGGCCGCGGGTTGGTCGGACATAGGTGATCGCATTGTAAAATCCGCGGGTTTTGCATTCCGCCCACAAAATCCTTCCCACGTCATGAAATCGATCGCTTCCGTCCTGCTTGCCGCTTTCATCGTGGCGCCCGCTGTGGCGTCTGACGCCAAGGCCCCCGCCAAACCCGATCTGGCCAAGGGGCAAGCGATCGCGACCCAGGTGTGTGCCGCGTGCCACACCGTCGATGGCACCCGGGGCAGCCCGGCCAACCCCATCCTGGCCGGTCAGCATCCGGAATACCTCGTCAAGCAGCTGCAAGAGTTCAAGTCGGGCAAGCGCAACAACGCCATCATGAAGGGTTTTGCCACCACCCTGAGCGATGACGACATGCGCAACGTGGCCGCGTTCTACGCCAGCAAGACCGCCAAGCCCGGTTTTGCCAAGAACAAGGACCTCGTCACCCTGGGCGAAAAGATCTACCGCGGCGGCATTGCCGCCAAGAGCGTGCCGGCCTGCGCGGCCTGCCACAGCCCCAGCGGCGCCGGCATTCCGGCCCAGTATCCGCGCATCGGCGGCCAGCATTCCGACTACACCGAAGCCCAGCTGGTGGCCTTCCGTGGCGGCGTGCGCAAGAACAACAACCAGATGACGGCCATTGCTGCCCGCATGAGCGACACGGAAATCAAGGCAGTGGCAGACTACATCGCCGGCTTGCGCTGATCCGCAAGCATTGCGCCGGGCCGGCCGTCACGGTGTGACAGCGGGCCACCGATTGAACCGGCGCGGCCATTGCATGTCATAGCAGGCGGGGCCCCGCGTGGGTTGCCCGCCTTTTTTCTGCCCGAACCTGCCCGGCCACTCACCGACCCACTGCCACCCGCGAGCCCGCCCCAGATGTCCACCACCGGTCTCCAACTGCGTTCAGGGTCGCGTGTCATGCGCGACATGGTCGAAATGCTGTCGTCGATGCGTTTTGCCATCGCCTTGCTGACGGTGATCTGCATCGCCTCGGTGATCGGCACCGTCATCAAGCAGCATGAACCGCTGACCAACTATGTGAACCAGTTCGGGCCGTTCTGGGCCGAGCTGTTCGACAAGGCCGGGCTGTACGCGGTCTACAGCGCCTGGTGGTTCCTGCTGATCCTGGCCTTCCTGGTGGTGTCGACCAGCCTGTGCATCGCGCGCAACACACCGAAGATCCTGCACGATCTGCGCACCTACAAGGAACATGTGCGCGAGACCAGCCTGCTGGCCTTCCACCACAAGGCGGTCGGTGAAACTGCCGAAACCCGTGAGCAGACCCTGGGCCGCATCACGGCGCTGATGCAGCGCAACGGCTGGAAGGCCCGCGCCCAGGTCCGGGACCACGGCGTGATGGTGGCCGCCAAGAAGGGCGGCGCCAATCGCATCGGCTACCTGTGCGCGCACTCGGCCATCGTGCTGATCTGCCTGGGCGGCCTGTTCGACGGTGACCTGGTCGTGCGCGCCCAGATGGCGCTGACCGGCAAGTCCGCCTATGCGGGCGGCGGTTTCATCAAGGACGTGCCGCCCGAACACCTGCTCAGCCCCGCCAACCCCACTTTCCGCGGCAACATGCTGGTGCCCGAAGGCGGGCGCGCCGGCACGGTGATCCTCAACATGGCCGATGGGGTGGTGCTGCAGCCGCTGCCGTTCGACATCGAACTCAAGAAGTTCATCGTCGACTACTACGAGACCGGCATGCCCAAGCTGTTCGCCAGCGAGATCGTGATCCACGACCACGAGACCGGCCAGGCGATCCCCGCGACGATCAAGGTGAACCAGCCGGCCTTCCACCGTGGGGTGGCGATCTACCAGTCCAGCTTCGACGACGGCGGTTCCCGCCTGAAGCTGCAGGCCTACCCGATGGAAGGAGCGTCCAAGCGACGTTTCGAGGTCGAGGGCACGGTGGGCGACAGCACGACGCTCACCAACAGCGCCGACCGACTGCAGCTCGAGTTCACCGGCCTGCGTGTCATCAACGTCGAGAACCTGGGTTCGCCCGAGGCACCCACCGGCACGGCCGACGTGCGCAAGGTCGATCTGGTGGCCGGCATCGAGCGGCATCTCGGCTCGGGCGCCAAGGACCCGGGCGACAAATCGCTGCGCAATGTCGGGCCGTCCGTCACCTACAAGCTGCGTGACGCCAGCGGCCAGGCCCGCGAATATCACAACTACATGCTGCCGCTGGAACTCGACGGTCAGCGCGTGTTCCTGGCCGGCGTGCGCGACACACCGGCCGAGAGCTTCCGCTACCTGCGCATCCCCGCCGATGACGCCGACAGCGTGGACGGCTGGATGCGGCTGCGCGAGGCACTGCAGGATCCCGCATTGCGCGAAAAGGCGGTCGCGCGCTACGTGACGCTGGCCGTTGATCCGTCACGCCCGGAACTGGCCGATCAGCTCACGGTGTCGGCGCGACGCAGCCTGGCCCTGTTTGCCGGTGCGGATCGCCCGGCCGACGCGCCGCCGGGTGGCGGTGGACTGCAGGCGATTGCCGACTTCATGGAGCAGAACGTGCCTGAAGCCGACCGGCAGCGCACGTCCGAAGTGCTCATCCGCATCCTCAATGGTGTGCTGTTCGAGTTGCTGCAGGAGACCCGAGCCCAGGCCGGCCTGAAGGCGCTGGAGCCGGATGCCCGTACCCAGGCCTTCATGACGCAGGCGGTGCTGTCGCTGTCGGATGCCCAGTTCTACCCCGCGCCAGTGCTGCTGACCCTGAAGGACTTCGAGCAGGTGCAGGCCAGCGTCTTCCAGCTGGCCCGTGCACCGGGCAAGAACCTGGTCTACCTGGGTTGCCTGCTGCTGATCATCGGTGTCTTCGCGATGCTCTACGTGCGTGAACGGCGGCTGTGGATCTGGCTGCAGTCCGACACGCCACAAGGCCCCACACGCATCACGGCGGCGCTGTCCTGCACTCGCCAGACACTCGATACCGACCGAGAATTCGACAGCCTGAAGCAGGCGCTGATGACGCCTGCAGCCCCCACGGAGGCACGATGAACACGACCACCCTGAGCCTGAATGCACCTGGCTACCTGGCGCGCCGCAGCTGGTTCGACTGGCTGTTTGCCATCCTGATCGTCGGGGGGGCGGGTTATGCCTTCCAGCGTTACGCCGCATCGATGGACGGCTACGAAAAGGCCATCCTGATCGGTGCCGTGCCGTCCGCGATCTGGCTGGGCTGGTTCTGGCGGCCACTGCGCACGCTGGCGCTGGTGGTCAGCGCGGCCTCCTTGCTGGCGATCGCGCTGTACTCGCGCACCCAGGACGGCTTCGGTGCCGACCTGGCCCAGGGCGAGCAGGTCTTCCTGCTGAAGTATTTCCTGTCGAGCCAGAGTGCCATCCTGTGGATGAGCGTGCTGTTCTTCATGAGCACGCTGTTCTACTGGATCGGCTTTTTCACCCGCTCGGACAGCCGCACCGCCGAGGTCCTCGGCTCACGCCTGGCCTGGGTGGCCGTCGGCATGGCCCTGATCGGCTCGATGGTGCGCTGGTTCGAAAGCCACCAGATCGCGCCCGACATCGGCCACATCCCGGTGAGCAACCTCTACGAGGTGTTCGTGCTGTTCTGCTGGCTCACCGCGCTGTACTACCTCTACTACGAAGACCAGTACAAGCAGCGCGAGAACGTGCGCAGCCTGGGCGCGTTCGCGATGCTGATCGTCAGCGCCGCGGTGGGCTTCCTGCTGTGGTACTCGGTCGAGCGCGGAGCGCACGAGATCCAGCCGCTGGTGCCTGCGCTGCAGAGCTGGTGGATGAAGCTGCACGTGCCGGCCAACTTCATCGGCTATGGCACCTTTGCGCTGGCCGCGATGGTGGCGTTTGCCTATCTCATCAAGCAGCAGGCCACCGAGACCCGCTGGTACAAGCTCGCGCCGCTGTGGGCGCTGGGCGTGGTGCTGTGCTTCGAGCCGCTGGTGTTCCGCAAGTCGCCCGAAGGTGGCCTGAGCACCTACTGGGCCGTGTACTTCGGGATTTCGGCCCTGATCGTCGGGGCCATCCTGGCAGCGCGGCGTCGCATTGCCGCCCGGCTGCCGAGCTTCGAGATCCTCGACGACGTGATGTACAAGTCGATCGCCGTCGGTTTTGCGTTCTTCACCATCGCCACCATCCTGGGCGCGCTGTGGGCGGCCGAGGCCTGGGGGGGCTACTGGAGCTGGGACCCGAAGGAGACCTGGGCCCTGATCGTCTGGCTCAACTACGCAGCCTGGCTGCACATGCGCCTGATGAAAGGCCTGCGCGGCACGGTGGCGGCATGGTGGGCGCTGGTGGGCCTGGCCGTCACGACCTTTGCATTCCTGGGTGTGAACATGTTCCTCTCGGGCCTGCATTCGTACGGCGAGCTGTGATGCGCACGGCGGGTGCGGCGTATAGTCGGTGCAAAACCGACAACGCCGCCCATGCCTTTCGTTGCCCGCAACATCCACGGCGTCATCGTCAGCCTGCATCGCGAGCCCACGCCCGAGACGCAGGAGTTCCTGGCTGACGACCACCCTGACGTCGATGCCTTCATCGGTCGACGGCCGGTGCCTGAGGGCAGCTTTCATGAACTCGACGCCGATTTCGTCCGGGTTCTCGAAGACCTGATCGACCTGCTGATCGCGCGCAACGTGATCCGCATCACCGACCTGCCGCCCGAGGCCCAGCGCAAGCTGTTCTCGCGCAAGAGCTTCCGCGACAGTCGAGGGCGCAACTCGCTCAGTCTGTTCGATCCGGTCGCCCTCGAGGCGGTGACCCACCCCGATCCGGCCCTGGGCGACCCCACGACCACCTCAGGCCTGGACGTGATCGACACGGGTTTCCACGACGATCTGGGCCGCTGAATGCGGCGTGGCCGCACCGGGCGCGTCGTCCGGGGCGCCGGTTTCTTACATGGGATATTCCCCCAGACTGCAGGGGGAACCTCATGCGGTGGCATGGTTCGAAAAGTCTCACCCTGAACGGAAAGCCTGCCCATGCACTTCATCCGAAAAGACCGCGGCTTCGAGCACCCTGTCGCGTCCGAGATCACGCCCCGCCCGGTCTACGAACAACGCCGCGACCTGCTGCGCTGGATGGCCACCGGTGCGGCGGGCGCGGCGCTGGCATCGTGGGCCGGTCGCGAGGCCCTGGCCCAGACCCCGCGCCCCAACAAGCTGGCGGCACTGCCGGCCACCCGCAGCAGTGTGGCCGGTGCGGTGACGATGGAAAAGCTGACCGACTACGACGACGTCAGCACCTACAACAACTTCTATGAGTTCGGCACCGACAAGGCCGATCCGGCCCGGCGCGCCGGCAGCCTGCGCACCCGGCCCTGGACCGTGTCGGTCGAGGGGGAGGTCGGCAAGCCGCGCACCTTCGACATCGAAGACCTGCTCAAGCTCGCGCCGATGGAAGAGCGCATCTACCGGCTGCGCTGTGTTGAAGGCTGGTCCATGGTGGTGCCGTGGATCGGCTTTTCGCTGGCCGAACTGATCAAGCGGGTCGAGCCCACGGGGAATGCAAAGTTCGTCGAGTTCCACACCCTGGCCGACAAGGCCCAGATGCCCGGCCTGAACTCGCGCGTGCTGCTGTGGCCCTATGTGGAAGGGCTGCGCATGGACGAGGCGATGCATCCGCTGACGCTGCTGACCTTCGGCATGTACGGTGAGGTGCTGCCCAACCAGAACGGCGCCCCGGTGCGGCTGATCGTGCCCTGGAAATACGGCTTCAAGAGCGGCAAGTCGATCGTGAAGATCCGCCTGGTCGAGAAGCAGCCGCAGACGGCCTGGGTGGTGGCCGCCGCCCACGAGTACGGCTTCTATTCCAATGTGAATCCCAAGGTCGACCATCCGCGCTGGAGCCAGGCCACCGAACGCCGCATCGGCGAGGACGGACTGTTCCAGCGCAAGCGGCCCACGCTGATGTTCAACGGCTACGAGGCCCAGGTGGGCCAGATGTACGCCGGCATGGACCTCAAGAAGTTCTACTGAGTGCCGCCACGGGTCGCGGTGGACGCTCACCTTCACGCACGGACACGCGCACCGGGCATGGCTGCCGCCAGATCACCCCTGCTGCACGCGGCAGCCAAGCCGGTGCTGCTGCTGCTCGGCCTGCTGCCGCTGGCCTGGCTGGTCTGGGGTGCCGTGTTCGACGGCCTCGGTGCCAACCCGGCCGAGGCGCTGATCCGCGAGACGGGCGACTGGGCCTTGCGCGCGCTGTGTCTCACCCTGGCGGTCACCCCGCTGCGCCACTGGACAGGGCAGCACGCCCTCGCGCGGTTCAGGCGCATGCTGGGCCTGTTCACTTTCTTCTACGCCTGCCTGCACCTGCTTTGCTATGCCTGGCTCGACATGGGCCTGGTGCTGGGCGACATCGCGCGCGACATCCTCAAGCGGCCGTTCATCCTGGTGGGGTTTTCAGCGCTGCTGCTGATGCTTCCGCTGGCGCTGACCTCGTTCAACCGGGCCATCAAGGCCCTGGGCGCGGTGCGCTGGCAGGCGCTGCACCGTGCGGTCTACGCCGTGGTGCTGCTGGCGCTGCTGCATTTCTTCTGGATGCGCGCCGGCAAGAACGACTTTGCGGAATGGTCGATCTACGCCGTGATCGTGGCCGTGCTGCTGGGTGACCGCCTGCTGCGCCGCATGCGCAGCCTGCGGCCGGCTGCGCCACCGGCGGGCCCCACCCAGCGCCGCGCTTGACCTGAGGCAGAGGCCGCAGCGGGCGGCTGTCTACACTGCAGGGTTTCAGATCGCCCTGCCACCGTGAACCCTCCCGCCGACGCCACCATCCAGCGCCATACCCTGTTCGAGGACGTCCAGGCCCTGGTCACGGGCACGCTGTTCATCTCGCTCGGGGTCGTGCTGTTCAACCGCACCGGGCTGCTGACCGGCGGCACGGCCGGGCTGGCCTTCCTGGTGCACTATGCCTCGGGCATCAGCTTCGGCAAGGTGTTTTTCGTGCTGAACCTGCCGTTCTACTGGCTGGCCTGGCGCCGCATGGGCCGCGCGTTCACGATCAAGACCTTCGTGGCCGTCGCGCTGCTGTCGCTGCTGGCCGAATGGCACCCGCTGGTGGTGCGCTTCGAGGCGCTGAACCCGTGGTACGCCGCCGTCATGGGCGGGCTGTTGATGGGGGCTGGCTTCCTGATGCTGTTTCGTCACCGCGCCAGCCTGGGCGGGGTGGGGATCCTCGCCCTGTACCTGCAGGACAGCCGCGGCTGGCGGGCCGGGCGGGTGCAGATGGTGATCGACTGCGCCATCGTCGCCACCGCGTTTGCCACCGTCGAGCCGTTGCGGGTGGTGTATTCGCTGGCCGGTGCGGTGGCGCTCAACCTGATCCTGGCGATCAACCACAAGCCCGGGCGCTACGTCGCGATGTAGCCCCCGGCCCGGGGGTGCTTCAGCGCTTGAAGCGCCCGTCCTCGCCGATGATCGACAGGTCGGAGTATTCGGTGCCGGTGTGGTCGGTGGGGCTGAAGCTCACCTCCATGCCGCCGATGTCATAGTTGCGCAGGCCGTTCAGCGCGGCAACCAGCTTCTCACGGGTGGGGTTGGCGCCGGCGCGTCGCAGGCCCTCGACCAGCACCTTGGCCGCGGCAAAACCTTCCATCATGGCCGGCGAGACCTCGATGCCGCCCTTGGCACGCGCCAGGTCGACGGCTTCCTTCACGATCGGCGCGGCGAGCGAACGTTCATACGGGAAGACCTGCGTGACGATGGTGCCGCGGGCATGTTCGCCCAGCAGTTTCACGAAACCGCCCGAGGCGTTGTTCGACAGCGTGACCACCTGCGCGCGCGAGCCGGCGGCCCGCAGTGCCTTCATGCCGTCGGCCACCGCCGAGCCCGAGCCGATGAAGAGCACGGCCTGCGCGTCAGCCTGCACCACCTTGGGGGCCACCGGGCCGAAGTCCGGCTTGGCGCGGTTGAACTTCTCGACCATCACGGGCTGCTTGCCCACCGCGGTGAAGCCTTTCTGCGCGCCGGCCATCGAATCGGCGCCGAAGGAGTCGTCAACCTGCAGCACGGCAATGCGCTCCAGGCCGATCAGGCTCAGGTGGCGGATCGCCCGCTCGGCCTCGCGCTGGTAGGTGGCACGCACGTTGAAGATGTACGGGTTGACCGGCTGATGCAGCACCATCGCACCGGTCGACGGCCCCACCATTGGCACCTTGAACTCGTTCAGCAGCGGCATGATGGCCTCGTTGTGCGGTGTTCCACGCGCCAGGAACAAGGCCACCACCTTGTTGTCGACCACCATCTTGCGGGCGTTCTCGGCGGCCAGCTTGGGGTCGAACTTGTCATCCATCTGGATCAGCTCGATCTTCTGGCCGTTCACCCCGCCACGCTCGTTGACCGCATCGATGTAGAGCCGGGCGCCATCGGAGGTCTCCTTGACGCTGGCGGCCACGGCGCCGGTGAATCCGGCGGTCTGCCCGACCACGATCTGGGCCCAGGCGGTCGTGACCGTGGCCTGTAGCAGCGCAAGGGCCAGCACGGCCCGGTGGAAGGTTTTCATGATGTTGTCTCCTCTGACTTTGTCGGGGTCTTGGTGGGCCTGGCGTCACCGGGGCGCGGTTCAGCGCATGAACTTGCCGTCGGGTCCGATGATCGACAGGTCGGCGTAGTCCAGGCCGGAATGGTCGTTCGGGCTGAAGCTGACTTCCAGGCCACCGATGTCGACCTTGCGGAAGCCTTCGAGTGCCTGGATCAGCTTGGCCGGTGTGGGTGAGGGGCCGGCACGACGCAGGCCCTCGACCAGCACCTTGGCCGCGGCAAAACCCTCGAGCATTGCCGGCGTGACCTCGTCGAGGTTGCGCGCGCGGGCGAGATCGGCCGCTTCTTTCACGATCGGCGCCGACAGCGAGCGCTCGTACGGGAAGACCTGGGTCACGATCGTGCCGCGGGCATGTTCACCCAGCAGCTTGATGAAACCGCCCGAGGCATTGTTCGACAGGGTGACCACCTGCGCACGCGAGCCCTGGGCGCGGATCGCCTTGGTGCCCTCGGCCACCGTGTTGGCCGAGGCGATGAAGATCACGGCCTGCGGGTCGTTCTGGGCGACGATGCCGGCCAGACGGGGCAGGTCGGGCTTGGCCCGGTCGAGCTTTTCCAGGAACACCGGCTTGAGCTGGCGGCTTTCCAGCCCGCGCAACGCGCCTTGCACCGCGTCGGCTCCGAAGGAGTCGTCGGTCTGCAGGATGCCGATGCGGGTGATGCCGATGGTGGTCAGGTGCACGATGGCCTTCTCGGCCTCGCGCTGATAGGTGGCTCGCACATTGAACACATACGGATGCACCGGCTTGTGCAGCACCATGGCGCCGGTGCTCGGGCCCACCAGCGGCACCTTGAGTTCCTCGATCACCGGCAGCAGGGCCTGCGAATGCGGTGTGCCGCGATTCAGGAACAGGGCCACCACACCCTGCTCGGTGATCAGCTTGCGTGCGATATCCGGGGTGAGCTTGGGGTCGAACTTGTCGTCCACCGAGATCAGCTCGATCTTCTGGCCGTTGACCCCGCCGCGCGCGTTGACCGCATCGAAGTAGAGCCGGGCCCCGTCGGTGTTTTCCTTGACGCCGGTGGCGACCGAGCCGGTGAAGCCCGAGGGCTGGCCGATGCGGATCTGGGCATGTGACACACCCGTCAGCAGGCAGGCTGACAGCAGCCAGGCAGCCCATGAACTCGTGCGATGTGCGCGCATCGTGCTGTCTCCTTGCCGATTCTTTGTGGCCTGCCAGTGTCACACCCTGCGCCCCCCGTGCCATGTGGAAAACCGCAACGCGCTCCGCCCGGCCGAGAGATATGCCACACCCGGCCGTCGCTTCCTGGGGGCTTGTGCGGTGTCAGCAGCCTTGTCAAGGCGCTTGCCTAGAATGCTTCGCCACTGTCCCGAAAGAGCTCCCTTCATGACTTCCGGTGTCATCCGCATTCGCGGCGCCCGCCAGCACAACCTCAAGAACCTCGATCTCGACTTCCACACCGGCGAGCTGACGGTGGTGACCGGGCCTTCGGGCTCGGGCAAGTCCAGCCTGGTGTTCGACACGCTGTACGCGGAAGGTCAGCGGCGCTACGTCGAGACCTTCAGCGCCTATGCGCGCCAGTTCCTCGATCGCATGGACCGGCCCGCGGTGGACCATGTCGAAGGCGTGCCGCCGGCCATCGCCATCGACCAGACCAACCCGGTGCGCACCTCGCGCTCCACGGTCGGCACGATGACCGAGCTGAACGACCACCTGAAGCTCCTGTTCGCGCGGGCGGCCGAGCTGTTCGACAAGCAGACGGCGCAGCGGGTGCGGCACGACACGCCGGAGACGATCTATGCCGACCTGGTCGCCAGGGCTGCCGCGGCCGGCGACCCGCGCGTGGTCATCACCTTCCCGGTCGAGCTGCCCGAGACGGTGACGCCGGCCGAGGTGGAGCAGTGGCTGTCGGCCAGCGGCTTCACCCGCGTGCATGCCGAGCGGGTGGTGGAGCACCGCAAGATCCTGGACGTGGTGGCCGACCGCATCCGCCTGGGCGGTGCCGAGAAGGCGCGGGTGGTCGAAGCGATCGAGCTGTCGCTGCGCCGCGGCAGCGGACGCGTCAACGTCTATGCCCTGCGCGACGAGGGCGACGCTGACCTCTGGCGTTACTCCACCGGCCTGCACTGCCCCGACAGCGACCTGCGCTACGCCGACCCGCAGCCCGCGCTCTTCAGCTTCAACTCCGCCTTCGGCGCCTGCGAGGCCTGCCGTGGTTTCGGCCGCGTCATCGGCGTCGACTTCGGCTTGGTGATCCCCGACCACCGCAAGACCCTGCGCGCCGGCGCCATCAAGCCGCTGCAGACGCCGGCCTGGAAGGAATGCCAGGACGACCTGCTCAAGTACGCCGGCGAGGCCGGCATTCCGCGCGACACCGCCTGGAGCCAGCTGCCGCCGGCGCAGCGCGCCTGGGTGATCGACGGTTCACCCCACTGGAACGGCAACTGGAACAAGCAGTGGTACGGCATCAAGCGCTTCTTCGAGTACCTGGAGAGCAAGGCCTACAAGATGCACATCCGGGTGCTGCTGTCCAAGTACCGCAGCTACACCCCGTGCGAGGCCTGCGGCGGGGCGCGCCTGAAGACCGAGTCGCTGTTGTGGCGCCTGGGCAGCCGCGAGGGTGCCGATGCGGTGCTGCCGCCGGCCGGGCGCTTCATGCCGGTGGGCGTGGGCTGGACGCGCGATCAGCTCGAAGCCCTGCCGGGCCTGAGCCTGCATGATCTGATGATCCTGCCGATCCACCGGCTGCGTCGCTTTTTCGATGAACTCGTGCCCGACACCCTGGGTGCAGCCGGTGCGAAGGATCCGCTGCACCTGCTGCTCGACGAGATCCGCACCCGGCTGCGTTACCTGTGCGACGTCGGCCTGGGTTACCTCACGCTGGACCGCCAGAGCCGCACCCTCAGCGGCGGCGAGGTGCAACGCATCAACCTGACCACCGCGCTGGGCACCTCGCTGGTCAACACGCTGTTCGTGCTGGACGAGCCGAGCATCGGCCTGCATCCGCGCGACATGAACCGCATCGTCGAGGCCATGCACCGCCTGCGCGATGCCGGCAACACGCTGGTGGTCGTCGAGCACGATCCGGCGGTGATGCTGGCCGCCGACCGGGTGCTGGACATGGGCCCGGGCCCGGGCGAACGCGGCGGCACCGTGGTGTTCGACGGCACGCCTGACGCACTGCGCAGTGCCGACACGCTGACCGGCGCCTACCTGGGCGCACGCCGGCAGATCGGCATCGGCATGCGCCGGCTGGTGAGCGAGAGCACGCCGCGCCTGATCCTCGAAGGCGCTCGCGAGCACAACCTGCGCAACGTGACGGTCGAATTCCCGCTGCAGCGGCTGGTCTGCGTGACCGGCGTGAGCGGTTCCGGCAAGTCCACCCTGATGCAGGACGTGCTCTACCCGGCGTTGTCGCGGCATTTCGGCAAGGCGACCGAAACCCCGGGTGAACATGATCGCCTGCTCGGTGCCGACTGGGTCACCGACGCGGTGTTTGTCGACCAGTCGCCCATCGGCAAGACGGCGCGTTCCAACCCCGCCAGTTATGTCGGTGCGTTCGACGAGGTGCGTGCCCTGTTCGCGGCCAGCCCGATGGCCCGGCAGCGCGGCTACGGCCCCGGCATGTTCAGCTTCAATGCCGGTGACGGGCGGTGCCCGACCTGCGGCGGCTCGGGCTTCGAGCATGTGGAGATGCAGTTCCTGAGTGACGTCTACCTGCGCTGCCCCGACTGCGACGGGCGGCGCTACCGGGCCGAACTCCTCGAGGTGCGCATCGAGCGGCAGGACGCCGAGGGCGCGTGGCGTTCGCTCAGCGTGGCCGACGTGCTGGAGCTGACCGTCAGCGAGGCCGCCACCTTGTTCCGCGAGGACCGCGACGTGCTGCGGGTGCTGCAGCCGCTGGTCGACGTCGGCCTCGAGTACGTCAAGCTCGGCCAGCCCGTGCCCACCCTCAGCGGTGGCGAGGCCCAGCGGCTCAAGCTGGCCGGCTTCCTGGCCGAGGCGGCACGCAATGCCTCCGCCACGCGGCAGGCGGTGGCGCGCAAGGGCACGCTGTTCCTGTTCGACGAACCCACCACCGGCCTGCACTTCGACGACATCGCCAAGCTGATGCGGGCCTTCCGCAAGCTGCTCGACGCCGGCCATTCGTTGCTGGTGATCGAACACAACCTCGACGTCATCCGGGCCGCCGACTGGATCGTCGACCTCGGCCCCGATGGCGGCGAGGCCGGCGGGGAGCTGGTGTGCACCGGCACGCCCGACGACGTGCGTGCGCACCCGACGTCGTACACCGGTCGGGCACTGCGCGAATACGACCAGGCGCTGGGCGTGTCGACCCTGCGAGTCGAGGAAGGCGTGGCGCTGCAGTCGCTGCTGGTGGCGCGGCGTGCGGCGCGTCAGGCGGCCGCCGGCGAGCACATCCGCATCGTCAACGCACGCGAGCACAACCTCAAGTCGATGAACGTCGACATTCCGCGCGGCAAGTTCAGTGTGGTGACCGGTGTGTCCGGCTCGGGCAAGTCGACGCTGGCCTTCGACATCCTGTTCAACGAAGGGCAACGCCGCTACCTGGAGTCGCTCAATGCCTATGCACGCAGCATCGTGCAGCCGGCCGGGCGCCCCGAGGTCGATGCCGTCTTCGGCATCCCGCCGACCGTGGCGATCGAGCAGCGCCTGTCGCGTGGCGGCCGCAAGAGCACGGTGGCCACGACCACCGAGGTCTATCACTTCCTGCGCCTGCTGTACGTGAAGCTCGGCGTGCAGCACTGCGTGCACGACGGTGCCGAGGTGAGGCCGCAGACCCCCGAATCGATCGCCGCCCAGCTGCTGCGCGATCACAAGGGCCAGCATGTGGGCTTCCTGGCACCACTGGTGGTCAACCGCAAGGGCCTTTACACCGACCTGGCCAAATGGGCCAAGGGCCGCGGCCACACCCATCTGCGCGTGGACGGCGAGTTCGTCCCGGTGGCGCCCTGGCCCAAGCTCGACCGTTTCAAGGAACACACCATCGAGCTGCCGGTCGGTGACCTGGTGGTCGGGGCCGACAACGAGGCGGCACTGCGCGAACTGCTCGCCCGCACGCTGGAGCTGGGCAAGGGCGTGATGCACCTGCTGGCCCCGCTGGACGGGCTGCAGGCCGCGATGATCGCTGGCGTTGCCACCGCCGGCATCGGTGCGGTGAAGGTGTTCTCGACCAAGCGGGCCTGCCCGGTGTGCGGCACCAGCTACCCTGAGCTGGATCCGCGCATGTTCTCGTACAACTCCAAGCACGGCTGGTGCGTGGACTGTGTGGGCACCGGGCTGCAGCTCACGCGCGAGCAGCGCAAGGCCTACGACGATTCAGTGCGCGACGACGACAACAAGGGCCGCGAGCAGAGTTTTGGCGAGCCCGAGGTCGAGGACGTTGCCGACCAGGCCTGCGGCACCTGCCACGGCGCGCGGCTCAACCCGGTGTCACTGGCCATCCGTTTTCGCGGCGAGTCCATCGCGCAGGTGGCCGCCCGGGCGGTCGGTGCGGCGCGGCAGTGGGTGGCCTCGCTGGTGCTCGACGGGCGGGAGGGCGCCATCGCCCGCGACCTGGTGGCCGAGATCGGCAGCCGCCTGCGCTTCCTGGAGGACGTGGGGCTGGGTTACCTCACGCTGGACCGCGCCGCCCCCACACTCAGTGGCGGCGAGGCGCAGCGCATCCGTCTGGCGGCGCAGCTCGGCTCCAACCTGCAGGGCGTGTGCTACGTGCTCGACGAGCCCACCATCGGCCTGCACCCGCGCGACAACCAGGTGCTGCTCGACGCACTGCACACGCTGGGCGGGCAGGGCAACACGCTGGTGGTGGTCGAACACGACGAAGACACCATCCGCCGGGCCGATCACATCATCGACATCGGCCCGGGCGCCGGCAAACGGGGCGGCCAGCTGATCGCCCAGGGCACGGCCGACGAACTCGCCCGGCATGCCGACTCACTCACCGGGCGCTTCCTTGCCAAGCCCCTGCTGCACCCGCTGCAGGCGCGGCGCATCGTGGACGGCGGGCCCGCGCTGACGGTGCGTGGTGCCCACCTGCACAACCTGCGCCACATCGACGTGTCGGTGCCTTTGCACCGGCTCGTTGCAGTGACCGGGGTGTCCGGCTCGGGCAAGTCGACGCTGGCGCGCGACGTGCTTCTGGCCAACGTGCAGGCCATCGTCGCGGCGCGCGGCAAGGGCCTGCCCCCACCGTCGGGCTGCACCGGCATCGAGGGCTGGGAGCGGGTGGACCGGGTGCTCGAGGTCGACCAGACCCCCATCGGCAAGACACCGCGCTCCTGCCCGGCCACCTATGTGGGCTTCTGGGACACCATCCGCAAGCTGTTTGCCGAAACCCTGGAGGCCAAGGCGCGGGGTTATGCACCGGCGCGCTTCTCGTTCAACACCGGCGACGGGCGGTGCCCGGCCTGCGAAGGCCAGGGCATGCGCACCATCGAGATGAGCTTCCTGCCCGACGTGAAGGTGCCCTGCGAGGTGTGCCACGGCCAGCGCTTCAACCCCGAGACCCTGGCCGTGACCTGGCGCGGCCGCAACATCGGCGACGTGCTGTCGATGGAGATCGACGAGGCGGTCGAGTTCTTCGCGGCGATGCCCAACATCGCGCACCCGCTGCAACTGATGAAGGACGTGGGCCTGGGCTACCTGACGCTCGGGCAGCCGTCACCGACACTCAGCGGCGGCGAGGCCCAGCGCATCAAGCTGGTGACCGAGCTCAGCAAGGTGCGCGACGACGTCACCCGGCGCGGGCAGAAACCGCCGCACACGCTGTATGTGCTCGACGAGCCGACGGTGGGTCTGCACATGGCGGATGTGGAGAAGCTGATCCGTGTGCTGCACCGGCTGGTCGATGGCGGGCACAGCGTGGTGGTGATCGAGCATGACCTCGACGTGATCGCCGAGGCCGACTGGGTGGTCGACCTCGGGCCCGAGGGCGGTGTGGGCGGTGGTCGCATCGCGGCGGCGGGCACACCGGAGGAGATCGTCAAGGCGGGTACGCACACGGGCGTGGCGCTTGCGCCGGTGCTCAACCGGCGGCCGGTGGGCTGACTCTGTCTCCCTCTCCCGCTGGCGGGAGAGGGTTGGGGAGAGGGTGTGCTTTTGTGTTGGGTTGGTGTGTGGTTTGGGGCGCCGTTGTTTCGCCCCTGGCGGGGCGAGCCGGGAGTTCGCCCCGGCGGGCGAGTCCCTTTCTTTTGCGTGGCCAAAAGAAAGGGACCAAAGAAAAGGCCACCCCCGAGTGCTCGGTTTCCGTTGGCACGGAAACTCCCTTGCGCTGCTCGGTCCGGGCGGGAAGGG
>CBFGPV010000034.1:0-31168 GCA_965650765.1 uncultured Burkholderiales bacterium
TCGCCGGCCGGCCTGCAGGCCCTGGTGCAGCGCCATGCCCAGGCCCTGCGCCGCGACGCGGTGCCGCTGGCCGCGTGGGTGGCCACCGCCAACGCCGGCCGCGCCCACTTTGCCCACCGGCTGGCCGTGAGCGGGGCCAGCGCCGCCGAGCTGGCCGATGCCCTCGATGCCTGGCTGGCCGGCCGGGCCGACCCGCGCTGGGCGGCCAGCACCAGCGAGCCGGGCAGCCGGCCGGTGGTCGGGTGGCTGTTCACCGGCCAGGGCGCGCAGCGCGAAGGCATGGGCCGTGCGCTGTATCGCCACAGCCGGGTGTTCCGCGAGGCCCTGCAGGCCTGCGCTGCGGCCTTTGATCCGCTGCTGCCGCAGCCGCTGCTGAGCCTGATGTTCCCCGACGCGCCGGTCGGCGAGTCCGCCCCGATCCACCAGACCCAGGCCGCGCAGCCGGCACTTTTTGCGCTCGAATACGCCCTGGCCACCCTGTGGCGCCACTGGGGGCTGGAGCCCGCGGTGGTGCTGGGCCACAGCCTGGGCGAGATCACCGCCGCCTGCGTGGCCGGTGTGCTGCCGCTGCCGGACGCCGCACGCCTGGTGGCCCTGCGGGGCCGGCTGATGCAGGCGCTGCCGGCCGGCGGGGCGATGGCCAACGTGTTTGCGACCCGCGAGCAGGTCGAGCCCGCCGTGGCGGCGGCCGGGGTCGAGTTTGCAGCGTTCAACGGCCCGCAGCACCAGGTCATCACCGGCCCGGCCGAGGCGGTCGAGGCGGCCTGTGCGGCGCTGGCGGCGCAGGGCGTGCGTCATGCGCGCCTGAACGTGTCGCATGCCTTCCATTCACGCCTGATGGAACCCATGCTCGACGACTTCGAGCGCGGTATTGCCGGGCTGGCCTATGGCGCGCCGCGGCTGCCGCTGGTGTCCAACCTGAGCGGCCGGCTGGCCGACCCGGGTGACCTCACACGAGCGGCCTACTGGCGCGACCAGGTGCGTCAGCCGGTGCGTTTTGCCGACGGGGTGCAGGCGCTCGCCGATCTGGGCGTGACCCATGTGGTCGAGATCGGGCCGGCCCCGGTGCTGCTGGGCATGGCCGCCCGTGTGCTGGGTGAAACGCCTGAGCGACCCGCCCCCGTGTGGCTGCCGTCGCTGCGCGGCTCCGACGCCACACCCTCCGCGGCCGACACCGACTGGCCGACCCTGCTGGCCGCGCTGCAGGCGCTGTACGCGGCCGGACTGCCGGTGCGCTGGGACCGGGTCGAGGACGACCTGCCGCGTGCACCGCAAGACCTGCCGACCTATCCCTTCCAGCGCCGACGCCACTGGGCGCCGTGGCTGGGCGCCGACCCGGCCGGTGCGGCCGCCAGCGAGCGCCAGGCGCACCAGTGGGCCAGCGTGTCGCGTGCGCTCGACCGCCAGGCCGCGCAGGCACCGCTGGGTGTCGACGTGGGTGGCTACGCCTTGCGTTGGGCGGTGCTGGAGCGACTCACCACCGCCCATGCCCACGACGTGCTGCACCGCGCCGGGCTGTTCGCGCGCCCGGGCGAACGCGCCACCGTCGTCGAGGTTCGCGAGCGCCTGGGTGCAGCCGCCACCTACGACCACCTGCTGACGCGCTGGCTGCAGCGCCTGGTCGCCGCCGGCCGGCTGCAGCACGACGGCCAGGGGTACGTGAGCCCGCAGGCACTGGGTGAGGCGCCGCTGGCCGCCTGCCAGGACGAAGCCGCGCGGGCGCTGGCCGACAACCCCACGCTGCTGGCCTACCTGAACCACTGCGGCCGGCTGCTGCCCGAGGTGATCGCCCAGCGCTGCAGCCCGCTGGAGACCCTGTTCCCCGGCGGATCGTTCGACCTGGCCGAAGGCCTCTACGAGCGCTCCGGTCCGGCGCGTTACATCAACGCACTGGCCGAGGCGGGCCTGCAGGCGCTGCTGGCCGCCCGCGGCCCCGGTGCCGGCCTGCGTGTGCTGGAGATCGGTGCCGGCACCGGCGGCACCTCGTCCAGCCTGATCCCGCTGCTGCCGGCGTCCGGTGCGAGCTACTGGTTCACCGACATCACCCCGGTGTTCCTGGACCGGGCGCGCGAAAAGTTCGCGCGCTGGCCGCAGGTGCGCTTCCAGGCCTTCGACCTTGAACGCGAGGCCGCCGCGCAAGGGGTGCCCGAAGGCGGTTTCGATCTGGTGGTGGCCGCCAATGCGGTGCATGCAGTGCGCGACCTGCGTGCCGCCCTGCAGCGGCTGCGCGGCCTGCTGGCGCCCGGCGGGCTGCTGATGCTGGTGGAGTCGACCGACCATCTGGCCTGGTTCGACATGAGCACCGGCCTGATCGAAGGCTGGCAGCACTTCGAGGATGACCTGCGCGACGACAACCCGCTGCTCAGCCCGGCACGATGGGTCGAGGCCCTGCGCGACAGCGGTTTCGTGCAGGCCCAGGCCTGGCCGCCGGCCGGCCACCCCGCCAGCGAGATTGCGCAACACCTGATCGTGGCCTCGGCCCCCGGCGTGCCCGGCGCGATGCCGCTGCGTGCCGCCGAGGCTGCGCTGGCTGCGGCCGGCAGCGCCCCGGCCGCGGTGGACGGCGTGACCCAACCCGCGACCCACCCCGCGACAGACTGGCCGGCCCGTCTCGGCGATGCCTCCCCGCCCGAGCGCCCCGATCTGCTGCGCGAACTGGTGCGCGATCGGGTGATCCAGGTGCTGCGCCTGGACCCGGCTCAGCCACCGGGCCGCCGTGACCGCCTGATGGACCTGGGTTTCGATTCGCTGATGGCCGTGCAGTTGCGCAGCCAGCTCGGGCGTGACCTGGCGCTGGCCGACCCCCTGCCGGCCACGCTGATGTTCGACCATCCGACGATCGATGCCATCGCGGCCTACCTGCTGCAACGCCTCGGTCTGGCCGACACATCGGCTGCGCCCACTGCGCCAGCCGCAGCGACCGCGCCGACCGCGCCCGAGCCGGTGGACACCGGCCGGGCGCAGGAGGTCGCCGCCATGAGCGATGCCGAGATCGAGGCGCTGCTGCTGCAGCGGCTGGGGTCGTCATGAACCTGCCCGAACGTCCGCCTGAACGTGCGCCCGAACGTGCGCCCGAACTGAGCCCGCTGCAGCGTGCCTTCCTGGCGCTGGAGCGGGCCGAAGCCCGTGCGGCCGCCGCCGAGGCGGGCGCGCGCGAGCCGATCGCGATCGTCGGGCTGTCCTGCCGCGTGCCGGGGGCGGCCGATGCGCCGGCGTTCTGGGAGCTGCTCAGCCGCGGGGTCGACGCGGTCGGCCCGGTCCCCGGCGGACGCTTCGACCTCGACGGCATCCATGACCCCCAGGGCGATCGGCCCGGTCACAGCGTCACGCGCGAGGCCGGCTTCCTGCCCGACGTGGCCGGTTTCGACCCCGAGTTCTTCGGCATCACGCGGCGCGAGGCACACGGCATGGACCCGCAGCAGCGCCTGCTGCTCGAAGTGAGCTGGGAGGCGCTGGAACACGCCGCCCAGCCGCCCGACCGCCTGAGCCACAGCGCCACCGGCGTGTACTTCGGCGTGTGCAGCAGCGACTACGTCAACCTGCAGATCCGCACCGGCGACCCGACGCTGCTCGATGCGCACTACACCTCCGGCAATGCGCACAGCGTGGCGTCGGGCCGGGTGTCCTACCTGCTCGGCCTGCAGGGCCCGGCCGTCACGGTCGACACGGCCTGCTCGTCGTCGCTGGTGGCGGTGCACCTGGCCTGCCAGGCATTGCGCGCGCGTGAATGCCGCATGGCCCTGGCCGGTGGGGTCAACCTGATGCTCTCGCCGGAGCTGTTCGTCGCGTTTTCCAACACCCGCATGCTGGCGCGCGATGGCCGCTGCAAGACCTTCGACGCCGCCGCCGACGGTTTCGGGCGCGGTGAGGGCTGTGGGGTGGTCGTGCTCAAGCGCCTGAGCGATGCACAGGCCGATGGTGACCGCGTGCTGGCCGTGATCCGCGGCAGCGCCGTCAACCAGGACGGCCCGAGCAGCGGCCTGACTGCGCCCAACGGCCCGGCCCAGGAGGCCGTGATCCGCGAGGCCTTGCAGCGCGCCGGCCTGCAGCCGCAGCAGGTGGGCGTGATCGAGGCCCACGGGACGGGCACCGAGCTGGGTGATCCGCTGGAAGTCCAGGCCCTGGGCCATGTGTTCGGCCCGGGCCGCGATGCGCAACGCCCGCTGTGGCTGGGGTCGGTCAAGACCAACCTGGGCCACCTCGAGGCGGCGGCCGGCGTGACCGGGCTGATCAAGCTCGTGCTGGCGCTGCGCCACGGCCAGGTGCCGCCGCATCTGCATCTGCAGCAGCCCAGCCCGCACATCGCCTGGTCGCTCTGGCCGGTGCGGGTGCCCACCCGGCTCGAACCCTGGGAGCCGATCGACGGGCGGCGCATCGGCGGTGTCAGCTCCTTCGGATTCAGCGGCACCAATGCCCACATCGTGGTCGAGCAGGCGCCCGACCCCACACCCACCGCTGCCCCGGCCGCCGTGCCTGCGCCCGTGGGCGGCACGCAGCTCTTCGTGCTCAGCGCCCACAACGGCGCGGCGCTGGCCGAGCTGGCGCGCCGGTATGCACAGGCGTTCGCGCCACTGGGGGACGAGGCCCTGCGCGACGTCTGCCACACCGCCGCCGTGGCCCGCGCCAGCCTGCCCGAGCGCGCCACGCTGCTGGTGCGCAGCATGGCCGAACTGCGCGAGGGTCTGCAGGCGCTGGCCGACGCACGGCCGTCACCCGTCTTGCGCCAGCGCCGCGTGAGCCGGCGCGACCCGCCGCGCGTGGCCCTCCTGTTCACCGGCCAGGGTGCGCAATACCCCGGCATGGCCGCGGCGCTGCATCGCGACGAGCCGGTGTTCCGCGCAGCCTTCGACCAATGCGCTGCGGTGCTCGACCCGCTGCTGGGCGAGTCGCTGCACGACGTGGTGTTCGACGCGACGGCACCGCGCGTCCGGCTGGATCGCACCGCCTTCACCCAGCCGGCGCTGTTTGCCGTCGAGTACGCCCTGACCCGCCTGTGGGCGGCCTGGGGCGTGCGCCCCGATGCGCTGATCGGGCATTCGGTCGGTGAACTGGTCGCCGCCTGCGTGGCCGGTGTCATGACGCTGGACGACGCCCTGCGCCTGGTCGCCGAGCGCGGCCGGCTGATGCAGGCACTGCCGGCCGGTGGCGCGATGGCGGCACTGCAGGCGCCGCAGGCCGTGGTGCAGGCGGCATTGCAGGCCAGCAGCCTGCCGGTCGATCTGGCCGCGCTCAACGCGCCCGACCAGGTCGTGGTGGCAGGCGCTGAAGCCGCGGTGCAGCAGCTGTGCGAGCGGCTGGCGGTGCAGGGCGTGCGTTCGCAGCGCCTGCCGGTGTCGCACGCCTTCCATTCGCGGCTGGTGGAGCCCATGCTCGACACCTTCGAGGCCGTGGCTGCCAGCCTGCCGATGCAGCGTCCGGCGCTTCGGATCGTGTCGAACCTGAGCGGGCAATGGGCCCGCGCCGACGAGCTCACCCAGGCGGGCTACTGGCGGCGCCATGTGCGCGAGCCGGTGCGCTTCGCCGAGGGGCTGGCCACGCTGCGCGCTGCCGGCGCGGACGTGCTGCTCGAAGTCGGGCCCCAGCCCACCCTGCTCGCATTGACACGGGCCGATGCCGACACGGGGGATGACGTGGCGCGTGTGCCCAGCCTGCGCGCCGGCCGCGCCGATGGTGACGTGCTGCGCGAGGCCCTGGCCAGCCTTTACCTGGCCGGTGTCACGATCGACTGGCGGGCGGTGCATGCGGCGGCGCCAGCACGCCTGGTCGATCTGCCGGCCTACCCCTTCCAGCGTGAGCGCTGCTGGTTCACGCCCGCGCAGGCTGTTTTGCCACACGGCGGGCCACACGGCGGGCTGCCGACCGGCCTGGCCCGACCCAGCGGGCATCCGCTGCTGGGCGTGCGCCTGCGCTCGGCCGTGCCGGGTCTGGTGTGTTTCGACACCGAACTCGACCCACGCCAACTGCCCTGGCTGCGCGACCATCGTGTGCAGGGCCGCATCATCCTGCCGGCCACCGGCCACATCGAACTGGCCCTGGCGGCCGGCCAGGCCGTGCTGGGTCGCGTCGCGGCGCTGCACGGTCTGGTGATCGGCGAGCCGCTGGTCGTGGACGAGGGCGAGGCCCGGGCGGTGCAGGTGCTGGTGCGCCCATCGGGCCCGGACGAGGCGTCACTGGAAATCCTGTCGCTCGATGCCGCCGCCGACACCTGGCACCGCCATGCCGAGGCGCGGCTGGCGCCGGCCACGCCGGGCGCAGCCGACCTGACGCTGGCCGAGCATCGCGCCGCCTGCGGCAAGCCCTTGACCGTGACCGCCCATCGGGCACGGCTGCAGCACCACGGGCTGCAGTTCGGCGACAGCCTGCACGGCCTGCAGGCCCTGTGGCAAGGCGAGGCCGGGCCGACGGGCCAGGCGCTCGGTGAGGTGCACCTGCCGGCCGCGGCCGGCGGCGGCGCGTATCTTGCGCACCCGGCCCTGCTCGACGCCTGCCTGCAGGTCGTGGCCGCGGCACTGCCGGCCTCGGTGGGCGCCGAAGGCGCCTACCTGCCGCTGGTGTTCGACCGCATCGAGCTGATCCGCCCGCTGCAGGGCACCGTCTGGAGCCATGCCGTGGTGCAGCCCGGCCGCAGCACCGGTGTGCTGCAGGCCGAGGTCACGGTGCACGATGCCCTGGGGCTGGCCGCCCGGCTGGCGGGCATCACCCTGCGTCCGGCTGCGCCAGCCCGGTCAGCCTGGTACCAGGTGAGCTGGACGGCCCGGCCCGAGGACAGCGGCTGGCCCGCGCCTGCGGCACTGGCCGCGGCGATGGCCGGCCACCTCGATGCGCTGGCCACACGCGAAGGGCTTGATGACCACCATCGCGCGATGGTCGAGATCGAGCACCACAGCGCCACCTGGATGGCGCTGGCGCTTCGGGCGCTGGGCTGGCGCCCGCACCCGGGCGATCGGGTGCAGGCGAGTGCACTGGCCCGTCAGCTCGGTGTGGCGCCGCGTTACGGCCGGCTGCTGCACCGCTGGCTGGCGGTGCTGGGCGAGATCGGCTGCCTGCGGCCCGAGGCCGGCATCACCGACGGCGGTGACGATGCGCCGGTCTGGGTGGTGGCCCAGGCCCTGCCCGAGGGCGACCCCCTGGCCGCCGTGCGGGCCCTGCACGAGCGCCACCCCGGCTCACGGCCTCACCTCGACCTGATCGCGCGTTGCGGCCCGGCCCTGCCCGACATCCTGCGGGGCACGCTCGACCCCTTGCAGGTGCTGTTCCCCGACGGATCGACCGCCCAGGCCGAGGCTCTGTACCGCGACACGCCCGAGGCCCGCGTGTACCAGCAGTTCGTGCGCGACGCCGTCGTGCGGGCCCAGGCGCAACGGCCCGCCGGCCGGCGCCTGCGGGTGCTGGAGGTGGGCGGCGGCACCGGCGGCACCACCGCCTGGCTGGCGCCTGCACTGCCTGCTGATGCCTGCGACTACCTGTTCACCGACCTGGGCGCTGCACTGGTCGCGCGGGCACGTGAACGCTTTGGCCCCGACCATCCCTTCATGCGCTTCGCCACGCTCGACCTGGAGCAGGACTTCGCAGCCCAGGGCCTGGGTGACGAGCCCTTCGACCTGATCGTGGCCGCCAACGTGATCCACGCCACCGCCGACCTGCGCCAGACGCTGTCGGCCCTGCGGGCCGTGCTGGCCCCCGGTGGCCTGCTGCTGATGATCGAGGTCACCGCGCCCGAGCGCTGGATCGACCTGAGCTTCGGACTCACCGAAGGCTGGTGGCGCTTCACCGACACCGCCTTGCGGCCCCATCAACCCCTGCTGGGCCGGCCCCGTTGGCTGGAGCTGCTGGCCGACCTGGACTTCGAGGCCCACGCCCTGGACCCGGAAGACCCCCGTGCCCGCGAAGTCGTGCTCGCAGCGCGTCGCCCGCAACGCGATCGGCAGCCTGCGCTGCCATCGGGCCGCTGGCTGCTGATCGGGTCGGGAGACGGCCTGGCCGCGGCGCTGGCGGCGATGCCGGGCGAGTGCCTGGTTCGCCCCCCCGAGGCCGACCTGCGCGCGTGGCTGGGTGCCCATGCGGCCCAGGCGGCCGGGGTGATCGTGCTGTCGGCGCTCGACGTCCCGGCCCTCGACGACAGCCGGCCGGATGCCGGCGCCGATGCGGCCCAGGCGCTGCTCGCGCCGGTGCTCGACGTGGTCCAGGCCCTCGGTGCCCTGGCGTTCGACCCGGGCCGCCTGCCGCGCCTGTGGCTGCTCACCCGGGGCGCGCAGCCGGTGCACGGTGTGCATCCGCTCGATGCGGCGCAGGCGGCCGTTGCCGGCCTGGCGCGGGTGATCGATCGCGAACACCCGGAATGGCGCACCACCACACTGGACCTCGACCCGGCCCAGCCGGCCGCGCTGCAGGCGCCGGCGGTGGCGGGCCTGCTGGCGCAGGCCGGCCGCGAGCGCCAGCTCGCCCGCCGCGGCAGCCAGACCCGCGCGGCCCGGCTCGCGCCCATGCCCGAAAGCCCGCCGCTGCCCGCGCGTGTGCGCCTGGCCGCGCCCGACTCCGGCGTGATCGATGCGCTGCACCTGGTGCCGGCCGAACCGGTCGCCCCCGGCCCGGGCCAGGTCGAGATCCGCGTGCTGGCCGCCGGCCTGAACTTCCGTGACGTGATGAATGCCGTGGCATTGCGCACCGACCCCGAACCGCTGGGTGGCGAGTGCGCCGGGCGCATCGTGGCGGTGGGCGAGGGCGTGCAGGGGCTGGCCGTCGGCGACGATGTCCTGGCCACGGCCGCCGGCTGTTTTGCCAGCCATGTGCTGGCCGAGGCCGCCGACGTCTGCCTGCTGCCCCCCGGTGTCACCCACGCCCAGGCGGCCAGCGTGCCGTTTGCGTTCATGACCGCGTGGCATGCGCTGGTCGAGCTGGCGGCGCTGCGCGCCGGCCAGACGGTGCTGATCCATGCCGCGGCCGGCGGGGTGGGCCAGGCCGCGGTGCAGCTGGCGCAGCGCTGTGGTGCCACCGTGATCGCCACCGCGGGCAGCCCCGAGAAACAGGCCCTGCTGCGGGCCCAGGGCGTGGCGCATGTGCTGCATTCGCGCACGCTCGACTTCACCGCGCGCGTGCACGAGCTGACCCGGGGCCGCGGTGTGGACGTGGTGCTCAATTCGCTCGCGGGCGACTTCATCGAGGCCAGCCTGGCCTGCCTGGCCGAGGACGGCTGCTTCCTCGAGATCGGCAAACGCGACATCTGGAGCGCCGCGCAGGTGGCGCAGGTGCGGCCGCGGGCCCGGTATCACATGATCGACCTGGCCGCGCAGCGCCATGCCGATCGGCCGGCCGCCCGGGCGCTGTTCGAGCAGGTCGTGTCGCTGCTGCGGCGCGGCGAGATCCGGCCGCTGCCGGTGCAGGCCTTTGCGCTGGACGATGCCGCGGCGGCCTTCCGCTGCATGGCGCAGGCCCGGCACGTCGGCAAGGTGGTGCTGGTCACCGAACGCGGCGAACGCAGCCGCACGGACCGGCTCGACCCGCACGGCAGCTACCTCGTGACCGGCGGGCTGTCCGGGCTGGGGCTGCTGACGGCCGGCCATCTGGTCGCGCATGGCGCGCGCCACCTGCTGCTGGTGGGCCGGCGTGCCCCGGGTGAGGCCGCAGCCGGGCAGATCGCCGCCTGGCGTGCGGCCGGCGTGCAGGTGCGCACGATGCAGGCCGACCTGGCCCGGAGCGTCGACGTGACCGCGGTGCTGGCCGAGGCCGATGCCCACCTGCCGGTGCTGCGCGGTGTGGTGCACAGCGCCGGGCTGCTCGACGACGGTGCGCTGATGCAGCAGGACTGGGCCCGCTTTGCGCGTCCGCTCGGGCCCAAGCTGAGCGGCGCCTGGGCGCTGCATGTGCTGACCCGCGAGCGGTCGCTCGACTTTTTCGTGCTGTATTCGTCCGTGGCCGGCACGCTGGGGTCGTCGGGCCAGGGCAACCATGCGGCGGCCAACGCCTTCCTCGATGCGCTGGCGGCCCACCGGCGTGCCCAGGGCCTGCCGGCACAGAGCATCGCCTGGGGCGCGTGGTCGGAGATCGGTGCGGCCGCCGACCGCGAGGTCGACCGGCGTGTGGGCGAACGCGGCATCGGCAGCATCACGCCAACGCAGGGCCTGGCCTGGCTGGACGCGCTGATGGCGCACGGCCCCACCCACGCGGTGGTGTTCCCGGTCGACTGGGCCCGGCTGCAGGCGGCCGAGGGCGGGGCAACGGTGCCGCCTTTCCTTGAACAGGTGATGCAGCCGCCCCGGGCGCGTGCGGTGACGGTGTCGCCCCGGCCCGCCGCCCCGCTGCCTGCCCCCGCTGCGGCCGGGGCGGCACCTGCCGCCGGCCCGGACCCGATCGACACCCTGCGGCAGGCGAGCGCTGCGCGCCGGCCCGAGCTGCTGCAGACCCTCGTGGCCGAACAGGTGGCCCAGGTGATCCAGGCGCCGGATGCCACACGCATCGACCTGCGCCAGCCCCTGAACGAGCTCGGCCTCGACTCGCTGATGGCCGTGGACCTGCGCAACCGCCTGGGTCAGCAACTGGGCCTGGGCCGCAGCCTGCCGGCCACGCTGGTGTTCGATCACCCGACGATCGACGCCCTGAGCCACTACCTTCTGAAGCAGCTGTTCCCGCAGGACGACAGCCCCCCGCGTGCCCCGGCCGGCACCGTGGCCCCTGCGGCAGCCGCACCCCGCGCCGACACGGTGGGCGCCATCGACGACCTGAGCGACGACGAAGTCGAGGCGCTGCTGGCGCAGCGCATGCGGAGACCCTGAATGCAAGACTTCCTGGAAAGGATCAGTCACTTTTCACCCAAGCGGCTGGCACTGCTGGCCGCCGAGCTGCAGGAGCGTGTGGGCGCCCTGGAGGCGGCCCGTCACGAGCCGGTGGCGATCGTCGGCATGGGCTGCCGCTTCCCCGGCGGCGCCGACACGCCCGAGAAGTTCTGGACGCTGATCGACGAAGGGGTCGACGCGATCACCGAAGTGCCGCCCGACCGCTGGGACATCAACGCCTGGTACGACCCCGATCCGGACGCGCCCGGCCGCATGGCCACACGGTTTGGTGGCTTCATCGACCAGGTCGACCGCTTCGACCCGCATTTTTTCGGCATCTCGCCGCGCGAGGCGCAGAGCATGGATCCGCAGCAGCGCCTGCTGCTCGAAGTGGCCTGGGAGGCGCTGGAACATGCCGGCATCGCGCCCGATCAGGTGGCGGCGCTGCGCACCGGCGTGTTTGTCGGGCTGTCGGCCAGCGACTACTACCAGCACCTGCGCGCAGCGGGCTGGGCCAGCTTCGACGCCTACACCGCCTCGGGCACGGCGCACAGCATCACCTCCGGGCGCCTGTCCTATGTGCTGGGCGCACGCGGGCCCAGCGTGTCGATCGACACCGCCTGCTCGTCGTCGATGGTCGCGATCCACCAGGCGGTGCAGAGCCTGCGCCGCGGCGAATGCCACCTGGCGCTGGCCGGCGGCGTGAACCTCATGCTCGCGCCCGACATCACGGTGGCGCTGTCGCGTGCCCACATGATGGCGCCCGACGGGCGGTGCAAGGCCTTCGATGCCCGTGCCGACGGGTTCGTGCGCGGTGAGGGCTGCGGCGTGCTCGTCTTGCGGCGGCTGTCCGATGCCCAGGCGCGTGGCGACCGCATCCTCGCGGTGATCCGCGGTTCGGCCGCCAACCAGGACGGCCGCAGCAATGGCCTGACGGCACCGAACGGCCCGTCCCAGGTCGACGTGGTGCGCGATGCGCTGGCCGATGCCGGACTGGCCCCGCACGAGGTCGACGTGGTCGAGGCCCACGGCACCGGCACCTCGCTGGGTGACCCGATCGAGATCCAGGCGCTGGCCGAATCGCTGGGTGCGGGCCGGGACCCGGGACACCCGCTGCTGGTCGGTTCGGTCAAGGCCAACATCGGCCACCTCGAAGCCGCCGCCGGTGTGGCCGGGGTGATCAAGATGGTGATGGCGCTGCGCCACGGCCGCGTGCCGGGCCAGATCCACCTGCAGCAGCCCAACCCGCACATCCCGTGGCAGGAGCTGCCGGTGCAGGTGCCCGCCGAGGGCCGGCCCTGGCTGCGTCCGGCGCGCGGACGCCGCGTGGGCGGGGTCAGTTCCTTCGGCTTCAGCGGCACCAATGTGCACCTGACGATCGAGGAAGCCCCGCCGGCCCCTGTGCCCGCGCCCTCGGGCCTCGGCGTGCGCCCGCTGCACCTGCTGGCCCTGTCGGCCCGTCAGCCCGCGGCCCTGGCCGAACTGGCCGGGCGCCACGCCAGCCTGCTCGAGACCGGCGGCGTGCCACTGGCCGACCATGCCCACACCGCCAACACCGGGCGGGCCCACTGGCCCCACCGGCTGGCGGTGGTGGCCGCGTCCGCCGACGAAGCGGCCCGTCGCCTGCGCCAGCTCGTCCAGGCAGACGACGGGGAGGGCGCCGACGCCGGCGCCACCGGCCTGCGACGCGGCCTGGCACCCGCCCGCGCACCCCGCGTGGCCTTCCTGTTCACCGGCCAGGGCGCGCAGTACGTCGGCATGGGCCAGGGCCTGTACGACACCCAGCCGGTGTTCCGTCAGGTGATCGACCAATGCGACAGCTGGCTCGTGGCGCAGGAGGGCTGGTCGCTGCGCGAGGTGTTGTACCCGGCCCCCGGGGCCACCTCACCGATCGACCACACCCGCTACACCCAGCCCGCGCTGTATGCGCTGGAAGTGGCGCTGGCGCGCCTGTGGATGGCCTGGGGCGTGCAGCCCGCGGCCGTGATGGGTCACAGCGTGGGCGAGTTTGCGGCGGCCTGCGTGGCCGGGGTGTTCAGCCTGGAAGACGGCCTGAAGCTGATCGCCGCACGCGGCCGGCTGATGGGGGCGCTGCCCGAAGGCGGTGCGATGGCCGCCGTGATGCTGCCGCCCGAGCGGGTCGAGCCGCTGCTGCCGGCCTCGGGTGAGGTGACGATCGCGGCCTGCAACGGCCCGGCCAACACCGTGATCTCCGGTCCGGCCAGCCACATCGAGGCGGTGCTGGCCACGCTGGCCGCGCAGGGTGTGCAGACGACGCGGCTGAGTGTGTCGCATGCCTTCCATTCGCCGCTGGTGGCGCCGATGGCCGAGGCCTTCGAGTCGGTGGCAAGGGAGGTGAATGCTGCCGCGCCCGCGATCGACTTCATCTCCAACCTGAGCGGCCGGCTCGACCGCCAGGCCGGCACCGAGGCGGGCTACTGGGCGCGGCACGTCACCGCACCGGTGCAGTTTGCCCAGGGCATGCAGGCGCTGGCGCAGGCCGGCTGCGAGGTCTTCCTCGAGATCGGCCCGCAGCCCACGCTGATCGGCATGGGTCGTGCGTGCGTGCAGGCCGACACGGCCGTGTGGTTGCCCTCGCTGCGCCGCGGGCGCGACGTCTGGGAGCCGCTGCTGGACAGCCTGGCCCGGCTCTACACCCTGGGGGTGCTGCCTGACTGGGCCGCCCTCGACGCCGGCCAGCCGGTGCAGCGCTGCACCCTGCCGGCCTATCCGTTCCAGCGCGAGCGCTACTGGTGTGCACCGCCTGACCCGCTCGCGGCGGCCCCGCTGGCGGGCGCCCTCGGCCCCTGGCTCGACCATGAAGTGCTGCAGGCCGCCAGCGACGATCGGGTGTTCGAAACCCAGATCAGCGTGGCACGCTGGCCCTGGCTGGCCGATCACCGCATCGGCGGTCGGCTGCTGCTGCCCTCGCCCGTTCACCTGGCGCTGATCCAGGCCGCGAGTGAGGCTGCACTGACCGCCGGCACGCCGGCCGGCCCTGCTGCACTGCACCTCGGGCGTTTTGCGGTGCAACGCCCGCTGGCCTGCGACGACGGTGCGGCGGTGCGCGTGCAGCTGGTGCTGGGCGCCCCCGGCGCCGATGGCACACGCCACGTGCGGGTGGCCGCCTACGACCCGCAGCAGGGCCGCTGGCACGACCATGCCAGCGCCGTGGTGCACGCCCCGCAGGCGGCACGCCCTGCCCAGATCGATCTGGCGGCCCTGCGTCACACGGTGGATGAAGCGGTGGACGTGTCCGCCTACTACGCCGGCCTGGAACGCCTGGGCCTGGCCTTCGGGCCGCGCTTTCGAGGCATCGACACGCTGTGGCGGCGCGACGGCCAGGCCCTGGCCCGCATGGCGCTGCCAACGGGGCTGGCCGCGGGGCTGGCCGGGCACCGGGAGCGGCTGCACCCGGCCTTGCTCGATGCGTGTTTCCACGTCATCGGCGCGGCCATGCCTGGTGCGGGCGAGGCGGTCGACCAGGCCTTCCTGCTGCTCGATGTCGAGCGGCTGCAGGCCTGGGCCGAGGCCGGCCGAACGTTCTGGGTCCATGCCCAGGTCGACAGCCTCGATCTGACCGGGCGCGAAACCTTCGGTGCCTGCCTGCGCCTGATCGACGACGACGGGGCCGTGATGCTGCAGTTCGACGGCATGCACTTCAAGCGTGCCCGGCCCGAGGCCCTGGTGGCGCGCGGCCTGGCGCCGCAGGTGCAGGCCCTGCTGCATGAGGTCGCCTGGCGCGAGCGGCCGCTGCCGGCCGAGCGGCTGCCCGCCCCGACCGAGCTCGACCCGGCGCTGCGCACCACCCTGGCCGCACTGGCCGGGCAGCATGCGCTGGACGCCTATGCCCCCTTCGTGCCACGCCTGAACACACTGGTGGCCGACTACATCGTCCAGGCCCTGCGCGCGCTGGGCTTCGGCTTCGAGCCGGGCCAGCGTTTTTCGGCCGAAGGCCTGCGCGAACGCCTGGGGGTGGTCGAACCGCACCGGCGCCTGTGGGCCCGCATGCTGGAGATCCTGGCCGAGCAGGGCGTGCTGGTGGCCGAGGCCTCGATGTGGCGCGTGGCGCACACGCCGCCGCCGGTCGACCCTGCATCTGAAGGCGAGGCCTTGAAGCAGGCCTTCCCGCAGGCGGTGGCCGAGCTGGTGCTGACCAACCGCTGCGGCGCGGCCCTGGCGCCCGTGCTGCAGGGTCACACCGACCCGCTGTCGCTGCTGTTCCCCGGGGGGTCGCTGGCCGATACCGAAAGGCTCTACCAGGAGTCGCCACCCGCACGGGTCTACAACGGCCTGATGGCCGCCGCCGTCGAGGCGATCCGCCGTGCAGCGCCGGCCGACCGGCCGCTGCGGGTGCTGGAGATCGGCGCCGGCACCGGCAGCACCACGGCCCATGTGCTGCCCCGCCTGGCCGGCGTGGCCCTCGAATACACCTTCACTGACGTCTCGCCGCTGTTCCTGCATCGCGCACGCGACAAGTTCGCCGGCCAGGCCGGCCTGCGTTTCGATCTGCTGGACATCGCCTCCGACCCTGCGGTGCAGGGCTTCAAGCCCGGCCACTTCGACGTCGTGCTGGCGGCCAACGTGCTGCATGCCACGCCCGACCTGGCCGTCACCGCCGGCCACATCCGCCGCCTGCTGGCGCCGGGTGGCCTGCTGCTGCTGCTCGAGGCCACGGCACCGCAGCGTTTTGGTGACCTGACCGTGGGGCTGCTCGACGGCTGGTGGGCCTATGCCGACCTGGCGCTTCGCCGCTATGCACTGATCGATCGGGCGCAATGGGCGCAGGTGCTGAGCGAGCAGGGCTTTGCCGACGTGGTGGCCCTGCCCGGCGACAACCCCGACCCGGTGCTGTCGCAGCAGGCGGTGTTCCTCGCCCAGGTGCCCCACCGCGCGGCCAACCTGCCACAGCGCCGCTGGCTGATCGTGCCTGACCGCCAGGGGGTGGCCGCGCGGCTTGCGCAAGCCCTGAGCCGTGAAAGCGACAGCGTGAGCCTGCTGCCGGACGGTGCACTGGCCGATGCCGCCACCTGCCAGGCCGAACTGGCGCGACAGTCCCGCGGCGAGCCGTTCGATGCGGTGGTCGACCTGGGGGCGCTGGACCTGCACACCGACGACACCACCGATGCCACGGCGCTGTGGCAGCAGCAGTCCGAGTTGGTGCGGGGCCGGCTGGCGCTGCTGCAGGGACTCACGCTCGGTGTGTCGCCCGACACGACGCCGGACGGGGGCAGGGCGCCCCGGCTGTGGCTGGTCACGCGCGGCGCGCAGGCCACGTCCGACACCGCGGCAGCCGACCCCGGCCAGGCCGTGGCCTGGGGCATGAGCCATGTGATCGCCACCGAACACCCTGAACTGCGCTGCAGCCGGGTCGACCTCGACCCCGAGGCCGACCCCGCCACGGGCATGGCCGACCTGGTGGCCGAACTGCGCTGCGCCAGCCGCGACGACCAGATCGCCTGGCGGGCCGGGCGGCGCCTGGTGCGCCGGCTGGTGCGCAGCGCGACGGCACCGCGCGAACCACACGATCTGCCCGCGCTCGATCCGCAGCGCAGCTACCTCGTCACCGGCGGCCTGCGGGGCCTGGGTCCGCGGGTGGCGCGCTGGCTGGCCGACTGCGGCGCCCGCCACCTCGCGCTGATGGGCCGGCGCGCCGCCGATGCGGCCGGCCAGGCCGAACTGACGGCGCTGCGCGAGCGCGGTGTGACGGTGCTGGAACTGCACGGCGACGTCAGCCAGCGCGACGATGTGGCCGCCGCGCTGGCGCGGCTGCGCTCGGCGCTGCCGCCGCTGGCCGGGGTGGTGCATGCTGCCGGCGTGCTGGACGACGGCGTGCTGTCCGCCCAGAGCTGGGAGCGTTTTGCCACCGTGCTGGCGCCCAAGGTGCTCGGTAGCTGGCACCTGCACCAGTTGGCCGGCCCGCTCGACTTCCTGGTGCTGTTCTCGTCCGGCGCCTCGCTGGCCGGGTCGCCCGGCCAGGCCAACCATGCGGCGGCCAATGCCTTCGAGGATGCCCTGGCGTGGTATCGCCAGGCCCGCGGCCTGCCCACGCTGTCGATCAACTGGGGCCCCTGGGCCCAGGTCGGAGCGGCCGCCCAGGTTGCGCTCAGCGCCGCCGCCTTCCTGCGGCCGATGCCGCCGGACGACGCACTGGCGGCGCTGGGCCACCTGATGCGGCACATCGGGCGGGGCTCGCGCGGCGCGGTCATCGGTTTCGAGCGGCCGCAGGCCGGTGTGCTCGATGCCGACTGGGAGCGCCTGCTCCAGCCCGGCCAGCCGATGGCGGCCGCGCCGGTCTTTGAAGAGCTGGCCGCGCCAGTGCGCCAGGCTGCCGGCGCGACGGACCCCACCGGGCTGCCCGAAGGCAGCCTGCGCGAGCGGCTGCGGGCCGAGCCGCCGACACGGCGCGCGGCGCTGCTGCTCGACCAGGTGCGCCGCATGACGGTCAAGGTGCTGGGCCTGCAGCGTGTCGACGACCTCGACGTCAACGAACCCCTGCGCCAGCTCGGACTCGACTCGCTGATGGCGGTGGAGCTGCGCAACCTGCTGGGCAAGGCCGCCGGCCAGGTGCTGCCGGCCACACTGACCTTCGACCACCCCAGCGTGGCGGCCCTGGCACGGCACCTGGGCGAAACGGCCTTTGCCGACGAGCTGCGCAGCGGCCCGAGCGCCAGCGCGGCCCCGGCCCCGGCCCTGCCTGCGGCAGCACCCGCCGGCGCCCCGATGACGGACACCGCGTCCGTCCCCCCCGACACCCTCGATCAATTGAGCGACGACGAACTGGCCGCCCAGCTGGCCCGCCAGCTCGACGACCTCGGCCTGCAGGAGCATCCGTGAGCGACCCCCAGCAACCTGACTACGGCGCGCTGCTCAAGCGCTCGCTCGTGGCCATCGACCAGCTCAAGGCCCGGCTGGCGGCCGCCGAAGGGGCGGTCAGCGAACCCATCGCCATCATCGGCATGGGCTGTCGCTTTGCGCAGGGGGTGCAGACGCCCCAGGCCCTGTGGGAGCTGTTGCGCCGTGGGGTCGACGCCGTGACCGAAGTGCCGGCGTCGCGCTGGGATGTCGACCGCTACTACGACCCCGACCCGGATGCACCCGGCAAGAGCTACAGCCGCTGGGGGTCGTTCATCGACAACGTCGACCGTTTCGATGCCGACTTTTTCGGGGTGTCGCCGCGTGAGGCGGTCAACCTCGACCCACAGCAGCGGCTGCTGATGGAAGTGACCTGGGAGGCGCTGGAAAACGCGGCGCTGGCCCCCGCGGCGCTGGCCGGCACACAGACGGCGGTGTACGTGGGCATCAGCACCCACGACTACGCGATGCGCACGATGGAAGCGGTGGGCACCCGCACGGCCGATGCGTATTCGGCCTCGGGGTCCGCACACAGCATGGCCTCGGGCCGGCTGTCCTACCTGCTGGGGCTGCACGGCCCGAACATGGCGATCGACACGGCGTGTTCGTCCTCGCTGGTGGCCATCCACGGCGCGATGCGCAGCCTGCGCCTGCGCGAGGCCGACCTGGCCCTGGCCGGCGGGGTGGGCCTGACGCTGTCGCCCGACGGCTCCATCCTCACCTCCCGCGCGCGCATGATGTCGTTCGACGGGCGCTGCAAGACCTTCGACGCGTCGGCCGACGGTTATGTGCGCGCCGAGGGCTGCGGCATGCTGGTGCTCAAGCGCCTGTCCGACGCCTTGCGCGATGGCGACCGCATCGACGCGGTGATCCGCGGTGCCGCGATCAACCAGGACGGGCGCAGCAGCGGCCTGACCGCCCCCAACGGTGCGGCCCAGGTGGCGGTGATCCGCGCCGCACTGGCCAATGCCCGCCTGGCGCCCGAGGACATCGGCTACATCGAGGCCCACGGCACCGGCACCTCGCTGGGCGATCCGATCGAGATCAAGGCGCTGGGCGAGGTGTTCGGCGAGCGCCCGAAGGACCAGGCCCTGATGGTCGGTTCGGTCAAGACCAACATCGGCCATGCCGAAGGTGCGGCCGGCGTGGCCGGTGTGATCAAGGTGGTGCTCGCATTGCAGCACCGCGCCATCCCGCCGCATCTGCACCTGCGCCGGCCCAACCCGCTGATCCCCTGGGACAGCCTGCCGGTCACCGTCCCCACCGCACTCGTGCCCTGGCACGTGCCTGAAGGCAGGTTGCGGCGTGCCGGCGTGAGCTCGTTCGGCTTCAGCGGCACCAATGCTCACCTCGTGATCGAGGAAGCGCCCGCTGTGGCGCCGGCCGCTGCGGTGCGGCGCGACGGCCCCGAGCTGCTGGTGCTGTCGGCGCAGACGCGCCGTGCCCTGGTCGACGCCGCCGGCCGCCTGGCCGGGGTGCTGCAGGGCGAGGCCGCCCCCGCACTGCCGGACGTGGCCGCCACGCTGGCCTGCGGCCGTTCGCATTTCACCGAACGCCTGGCGGTGCTGGCCGACAGCCCGCAGCAGGCCTGCGAGCGCCTGCAGGCCTGGGCCGACGGCCCGAGCGAGGCCGACCGTTCGCCGCCTGCAGGCGTCGCGCGAGGTCGCGCTGCGACGGGCTTCCCGCCCGAGGTCGTGTTCATGTTCACCGGGCAGGGGGCGCAGTACCCCGGCATGGCCCGCGCGCTGTACGAGAGCGAACCGGCGTTCCGCGCCGCGCTGGACGAATGCGCCGCGCTGGCCGATCCGTGGCTGGGGCGCTCGCTGCTGTCGGTGCTGTGGCCCGAGCCGGGCGCCGCAACACCGCCGCTGATCGACGACACCGCCTACACCCAGCCCGCGCTGTTTGCGGTGGAGTACGCGCTGGCGCAGCTGTGGATGTCGTGGGGCGTGACACCGGCGGCCGTGCTCGGCCACAGCGTGGGCGAATATGTGGCGGCCTGCGTGGCCGGCGTGTTCACCCTGGCCGACGGGCTGCGGCTGATCGTGCAGCGTGCGCGCCTGATGAGCGAGCTGCCGCGTGACGGTGCGATGGCCGCCGTGTTTGCCGACGAAACCCGCGTGCGCGAGGCCCTGGCCGGGCTGGACGAGCAGGCCTCGATCGCTGCAGTCAACGGGCCGCTCAACACCGTCGTGTCCGGCCGGGCCGAGGCCGTGGCCGCGGTGCTGGAGCGCCTGGGCGCCGCGGGCATCGAATCGCAGCGGCTCAATGTGTCGCATGCCTTCCATTCGCCGCTGATGGCACCGATGCTGCAGGCCTTCGAGGCCACCGTGGCCGAGGTGCCGCTGGCGCCGCCCCGCCTGATGCTGATGTCCAACCTCAGCGGCCAGCGTGCCGGCGACGAGATCTGCACGGCGGGCTACTGGCGTCGCCATGTGCGCGAGCCGGTGCGGTTTGCCGATGCGATCGCGCGGCTGCTGGACGACGGCTACACCACCTTCCTCGAGATCGGCCCCACGCCCACGCTGTCGGCCATGGCCCAGCGCTGCGAGGGCGCCCAGGCGGCCGTCTGGCTGCCCAGCCTGCGCAAGGGCCGCGGTGAACGCGAGGTGATGCTGGGCAGCCTGGGCAGCCTGTATGCGCTGGGCCAGCCGGTGCGCTGGACGGCGCTGTGGCCCGCCGGCGTGGACCGCCATGCCGTGCTGCCGACCTACCCCTTCCAGCGCGAGCGCTACTGGCAGGAATTTGCCGACACGGCACCGGCACGTGCGCTGGCCGGGCGCGACAGCGGCCATCCGCTGCTCGGTTCGGCCCTGTCGAGTGCGGTGCGCATCTTCGAGGCCCGGCTGGGCCTGGCCACCCATCCGTGGCTGGCCGATCACCGCATCTACGACCACACGCTGTTTCCGGCCACCGGCTTTCTCGAGTTGATGCAGGCCGCAGCCGCGCAGGTGCTGGGCGACCGCGGCGCCGTGAGCGACTTCACCATTGCCGAGGCGCTGGTCCTGCCCGAGCAGGGCCAGGTCGACCTTCAGGTGGTGGTGACACCCGCGGCCGATGGTCGTCATGCAGCGCAGGTCTACAGCCTGGCCGCCGACGCATCGCTGCCGGGCGATGAACCGCAGCGCTGGCGCCTGCATGCCAGCGCGACGCTGGCGTCGGCCACCGCCGACGTTCCCGCACCCCTCGACCGTGCGGCCCTGGTGTCGGCCTGCCCGCAGGCCGTGGCACCCGAGGAGTACTACACCCGGCTGGCCACCCAGGAGGCCCACTACGGCCCGGCCTTCCGCGGCATCGTCGAGATGCACCGTGGCACCCGCGAGGTGCTGGGCCGTGTGGTGCTGCCGCCCGGCCCGGCCGGTGAGGCGGGCCGCTACCGTGTGCACCCGGCGCTGCTCGATGCCTGCCTCCAGCTGGTCGGCGGTGGACTCGACTGGGTGGCCGGCAGCGACGTGTTCGTGCCGGTGGGGCTGGCGCAGGCCCAGGTCTGGCAGGCGGCTGTCGATGCGGTCTGGTGCCATGTGCAGGTGCATGCGGCCGAGCCCGCGGGCGACAGCCTGCGCAGCGACCTGCACCTGTTCGACGACCAGGGCCGGGCCGTGGCCACGCTGCGTGGCCTGGAGCTGAGGCGGGTCTCGCGCGAGGCCTTGCGGCGCGCCAGCGCCGGTGCGGGCGACACCAGCTGGTTGTTCCAGATCGACTGGCCTGTGCTGCCCCTGCCGCAGCGGCCCCGCACCGAGGCGCCGGGGCGCTGGCTGGTGCTGGCCGACGCGGGCGGTCAGGCCGATGCCCTGGTGGCGCGCCTGCGCGAGGCGCAGGCCGAGGTGGTGGTGGTGCGCATGGCCAGCGAATCCGGCCGCGAGCCGCAGGCCGGTGAATGCCTCGTCGACCCGCTGGACGCCGAGGCGTTGCGGTCCGTGCTTGCGCCGGCCGACGGCCAGGCCTGGCATGCCGTGGTGTCGATGTGGACGCTGGATGCCGGCGACGGCCATACCGCGGCCGTGACCCTGCCGTCACGGTTGCCACCCATCGAGGCGGCGCAACACCGCGCACTGGCGGCCACGCTGCACCTGTGCCAGGCGCTGCACGACACGCCCACCCGGCTGTGGATGCTCACGCGTGGCGCGCAGGCCGTGGCCGATTCGGTGCCCGACCTCGTCCAGGCGTCGATCTGGGCACTGGCCGGGGTGGTGGCGTCCGAACTCCCGGCGCTGCGCTGCGTGCGCATCGACCTCGACCCGGCCGCCCGGGCCGACGACCGCGCCCAGCTCTTCGACCTGCTGTGGACACCCGACGACGAAGACCGCGTGGCGTTGCGCCAGGGCGCCCGACGTGTGGCGCGGCTGGTGCCGGGCCGGCTCGCTGCGGCCGAGGTGACCCAGCAGCGGCTGGAGATCGACGAGCGCGGCATGCTCGAGAACCTGCGCCTGCGCGCGGTGCAGCGCGAGGCCCCGGGGCCGGGGCAGGTCGAGATCCGTGTGCTGGCGACCGGCCTGAACTTCCGTGACGTGCTCAATGCGCTGGGCATGTACCCGGGCGATCCGGGTCCGCTGGGCAACGAATGTGCCGGTGTGGTGACGGCGGTTGGCGCCGGTGTGGACGACCTGCGTCCCGGCGACGAGGTCGTGGCGATGGTCGACCGCAGCTTCGCGACCTGGGTGGTGGCGCCGGCCGCACTCACGGTGCGCAAGCCGGCCAGCCTGAGCTTCAACGCTGCGGCCACCATCCCGGTGACCTTCCTGACGGCCGAATACTCGCTGCGCCACCTGGCCGCGATCCGGCCCGGGCAGCGGGTGCTGATCCATGCCGTGACCGGCGGTGTGGGCATGGCCGCCGCCCAGCTCGCGCTGCGCGCCGGGGCGGTGGTGTTCGGCACGGCCGGCACACCGGCCAAACGCGAGCTGGCCCGCGCGATGGGCGTGCAGCATGTCAGCGACTCACGCTCGCTCGCCTTTGTCGACGACATCCTTGCGGCCACGGCCGGCGAGGGCGTGGACATGGTGCTGAACTCCCTGGCCGGCGAGTTCATCCCGGCCAGCCTGGGGCTGATCCGCCGCAGCGGCGGGCATTTCGTCGAGATCGGCAAGACCGGCATCTGGGACCCGCAGACCGTCGCACAGCGCTACCCCGGCGTGAGCTACCACCGGCTCTACCTCGGCGAGGTGACCGCGCAGCGGCCGCATTTCGTGGCCGACATGCTGCGCGAACTGCTGGCCGAGTTCGATGCCGGCGTGCTGCAGCCGCTGCCCCAGCGCTGCTGGCCGCTCGCCCAGGCCGAGCAGGCCTTCCGCTACATGGGCCAGGGCCTGCACACCGGCAAGGTCGTCATCACCCAGCACCATCGGCCCCAGGTGCGCGCCGATGCCGCCTACCTCGTGACCGGCGGCCTGGGTGGCCTGGGCCTGGCCGCGGCCGGCTGGCTGGTCGATGCCGGTGCGCGCCACCTGGTGCTGCTGGGCCGGCGCCCCCCGTCGGTGGCCGCCGAGGCGCAACTGGCCGGCTGGCGCGAGCAGGGTGTGCAGGTGCAGGTCGAGCAGGCCGACGTGGCCGACGCGGCTGCGCTTGCGGCCGTGCTGCAGCGGGTGGACGCCACCGGTGCACCGCTGCGCGGCATCGTGCATGCCGCCGGCCTGGTGGACGACGCCATGCTGGCGCAGCAGGACCTCGCTCGCCTGGCCCGCGTGATGGCGCCCAAGGTGCAGGGCACCTGGCACCTGCATGCGCTCACGCTGCATCGGCCGCTGGACTTTTTCGTGATGTATTCGTCGGGGGCCGCCATCCTGGGCTCGCCAGGGCAGGCCAACTATGCGGCGGCCAATGCCTTCCTCGATGCACTGGCCCAGATGCGGCGCGCCTGCGGCCTGGCCGCGCTGAGCATCAACTGGGGCAGCTGGTCCGAGGTCGGCATGGCCGCCGACGTCGACGAACAGCACCGCAAGCGCTGGGCGGCGCTCGGGCTGCAGATGATCGAGCCGGCCCAGGGCACGCGCATGCTGGGCGAACTCATCGACGGCGCCGAGTCGGCGCAGTTTGCGGCCCTGCCACTGGTGCGCTCGCGCCTGCCGGCCCAGGTGCCGCCGCTGCTGCGCGAGCTGCGCCCGCGCCCGCGGGTGGCGGCCGTGGCGGCCAGCGCGCCGGACGACATCCTGGCCCGCCTGGCGCAGGCCGTCGACACGGCCCGGCCCGCGCTGCTGCAGCAGTTCCTGACCGGGCAGGTGGTGCGTGTGCTGGCCCTGGGTGACGCACAGCGTGCCGATCCGCACCGCTCGCTGATGGACATGGGCATGGACTCGCTGATGGCCATGGAGCTGCGCAACCGCATCCAGGCTGCGCTGCAGGTGCAGGTGTCGGTGGCCGATCTGCTGCGCGGGCCGAGCCTGCAGGAGCTGGCGCAACAGGTGCTCGCGCTGATGGCGCCGGCTGCCGGCGCGACCCCGGCCGCGCAGGCCACCGGGGCGGTCGGCGCCACCCCGGCCGCCTGGGAGGAGGGCGAGCTGTGAGCAGCCCGGGCGAGCGCACCACAACGTGCCGGAGGCGGGCGTGAGCGCGGCCGCACTCGTCGAACGGCTCTCGACCCTGGGCGTGCAGCTCTGGTGCGAGGGCGAGCAGCTGCGTTTTCGTGCGCCGGCCGGTGTGCTGACGCCCGAGCTGCGGGCCCAGGTGGCCACGCACCGCGCGGCAATCGTCAGCTTCGTGCAGGCGGTGCAGGCGCATCCCGCCGGTGCGCCGCAGCGCCCGCCGGTGCGGGCCTCGTTCACCCAGGAGCGATTCTGGTTTTTCGACCAGGTGCAGCCCGGCAGCGCGGTGAACAACCTGCCGATGATGTTCCAGCTGCACGGCCGTCTCGACGCGGCACTGCTGGCGCGCTGCCTCGACGAGATCGTGGCGCGCCACGAGGCCTTGCGCACGAGCTTCGTGCCGATCGACGGCCTGCCCATGCAGGTCGTGCACGCCGCCATGCCCTGGCCACTGGAGCAGCTGACGCTTGCGCCGGTCGCGGCCGACCAGGTCGATGCCGCGGTGCAGCAGCATGGCAATACCTTCATCACCCGCCCGTTCGATCTGGCCAGGGCGCCGCTGGTGCGTGGCCTGCTGCTGCGGTGTGCCGACGAGCACCATGTGCTCGTGCTGTGCCTGCACCACATCGTCGGCGATGGCTGGTCGCTGGGCCTGATCGTGCAGGAGCTGGCCGCACGCTACCGCGCTGCACACCAGGGCAGCCTGCCGGCGCTGGCCCCGCTGCCGCTGCACTATGCCGACCATGCGGTGTGGCAGCGCCAGCAGTCCGATCCCGCCGGCCCGGCCGGGCAGGGCGCGCTGGCCTACTGGCGCCAGGCGCTCGATGGTGCGCCACCCCACCTGGACCTGCCCACCGACCGGCCCCGCCCGCCGCGCCAGACCTACCGCGGTGCCGTGGCCGAGACCGTGCTTTCGCCCGCGCTGTCGGACCGCGTGAACGCGATCGCACGCACCCACGGCACCACACCGTTCACGGTGCTGCTGGCGGCCTTCCAGGTGCTGATGGCGCGGTGGTCGGGGCAGGACGACGTGTGCATCGGTGTGCCGGTGGCCGGCCGCTCGCGCTCCGAGGTCGAGCCGCTGGTCGGCGCCTTCATCAACACCGTGGTGATCCGCACCCGCCTGGAGGCCGGGCAGACGCTGCCGGGCCTGCTGGCCGACGTGCGGGCCACGCTGCTGGCCGCCCATGCCCATGGCGACCTGCCCTTCGAGGCGGTCGTGCAGGCCCTGGCCCCCGAGCGCGACCTGTCGCGCTCGCCGCTGTTCCAGGTGATGCTCAATCTGCTGGACGTGGCCGACTTCCGCAGCATCGAGCTGCCCGGGCTGCGCATGACACCGGCCCCGGCCACCAACCCCGGCGCGGCCGATGCCAAGTTCGACCTCACCGTGTATCTCTCGCACGGCCCGCAGGGCCTGGGGGTCACCGCGATCTACAACTCCGACCTGTTCGACGCGCCGCGCATCGAGGCCCTGCTGGCGGCCTACCGGCACCTGCTGGGTGCGATCGCCGACGCGCCCGAGGCTGCCGTGATGGCACTGCCGCTGGTGACGCCCGAGGCGCGCGCCGTGCTGCCCGATCCGCTCGCGCGGCTGCCGCGCGAGCCCGGCGTGAGCCTGCAGCAGCGTTTGCGCCTGCACCTGCGGCAGCAGCCCGACCGGCCCGCGGTGCAGGACAGCCGCTGCACCTGGAGCTGGCGCGAGCTCGACCAGCACACGAGCGAACTGGCGGGCCGGCTGCGGGCCCTGGGCCTCGGCCGGGGCGACGTGGTCGCCGTGCTCGGCGAGCGCAGCGTGGCGCTGCCCTGGGCCATGGTGGGCGTGTGGAAGGCCCAGGCGGCCTTCCTGATCCTGGACCCGGCCCATCCTGCACCACGCCTGGTCAGCCAGCTCGACATCGCCCAGCCGCGCGCGCTGATCGCGCCCGATGGCGCGGTGCTGCCCGAGGCCGTGGCCCGCTGGCTGGCACAGACCGGGCGGCCGGTGCTGCACGGGCCGGCAAGGCCCGCCGAGGCGCTCGTGCCGGACGGTGAGCCGCTGGCCGAAGAAGCGTCCGACGACGATCTCGCCTACGTGGTGTTCACCTCCGGCTCGACCGGGCAACCCAAGGCGGTGGCCGGCACCCATGCACCGTTGCGGCACTTCTTCGACTGGCATGCACGCACGGCCGGCCTCGGCCCGCACGACCGGGTCAGTGTGCTGTCGGGGCTGGCCCATGACCCGCTGCTGCGCGACACCGTCGGTGCGCTGTGGGCCGGGGCCTGCGTGTGCCTGCCCGACGCGACCCGGATGATGTCGCCGGGCCATCTGGCAGTGTGGATGAGCGATACCGGCATCACCGTGTGCCACCTCACGCCGTCGATGGCCGACCTGATCACGCTCGACGCCACCCCGGCGGGCCTGCCGCAACTGCGCCGCGCGTGTTTCGGCGGCGAGCTGCTCGGCGCGGCCACCGTGGCCGCATTGCGCCGGCTGGCGCCCCAGGTGACCTGCGTGAACTTCTACGGCACCACCGAAACCCCGCAGGCCATGGCCTGGCATGTGCTGGCAGACGAATTGCCTGCGCCCGGCAGCCGCGTGCCGCTGGGGCACGGCATCGACGGGGTGCAGCTGCTGGTGCTCGATCGCGCCGGCCGGCTGTGCGGCATCGGAGAGGTCGGCGAGATCGTCGTGCGCAGCGCCTATCTGTCCAGCGGCTACCTGCACGACGAGGCGCTGACCTCGCAACGTTTTGCGCCGGCCGATGCCGGTGGTGGTGAACGGCTGTATCGCACCGGCGACCTCGGGCGCTACCGGCCCGACGGCCAGGTCGAGTTTGCCGGCCGGGGCGACCGCCAGATCAAGCTGCGCGGCTTCCGCATCGAGCCTGGTGAGATCGAGGCGGCCCTGCGCGCGTTGCCCGGCGTGCGTAAGGCGGTCGTGCAACTGCATGCGCCTGCACACGGCGAGGCCCGCCTGGTGGCCTGGTACACCGGCGACCGCACGCCCCCGAACGACCCTGCCGGGACCGGGCTGATGCAGGCCCTGCGCGAACGCCTGCCGGCCTACATGCTGCCGGCCGAGCTGGTGCGGCTCGACAGCCTGCCGCTCACGCCCAACGGCAAGGTCGACCTGCGCCGCCTGCCCGAACCGGATCGCGGCGGCGCGCCACGGGCACATCGACCGCCCGTGACAGGGCTCGAACACCTGGTGGCCGACACCTGGACCGAAGTGCTGGGGGTGCCGCAGGCCGGGCTGGACGACAACTTCTTTGCGCTGGGTGGCCATTCGCTGGCTGCGGCGAGGGTGTGTGCGCGGCTGAGCCAGCGCCTGGCGCGCCGTGTGCCGGTGAACCTGCTGTTCGAGGCAACGACCCTGGCGGCGCTGGCGGCCCGCCTGGCGCAGGCGGATCAGGCGGCGGTGCCCGACGACCCTGCGCTGCGGCCGCTGGCGCGTGGCGGCCGCCTGCCGCTGTCGCGGGCCCAGGAGCGGCTGTGGTTCTTCGAGCAGCTGCAGCCCGGCACCAGCACCTTCAACATGGCCGTGACCCTGCACCTGCACGGCCCGCTCGACCTGGCGCGCCTGCGCGCGGCGCTGCAGGCCATCTGGCAGCGCCAGGAACAGCTGCGCGCCCATGTGGTGGTCGAGGACGACGTTGCACGGCTGCACATCGACCCGACTGCCGCGGTGGCGCTGACGGTCGGCGACCTGAGCGGGCCCGGTGGGCATCGCGACCTGCCCGCGCTGGTCGAGCGCATCGGCACGGAGGCTGCCCGGCCCTATGACCTCACCCGCGGGCCGCTGGCACGTGTCCACCTGCTGGTGCTGGCCCCCGACGACCACCTGCTGGTGCTGCAGGCCCATCACCTGGTCGCCGACGGCTGGTCGCTGCAGGTGCTGGCGACCGAGCTGGCGGCCTGGGACCACGCCCTGGCCCAAGGGCAGGCGCCGCACCTGCCCGCGCTGCCGGTGCAGTACGCCGACTACGCCGCCTGGCAGCGCGAGGTGCTGGCCCTGCCGCAGCGCCAGGCCGCACTCGATTACTGGCGCGATCGCCTGGCCGGCGCGCCGGTGCTGGCCTTGCCCACCGACCGGCCCCGGCCGCCGCGGCAGAGCTTCCGCGGTGCAGCGCAGGTCTTCGCGCTCGATGCCGCGCTGCTCGAGCGGCTGCAGCGCCTGGCCCACGGCGCCGGCGCCACCCTGTTCATGGTGCTGCTGGCGGTGTTCAAGCTCGTGCTGGCACGCCATGCCGGGCAGTCGGACATCACCGTGGGCACGCCGGTGGCCGGTCGGCCGCGGCCCGAGCTTGAAGGCCTGGTCGGCTTTTTCGTCAACACGCTGGCACTGCGCGACCAGCTCGACGGTGACCCGTCCTTCACCACGGTGCTGGCCCGTGTGCGCGAGACCACCATCGAGGCCCTGACCCATCAGGACGTGCCCTTCGACCGGGTGGTCGAGGCCGTGCAGCCCGAACGCGACCCGGGCCGCACGCCGCTGTTCCAGGTGATGTTCAACCTGTTCAACTTTCCGCCGCCACCGCAGCAGGCCCCGGACAACGGGCTGCGCGTGAGCCTTTGGACCCCCGACATCCGTGCGATGGCGCTGCAGATGCCGGCCAAGTTCGACCTCACGCTGTATGCCGCCGAGTCGCCTGCAACCGTGCACGAGGGCGGCGGCCTGACCTGTCTGCTGGCCTACAACGCCGACCTGTTCGATGCGGCCACCGTGCAGCGACTGGCCGACGACCTGCGGCAGGCCGCCACCGCGGTGGCGCATGACCCGGGCCTGCGCCTGTCCGAGCTGCCGCTGGCCGGCCCGGTGCGGGCGATCGACCCGCAGGCGCGACCCTCGCCCCGTGCGGCACGCGCCGCCCGCCTGGCCGCGCTGCTGGCCACGCGTCAGGCGCAGGCACCGTGGAGCAGCGCCGAGTCCGCCGTGGCGCGCATCTGGTCTGAGCTGCTGCAACGCGACGCCGTGGGCCTGGGCGACAATTTCTTTGACCTGGGAGGCCACTCCCTGATGGCCGCACGCATGCTCTCGCGGGTGCGTTCGGCCTTGGGGGTGGAGCTTGCGTTGGGTGAACTGTTCGAGGCACCCACCGTGATCGAATTTGCAGCGCGCATCGATCAGGCGCGGGGCGGCGATGCCGCACCGGCCGGCGATGAGCGCGAAGAGATCGCTTTCTGACACATGACCGCATCTGAACTCATCACCCACCTGCGCCTGCTCGACGTGACCCTGGCGGTCGACGGCGAGCAGTTGCGGGTCAACGCGCCCAAGGGCGTGCTCGGTGCCGAACTGCGCGAGGCCATTGCGCAGGCCAAGCCCGAGCTGCTCGCCTGGCTGGGCGCCGAGGCCCGGCGCAGCGAGATGAGCGAGGCCGCGCCGCTGTCGTTTGCGCAGCAGCGCATGTGGCTGCTCGACCAGATGCAGGACGATGCCTCGGCCTATGTGATCCGCGGCGCGCTGCGGCTGCAGGGCCCGCTGGACGTGGCCGTGCTGCGGCGGGTGCTGGACACCATCGTGCGCCGCCATGCGGCCCTGCGCACCACCTTCGGCACCACGGCCGACGGCGAACCGGTGCAGCACATCCACCCGGCCGGGCCGGTGCCGCTGGAAGAGATCGACCTGCGCAACCTGCCGGGGGCCGCGTCCGGCGCCGACGACGCCGCCATCGAGGCGGTGGCGCGGGACTGGGGGCGTACGCCCTTCGACCTGGCGCAAGGGCCGGTCTTCCGTGTGGCGCTGCTGCGCTGCGCCGACAACGACCACCTGCTGCTGACCGCGGCGCACCACATCGTGTCCGATGGCTGGTCGTCCGGCGTGTTTGCCCGTGAGCTGTGCACGCTGTATGCGGCTCTGGTGCGCGGTGAGGCCGACCCGCTGCCGCCCCTGCCGCTGCAGTATGCCGATCTCGCCCGCTGGCAGCGCCGCACCCTGCAGGGCGAGGCCTTGCAACGCCAGCTCGATCACTGGCGGGCCCGACTGGCCGAGCCGCGCGCCGTGCTCGACCTGCCCGCCGACCGGCCGCGCCCGCCACGCCAGAGCTTTGCCGGCGCCGAATGTGTGCTGCCGCTGCCTGAGGATCTGCCCGGGCGCCTGCGCGACCTGGCCGAGTCCGAGCAGGTCACCCCCTTCATGCTGCTGATGGCGGCCTTCCAGGCCTGGCTGTCGCGCACCACCGGCCAGCACGACATCCTGGTGGGCACGCCCGTGGCCCAGCGCGATCAACTGGCCGTCGAGGGCCTGATCGGCTTTTTCGCGAACACGCTGGTGCTGCGCTCCGACCTGTCGGGCGCGCCCTCGCTGCGTGCGCTGCTGCAGCATGTGAAGTCCGACCTGCTGGCGGCCCAGGCCCATCAGGCCGTGCCGTTCGAGAAGCTCGTCGAGGAGCTCAACCCCGAACGCGACCCCAGCCGCAACCCGCTGTTCCAGGCAATGCTGATGCACCAGCGTGTCGACGACACACCGGTGCAGCTGCCCGGCCTCACCGCATCGGTGCCACGCTGGACCCAGGCCACCACGTCCAAGTTCGACCTCACGGCGATCTTCCGTGAGCGCCAGGGCCGGCTGGAACTGGTGCTCGAATACAGCACCGACCTGTTCGATGCCGCCACCGCCGAGTCGATGGCACGCCGCCTGGCCTGCCTGCTCGACGCCGGACTGCGCGACCCGGACACCCCGGTCGACACCCTGCCGCTGATCGACAGCACCGAGACCGCCCGCCTGCTGACCCAGGCCTGGGGTCCGCGCGCAGCCACATCGACGACGGTGGTGCCCGCGCGCGTGATGCAGCAGGCCCAGGCGGCGCCCGAGCGGCCGGCCGTCAGCGACGAGGCCGGCTCGCTGAGCTACGGTGAGCTGATGCACGAGGCGCGGCGTGTGGCCACCGCGCTGCGGGCCCTGGGGGTGCGTCCGGGCGACCGGGTGGCCGTGTGCACCGGGCGCGGCACCCCGCTGGTGAGCGCGCTGCTGGGGGTGTGGGGCTGTGCGGCGGCCTATGTGCCGCTGGACCCGGACTATCCGAGCGAACGCATCGCGCATGTGCT
>CBFGPV010000035.1:0-31077 GCA_965650765.1 uncultured Burkholderiales bacterium
GGCCTGCAGCGTGCCGCTGCGAACGCTGAAGCTGTCGTATGCGGGGGTGTCGTTGAACTCCAGCGCCGCGGGCGTGGCCAGACTGGGCGCGGTGTTGGTGAACACCACGATCGCCTTGCCGTCGGACAGGGAGCCCGCGCCACCCGGCGCCGGCAGGAGCAGCGACGACGGATTGCCCGCGGCATCGGTGATGCTGCCGCCGGCGAGCGTCAGCGCCGAGGTGGACACGACGTCCAGATCGCCGGACAGGTCGCCCTGGGTCACGACGTACCGGAAGCTCAGGGTGTTTGTGCCCGAGCCGCCGACCAGGGTGGCCGCGCGATCGGTGGCGCCGGTCTCGAGCATCAGCTGCGGTGAGCCGGTCACGACGACGGCTTCCGAGAAGTTCACCTCGATGATGATCTCGTCGCCCACGCCATAGGTGCCGTTGGCGGTCGGCGAGGTCAGGCTGGTGACCGTGGGGGCCACACCGTCGATCACGATGTCGTGCTGTGCCGAGATGGCGTCGGCCGTGCCGGGTGCAGGCAAGGTGAGTACCGCGTCGTCACCGCCGGCGTTGCGCACGGTGGCGCCGTTCAGGCTCAGGGCGGCGGTGGACAGGATCTCGAGGTCGGTGCTGAGGTCACCTGCCTGGACGACGTAGCTGAAGCTCAGGGTGCTGGTGCCTGAGCCGCCGCTGTAGGTCGCGATGCGGTCGGTGCTGCCGGTCTCGAGCTGCAGCGTGGGCAGCCCGCCGTCGACGAACACCGTCTGGCTGAAGGTCACGGTGAGGGTCACGGTGTCGCCCACGGCATAGCTGCCGTCCGGGCTGCTGCTGCCCACCTCGGTGACGATCGGGTTCGGCGGCGCGACGGTGATCGTGAGGGTGTCGGTGTCCGACTGGGCACCGCCGCTGCCCTGTGCCCCTTCGTCGTTGCTGATGAAGGTGAGGGTGGCGTCACCGTTGAAGCCGGACGCAGGGGTGAACACCAGCGTGGCCAGGGCAGCGTTCACATCGGCCATGTTGCCGCGGAAGAAAAACGCGAGCGAGGCCCCGCCGTTCACATCGCCACTCAGGATGCTCAGGCCTGTGGTCTGGCCCAGCGTCAGCGTGCCATTCGTGACTGCCAGCGTGACCGCCAACGGTGTTGTGCCTGCGTCAATGTCATTCACCGACAGCAGGTTGCCGTTGGCCGTGCTGAACGCCAGCGGGGTGTCGGTGGCGGTGTGCTGGTCAGCGGGCAGGGTGTTGACCGGCGCGTCATTGACGGCGCTCAGATCGAGTGTCACGTTGGCGGTGTCGGACAGCACGCTGCCCGAGCCGCTGTTGCCCAGGTCGTCGATGATGATGCCCAGGGTCACGTCATCGGTCTGATCGGCCGCCGGGCTGTAGAGCAGCGCGCCATCGGCGATGAACTGGTTGATGTCGGCCAGCGTGCCGACCAGGTTCAGGAGGGAGGACGTCCCGCTGACCGTCACGCCACCACCGCTGCTGGCGGAAAGTGCCCCGGAGGGCACGCTGAAGCTGGTCCCCACGAGCGCGGTGCCGGCATCGCTGTCGCTGAAGGTGATGCCGGTCAGTGCGGTGGGTGTGTCCTCGGTGACGGCAATGCTCAGCGGAGCCACCACCTCGGGGGCATCGTTCACCGCAGCGACGACCAACTGGAAGGTGTCGGTTGCCGTGCTGCCGCTGCCGTCCGTGGCGGTCACCTCGATGTCGAAGGTGCCGGTCCCGGGGTCTTGCGGCGTGCCGCTGAAGGTGCGTGTGGCCGCGTTGAAGCTCATCCAGGCCGGCAGGCTGCCGCCGCCGACGAGGGCGGCCGTGTAGCTCAGGGTGTCGCCCACATCGGGATCGTCGAAGGTGGTCGGGCTGAACTGGAAGCTGAAGGCCACCCCTTCGGTGGCGTTCTGGTCGGGGATGGCGTTGGCCAGTGTGGGCGTGTCGTTCGTGTTGGCCACGACGATGTCGAAGGTGTCGGTCACCGCGCCGCCTTGCGTGTCGGTGGCGGTGAGGTCGATCGACACGGTGCCCACGTCACCGTTGGCTGGCGTGCCGCTGAAGGTGCGTGAAAGCGCGTCGAAGCTCAGCCAGGCCGGCAACGCAGCGCCACCGGCGAGTGTGGCCGAGTAGCTGAGTGAATCGCCCACGTCGGCATCGGCGAACACATTGGCGTCGAACTGGAACGAAAAGGCGGCGTCTTCGGTCGCCGCCTGCGATGCGATCGGCTGGGCCACCGTGGGCGCGTCGTTGGTGTTGGCAACAACAATGTCGAAGCTGTCGCTGATGCTGCCGCCATTGCCATCGTTGGCGGTGACCTCGATCGACACCGTGCCGACGTCGGCGTTGGCGGGTGTGCCCGAGAAAGTGCGTGTGGCCGTGTTGAAGCTCAGCCACGCGGGCAGGGGGCCGCCGCCTGCGAGTGTGGCGCTGTAGCTCAGGCTGTCATCGAGGTCGCTGAAGGTGTTGCTTGCAAACTGGAAGCTGAAGGCACTGTCTTCGGTCGCGTTCTGGTCGGGGATGGCCTGATCCAACGTGGGGTTGCTGTTCACCGCCGTCACTGTCACTGTCACGTTGGCAGTGGTGCTTGTGCCGCCGTCACCGTCGGTGACCGTGATGCCGATGGTGCGTGCGCTGGTGTCGGGATCGTTGGGGTGGACGTTGCGGTAGCTCAGGTTGCGCACCAGCGCCTGCACCGCCGTGGGCGTGGCGAGCGCATTGAGCGTGATCATCAGGTCATCGGTGCTGGAGCCGCCGCTGAAGGTGCCGATGGTGGCGCCCTCGTACGTCACGTTCGAGCCGCTCACGCCGATCTGGCCGGCGCCGCTGCCCTGGTTGCGGATGGCAAGCTGGTCTTCGGTCGCGACCCGGTTGGCCGTGATCGCCACGGTGAGCTGGCCACCGTTGAAGTTGGTCGAATCGCTGTCGCTCACGGCGGCATTGCCGCCGGCATCGAGCAGGATGTCGCCACCGCCCTCGGTGAAGACGACGCTGTCTCCGTTCAGGTTGGACACCACCGGCGGCAGGTTGGACGTGCCGGTCGTGAAGTTCAGGCGGCTTGCGTCGGTGATGCCCTGGAAGGTCATGCCGTCGCTGTCAAAAAAGGCCTTCTTGTCGATCAGCACGTAGTAGCCGGTGAGATCGGACAGCGTGATGCCCGGATTCAGCGTGAGCGTGCTGGTGCCCACGCCGGTCACGCGCGCATCGTTGCCGGCAAACGACTCGACCACGGTGTCGTTGTCGGAGCGCACGATGCGGATCAGCCCGGTGCCCGCCGATGTGATGGTTTCGTTGAAGGTGAGCGTGATCGACGCGGTGGGGTCCACGCCGTTGGTGTTGTCGGCGGGGGTGGAGGCCGTCAGGGCCGGCGGCGCCACCTGCTGCTCAAGGTAGATCGCATTGCCGTCGAAGTCGGCCCGGCCGGAGTAGTCCCAGATGTCGACGTCGCCGTCGTTGTCGTAGTCGGCCACCACCGTGTTGCGGGCGTTCCAGAAATGGTGGTCGGCATCGTTCGTGATGCTGGCAAACGGGCTGCTGGCGTAGTTGACCAGCGTGAAGCTGCCCGCGCCATCGTTGCGGTAGAACTGCACGGCCGACACGGCAGGGTCCACCACGTCATACGAGAGCACGTCGATGTCGCCGTCGGTGTCGAAGTCGCCCACGATCACCGAACCGAGCGGTGCCGGGATGGCGTCGAGGGGGTTGGCGCCGCCGGTACGGCGCACATAGGTGCTGCCGTCGGTGTTCTCCAGGTAGATCTGCGAACCGTTGCCCACGTGGTCCCAGATGTCGAGGTCACCGTCGCCGTCGAAGTCGGCGACAAACGTGTTGTGCGCGTTCCAGAACTGGTCGCTGGCCAGCACACTGTCGAAGGGGTTGGCTGCGCCAGTCACCAGTGCGTAGTTGCCGCTGCCGTCGTTCAGGAAAAACTCGAGTGCCGTGCCGCTGTCGTCGTATCCCAGCACATCGACGTCGCCGTCGGTGTCGAAGTCGCCAGTGATCACGTACTGGCCGACGGCCGCCACGTCCGCCAGCGGATTGCTTGCCGAGGCGTCCTCGAAGACGCCGCCGTTGTTGCGCAGGAAGATCGGCGCGCCGCCCGTGCCGGCATAGTCCCAGATGTCGTCGTCGCCATCGTTGTCGACGTCGAAGACATAGGTGTTGTGCGCATTGAAGAACTGCGCGCTGCCGGGCACGGCCGAGAACGGGCTCGTGTTGTAGCTCAGTTCGATGAAGTTGCCGCTGCCGTCGTTCCGGAAGTAGACGAAGTCGTCGTACGGCGCCGCGTTGTTCGCGCTCGCCAGGATGTCGACATCGCCATCGTTGTCGAAGTCGCCGACCAGCGTGCCCGCAGCCACGTCAGGCACTTCGGCCAGCGGACTGGTGCTGTTGTCGCGGTCGGAGTAGGTCACCGCAAAGGCCCCGGCATAGGCCTGAGCCACGGCGGGCCGGAAGGCGAGCGAGGTGGCCACAGCGCCGTGCCCGATGGGCAGCGCCCAGGTGCCGCCCTGGTCAGCGTGGCCCACGATGCGATCGGATGCGGCCACGCTGGCACCGGTGGCCGCAGCGAGCGCCTGCACGAAGGCATGTCCTTGTGCTCCTGCGGCTGATTCACATCCGTAGACCAGCAGATCGGCATCGTCGGCCAGTGCCGCGCGAATGGCGGCGCAGGCCTCGGCCTCGCGGGCCAGCGTGGCCGGCGTCAGCCATTCGTTGCCCAACTGCAAGGCCCCGGGGCGCCCGTGGCCGACCAGGTGCAGGGCCTGCACCGGGCCGTGGTCCTGCAGATGGGCGGCGATGCGGGCCCAGCCCGGCTGGTCGGCGTCGAGCACGACCACCTCGACACCGGTGCGGGCCCAGTCGGCCAGCACCGGCGCGTCGGCTACGCCAGGGTCGATGAACAGGACTTCAGCACGGTGGCCGGGAGGCGTGCGGTCAGACAGGAAGGATGCCGGGGCAGGGGAGGCAGCGTGCATGAAGGTCATGTCCGGTGTACTTGAGGCAGTTGGGGTGACCACGCGTGCCGGGTGAGGGCGATGCGCGGTGCGGCAGGGGCAGGGCAGGTCGGCGAACCGACCGCTTCAGCAGCGGCGTACTGCAATGGCCGACTGCTGAAAGCTGGGGCCCGAACGGGGGCCCAGGTGGATCGTACAGATCTGAAACGAATTGACAACCTGTGAGTGGTTGTTTCGGGCCCACGGGTTCCGCACTGCGGAAGCGCACCGTGAGAGGATGGTCCGAGCGTGACGGAGTTCACAGGTACTGGCTGGCGCGGGCATGGCAGCCACGCCCGGCGTGCGCCCAGGCAGAGCAGGGCGGCCGGGCATGCCGGCGGCCAGTGGGTCAGCTGTTGCTGGTGGCCCGCACTTCGGCCAGGGTGGTCACGCCCATCAGCACCTTGGCGATGCCGTCCTGGCGCAGTGTGCGCATGCCTTCGGCGATGGCATTGCGTTGCAGTTGTTCGGCGCGTGCACCCGTCTGCACCAGATGGCGCAGCTCGCGCGAGGCCACCATCAGCTCGTGCAGGCCGGCGCGGCCGCGAAAGCCGGTGTGGGCGCACTTGTCGCAGCCGGGGCTGTGGTGGTGCATCAGCTTGCCGTCGCGCCCGAAGCGCTCCAGCCATTCGGACAGCACCGACTCGCGGCTGAAGCGGGGGTCGTCCGGCGGGCACACGTGCAGGTAGTCGGCCAGCAGTTCGTCAACCTCTTCCGGCGTGGCCGGGCGGGTGACGCGGCATTCGCTGCACAGCCGGCGCACCAGGCGCTGGGCCAGCACGGCCAGCAGGGAGTCGGCAAAGTTGAACGGGTCCATGCCCATGTCGAGCAGGCGCGTGACGGTTTCGGGGGCGCTGTTGGTGTGCAGCGTGGACAGCACCAGGTGACCGGTCAGCGAGGCCTCGACGGCGATGCGTGCGGTCTCTTCATCGCGGATTTCACCGACCATGATCACGTCCGGGTCGGCACGCAGGAAGGCCCGCAACGCCTTGGCGAAGGTCCATTCGATCTTGGGGTTCACCTGCACCTGGCGCAGCCCGGGCTGGGTGATTTCGACCGGGTCTTCGGCCGTCCAGATCTTGCGCTCGGGCACGTTGATGAAGCTCAGCGCCGAGTGCAGTGTGGTGGTCTTGCCCGAGCCGGTGGGGCCCACGCACAGCACGAGGCCGTAGGGGCGCTGCATGGCGTCCTTGAGGTTGCGCAGGTTGCTGTCGCTCAGGCCCAGGTTGTCCAGCGGGATGGGCTTGGCCGAGGCCAGGATACGCATCACCACGTCTTCGAGGTTGTTCGCGGTTGGGATCGTGGCCACGCGCAGCTCGATCTTCTGGCCGGGCACGAATCGCGCAAAGTTGATCTTGCCGTCCTGCGGCTTGCGGCGCTCGGAGATGTCGAGGTCGCACATGATCTTGATGCGCGCGATCAGGGCACTGCGGTAGGTGTGCGGCAGCTCGATGTAGGGCTGCAGCAGGCCGTCCTTGCGAAAGCGCACCTTGACCTTTTCCTTGCCCGGATAGCTCTCGATGTGGATGTCCGACACCCCCTGGGCATGGGCCTCGACGATCATGCTGTTGATCAGTCGGACCAGGGAGTTGTCGGACTGCTCGATCTGGTGGTCGTCGGTGTCGCTGTCAGCACCGGCCGAGCCTTCCTTTTCGAGTGTTTCCATCAGGCGGCCGGTGGTCTCCGGCGGCTCGAACTCGATCGCGCCGAGCATGCCTGTGCCCGCACCGCCCGAGCCGGGTGCATTCAGGGACCAGACGTCGGCGCCGATCTTCTCGTAGGCCAGGCGCACCGCGCTTTCCAGCGTGCCCGACTGGGCCAGCGCCGGCACGATCTTGAGCTGGCTGGCGAACTCCAGTTCTTCGAGCACCTTGCGCTGGGAGGGGTCTTCAACCGCCACCACCAGCCGGCCCTCGCGCAGCACCAGCGGCAGGGCATTCAGGCGGGAGGCGATCGCATAGGGCACCTTGCGCAAGGCGTCCGGGTCGGCCGGAAAGTTCAGCACGTCGACCAGCGGGTAGCCCATCTTGTGGGCCAGTGCGGTCTGCAGGTCCTGGCGCGACACGAGGTTGGTCTGCACCAGCAGTTCACCCAGCGGCACGGTGCGGTCGGTCTTCTGCTGTTCCAGCGCCTCGTCGAGCTGCGCCTGGCTGATCAGGCCCAGCGACACCAGGGCCTCGCCGATGCGCACCATGGGCATGCGCGACTGCTGCTCGAGTGCGGCCATCAGCTTGTCGGCCGAGACGATCTTGCGGGTGACCAGGATGTCGCCGAGCTTGCGCCCGCGCATCTCTTCCTGCTGGCGGGCCACCTGTTCCACCTGTTGGGGCGTGGCGGCCTTCTGGGCCACCAGCACCTCGCCGATGCGTGGCCCGATCTCGACACCGTCGTAGCTGTCGCGCGGAACGAACAGGCGACGCACGCTGCCCTGGTCGTCAGCCGGCGGGAACAGGAACAGGCCGAAATCGGTCTCGACATGGCCGATCGACTCACCCTCCAGGGCCTTGCCCTGCTTCATCGCCACGCGAAAGGGCGACAGCGGCCGGAACTCGAGCACGTCGGCGTGGGGGTCGCCGGCGGCCAGGCCCAGCGGCTTGAGCGTGTCGCGGATCGCCAGCGAGCGGAACTGATTGAAGCGCACCGGCATGGTCGTGCGTGCCGGGGGCACCTGCACGTAGGCCAGTTGTTCCTCGGGCACGAAAAAGATCAGCCGCCCGCTCATCAGGCGGCCGTTGAGCCCCTCGATGTCGCACTGCAGCGGCTGTTGCTGCTCGGTCGCCTGCGGATACGTGCCGAAGGGTGGCGTGGGCCAGCGAAAGCTCGGGTGGGGCGACTTCTCGCGCGTGGGCGCGATCGGCTCGTCCATCAGCGGCATCGGCAGGGTGTCGGTCGTCATGGGCAGTCTCGGCTTGCGGTGGTCCCGGGGGTGCCCCGGCATCGGGCGCAGCACGCACCCAGTGTGCACTTTGGAGTGTGCCCTCGAATTTCGCGCTGTCCGTGGGAAAAGCAGGGCAGATCCGGCCCAGTTCGCGCGATCGGTCGCCCCGCGCGGCTTGATGCACCCTGTGGGGGTTGGCATACTCGACCGGCACTTCTGCCCGCCACTGCCACGCTGCCTGCCCCTTGGACTTCTCTGCCGTCGCCTTTGCCAGCTCCCTGCTCGGCCTCCTGCTGGCGGCGATCGTGGGTATCGCCTCGCGCTGGGTGCCCGACGTGCGGGGCGCGGGCTACTGGGCCGTCGCTTTCGTGCCGCTGGCGGCCGGCAGTGCGCTGCTGGTGAAGGGCGAGGCGCTGCCGCCGCTGCTGCTGGTGCTGCGTGAGCCGGTGCTGCTCAGCGGCTACGGCCTGTTGCTGATCGGCCTGCGCCATCACCTGGGGTTGTCGCGCCCCTGGGCGTTTGCCGGCGGGGTGGTGATGGCCAGCCTCGTGGCCTGCGCGGGTTTCGTGGCCGTGTGGCCCGTGGTCGAAGCACGCCTGACCGTGCGCAATGCCGGCATCGCGCTGCTGATGGGCGCGGCCTGGTGGTCACTGGGCGAACTCTCGCGCAGCGGGCTGCGCGAGGTGAGGCTGTACCTGCGCGCCAGTTTTGGCCTGATGGCGCTGCTGGCCGTGCTGCGCATGGGCCTGTTTGCCGTGCCGGGCTGGCTGCCCGACGCGCGGGCGATCGAAGTCAACGCCGCGCTGGGCATGGTCACGACCATGCTGCTGCTCGCGGCGATCACCGGTCTTGCGCTGCTGATGACGGCCAACATGAACGAGGCGCTGGCGGAGCTGAGCGTGAAGGACCCGCTGACCCAGGTGTTCAACCGCCGCGGGCTCGATGAGGCGGTCCCCACGCTGCTGTCGTTTGCCCGGCGTGTGGGCCGGCCGGTGGCGGTGCTGGCCTGTGACCTCGACCACTTCAAGCGCATCAACGACGAGCATGGTCACCCGGTCGGTGACCGGGTGCTGCAGCAGTTCGCCCGGCTGCTGATGAAGAGTTTTCACCAGGCCGACCTGGTGGCGCGCCTGGGCGGCGAGGAGTTCGTGGTGATCGTGCCCGGTGCCGATGACGACGCCGGCCTTGCGGCTGCCCAGGCCCTGCGCCAGGCGGTGTTGCAGCAGCGCTTTGGCGAGGCGGGGCAGCCACTGGCGGTGACGGTGAGCATCGGCGTGGCCTCGATGCCCGGCTCCCAGGCCACCTGGGACGAGCTGCTGCAGCGCGCGGATGCGGCGCTCTACGAGGCCAAGGCCCGGGGCCGCAACTGCTGCATGCTGGCACCACCTGCACCGGCCCCGGAGCAGCCCCTGCCCGGTGCACCCTGGCGTGCACCCGCAAGGAGCCCGGCATGACCACCCTGGGCCTGCCCCAGTACGCCGGCCTGGCTGCGGCCTTCAGCATCCTGCTGGTCGTCACCATCGTGCTGATGGCGGTGCTGGCCCGACTGGTCCGTGACATCCCCGGGCCACGCTGGTGGGGCGCCGGGGCGGCCTGCGGGCTGATCGGCATGTGGCTGGCAGGCCCCGCCATGCAGGCCACCTCGGCCGCCGCCCGTGCCACCTATGTGCTGGGCGAGCTGGTGCTGCTGGCCAGTGTGGCCAGCGTGATCGAAGGCATGCGCCGTTACGCAGGGGCACCGCGTTCGTTCTGGCACTGGGGGGTGGCCCTGGGGCTGGGGGCGGCCGTGTGTGTGCCGGCCGAATGGTTCGACCGGCCGGTGCTGACCACCACCGCGGTGTCGGCCCTGGCGGCGTGGTTGTGGCTGTGGGCAGGCTGGACCTCGCTGCGGCACACCCGCCGTGGCTTCCATCCGCTGTTCCTGGGTGTGGCGGCGTGCACCGCGGTCGAAGCCGCGGGCTGGGCGCTGCGTGGCCTGCTGATCCTGCGCGAGCAGCCGGCCGGGCTGTGGTCGGCACTGGGGGGCGCGGAGATCAGCGCCGTGGTGGTGTCGGCCAACGGCTGGCTGGTGGGTGTGGTGTTTGTGGCCACCGGCGCGCTGGTGATGCTGTATGTGCTGCTGGTGACGTTTCAGCTCGCCGAGCGTCTGCGCGCCCAGGCCGTGCGTGATCCGCTGACCGGCGCGCTGAACCGGCGAGGCTTCGAAGACCGCACCGGCCGCCTGGCCTCGCTGTCGGCGCAGCTCGGGCAGTCGGTTGCGTTGCTCGTGATCGACGTCGACCACTTCAAGGCCGTCAATGACACCCACGGCCACCATGTCGGCGACCTGGTGCTCAAGGCGCTGGCGCAACTGGTGCATCGCGCCAAGCGCGAGACCGACATCTTCGCGCGGCTGGGTGGCGAGGAGTTCTGCCTGGTGCTGCCGGGCACCGATGTTCCCGGCGCCCGCGTGTTTGCCGATCGACTGCGCCGCAGCTTCGAGACGCTGGAGATCGACACCGGGCGCAGTTTCCTGAGCTGCACGATGAGCGTGGGGGTGGCCTATGCCTCGGCGCGCGAGCTCGCGCTGGGCCAGACCGACGCGGTGGACCTGCTGCGTCACGCCGACGAGGCGCTGTACGAAGCCAAGCGCGCCGGCCGCAACCGGGTGCGCTTCTACGCCTCGCCCGAGGTCGTCTCCAGCAAGCTCGACTCGCGACTGTTCGCCTCGACCTCGTCCTTGCCCTTCCTGGCCGAGACGACCCAGCCCATGCCCGACCTGCCGCCGCCCTGATGCGCACTGTGTAAGAAGGTCGGGATCTCCGCGACTGAAGCAGGCCAGTGCATGGCCGACGGCATCCGCCCCGGGTGACTGGCTTCGATCGATCAGGAGATCCCGCATGAATCACAAGCACCTCGTTTCTTCCGCCCTGGCTTCGGTGATGGCCCTGGGCCTGGTGTCCGGCGCCGCCGCGGCCGACGACAAGGGCAAGGAAAAGTGCTACGGCATTGCCAAGGCCGGGCAGAACGACTGCGCCAACCTCGCCGGCACGCACTCCTGCGCCGGGCAGTCCAAGGTCGACGGTGACCCGGGCGAGTGGAAGTACGTGGCCAAGGGCACCTGCAAGCAGATGGGCGGGCTGTCCACGGCCGAGGCGCGCGACAAGGCGATGAAGAAGTGAGGCCCGGTCGATGAGCCACGCCCCGATCCCGGTGGGTCACCCTGGCGCTGCCGCCCGGTCGGCTGTCGGGGTCGGACTGCGCCACCCGCACCACCGCGACTTCCTGGAAGGCGCACACGCGCTGGATTTCGTGGAAGTGCACAGCGAGAACTACTTCGGCGATGGCGGCGCCGCCCTCGGGCTGCTCGAGCAGGCCAGGGCACGGTGTGACGTCAGCCTGCACGGTGTGGGCCTGTCGCTGGGCTCGGCCGCAGGGCTGGACCCCTGGCACCTGGAACGGCTGGCCGCGCTGGTCGAGCGCATCGAGCCGGTGCGCGTCTCCGACCATGCCTCGTTTGCCCGTACCGCCTGGCCCCGCCATGCCGGGAGCGCGGCGGCCCAGGTCGTTCACCTGAACGACCTGCTGCCGGTGGCCTTCACCGAAGACGCGCTGGCGATCATGTGCGAAAACGTCCAGCAGGTGCAGGAGCGCCTCGGCCGGGAACTGGTGGTCGAGAACCTGTCGGCCTACCTTGACTGGGCCGACAGCACGATGAGCGAAGCGCAATTCCTGGCGCAGTTGTGCCGCCGTACCGGCTGCCGGCTGCTGCTGGACCTGAACAACCTCGTGGTCAATGGACTCAATGCCGGGCGTCGCGGTCGAACGGTCGACCCGGTGCAGGCGGTCATGGACCATGTCGATGCCTTGCCCGTGGGCAGCGTTGCCGAGATCCATCTGGCGGGCCATCTGGTGACGCCAGACCTGGTGATCGACCACCACGGCAGTCGGGTCGATGCCTCGGTGTGGGCGGTGTACCGCCATGCGCTCCAGCGTTTCGGTACCGTGCCCACCCTGATCGAGTGGGACACCGACCTGCCCGAGTTCGACGTGCTGCTCGACGAGGCGGCCTGCGCCGCCGACTGCCAACGCGAAATGCTGCTGGCCCCGGCGCCCGTTGCCGCGTCGCCTTGGAGGCAGGCCGCATGACGGCGCGCCGGTCTTCATCGCCGCCACGCGGGGCGGGCAGCGGCGCGCCAGTCACCGGCGATCTGCGCCGCCGTGAACAACTGCGCCAGCAACTGCTGGCTTCGGCGGTGCTCGCGCGCTTTGATGCACCGCTGTCTCCGGTGCTGGCCGGCTGGCTCCAGCAGGATGGCGCGACGGCCCGGCGCGGCGTGGCGGCCTACCGGGCGAATGCCCAGGCCAGCGCCCATGCCGCGCTCGCGGCGGCGTATCCCACGCTGCAGCAGATGCTGGGCGACGAATCATTCGAGACGCTGGCACGTGTCTACCGGCTGCGCCACCCCGCCACCCGGGGCGACCTGGCCTGGTACGGCGAGGCCGTGCCGGCGCTGGTCGAGCACAGCGAAGACCTGCAGGACTGGCCCTGGCTGGCCGACTCGGCCCGGCTGGACTGGGCCGTGCATCGGGCCTCGCATGCGGCAGATGCGCCGGCAGCCCCCGAGACGTTTGACCTGCTGGCGGCGGCCGAGCCGAACCGGCTGCGCCTGGTGCTGCATCCAGCGCTCGTGCGGCTGGCATCGCCACATCCGATCGTGTCGATCTGGCACGCCCATCGCGCACAAGGACCGGCACGCGATGCCGCCTTCGAGGCCGTGCGCACGGCACTGGCGGGCGCGCAGGCACAAACGGCGGTGGTCTGTCGCCATGGCTGGCAGGTGAGCGTGGCCGAGGCGGCGCCGGGCGACGCAGCCTGGTTCGATGCCGTCGAGGCCGGTGCCACGCTGGCCGAAGCGCTGGACGCCGCCGGTGGTGGTTTTGACCTTGCCGACTGGCTGGCGCGTGCGCTGAAGCATGGCTGGCTGCTGGCCGTGCATGCCTTGCCCGCCGGGGCAGGCGACCCCCCACGACCCCAACCCTGAGGAACCCGACCATGAGCCCCTTGCTGCACACCCTCGACACCCATTGGCAGCGTGCCGTGCGTGGACTCGAATCACTCCAGCCGCTGGCACAGCTGGCGGCGCGCTACCACGTCGCCCAGGTGTTTTTCCTGTCCGGGCTCACCAAGCTGCGCGACTGGGAGATCACCGTGGCGCTGTTCACTGATGAATACCAGGTGCCGCTGCTGTCGCCCGAGCTGGCGGCCGTGATGGGCACGGCCGGCGAGCTGGTGCTGCCCGTGCTGCTGATGCTGGGCCTGGCCGGCCGGTTTGCGGCCCTGGGGCTGTTCGTGGTCAATGCCGTGGCGGTGGTGAGCCTGCCCGAGATCGCGCCGGCCGCTTGGCAGCAGCATCTGTTCTGGGGCGCCCTGCTGGCGGGCCTGCTGCTGTGGGGGCCCGGGCGCTGGTCGTTCGACCACTGGCTGGGCGGCCGGCTGCGTGGCGCCCCGCAGCGTCGCGCCACCGGGCGGGCCGGGGCGGCTGTGTAGACTTCGCCGATGCCCGCAAGCGACCACTATGTCTTCATGGCCCGGTACAACCGGTGGTTCAACGCACGGCTGTATGAGGCGGCCGGGCGCCTTTCGGACGAAGAGCGCAAGCGCGAGCGCGGTGCGTTTTTCGGCTCCATTCATGGCACGCTCAACCATGTGATGGTCGGAGACCGCATCTGGCTGCGGCGGTTTGCCGGTCTCGCACCGTTCGAGAGCCTGGACGCTGATCGCCTGGCCATCCCGGGGTTCACCGGCCTGGACATGCAGCTCCATGCCGATTTCGGCGCGCTGGCGCATGAGCGGGCGGCCCTTGACGAGGCCATCGAGCAGTTCGCTCAGGCCCTGACCGACCCGCTCCTGGCCGGCACGCTGCACTACACCACCACCACCGGTCAGCCGCGGGCCATGCGCACCTGGCAGGCGCTGAGCCATTTCTTCAACCATCAGACGCACCACCGCGGGCAGGTCACGACCCTGCTGATGCAGGCCGGCATCGACGTGGGTACGACCGACCTGATCGCACTGGCCGATCCGCTCTGAGACTCCATGACCACGATGAAACGACGCACACTCCTCACTCGTTGCACCGCACTGGCCAGCCTGGCATGGCCGGGCCTCGGCTCGGCACAGTCCTCGATGGGCTCGGCGCCGTCCGAGGCCTGGCGACGGATCGAGGCCGCTGCCCGTGGCCAGACCGTGCACTTCAATGCCTGGGCGGGCAGTGACCGCATCAACGCCTACCTGCAGTGGGCCGCCGCTGAGATCGAGCAGCGTCATGGCGTGAAGCTCGTGCATGTGAAGATCGCCGATGCGGCCGAGGTCGTGCAGCGTGTGCGCGCCGAAAAGCAGGCCGGGCGCACCCGGGACGGTTCAGTCGACGCGGTCTGGATCAATGGCGAGAACTTCCTCGCCATGAAACGTGAGGGTCTGTTGTTCGGCCCGTTCGCCGAGCAGTTGCCGGCCTATGCCCTGGTCGACGTCGACGGCAAACCCACCACACGGGTGGACTTCTCCGAGCCCGTCGACGGCATGGAGGCCCCGTGGGGCATGGCCCAGCTCACCTTCTACGGCGACCGCGAACGTGTGCCGCAGCCGCCAGGCAGCGTGCAGGATCTGGCCGAATTTGCGCGGCGTCGGCCGGGGCGCTTCACCTATCCCAAGCCGCCGAACTTTCATGGCACGACCTTCCTGAAACAGGTGCTCAGCGAGCTGACTCCGGTGCGCGCGGTGCTCCACAAGCCCTTGCGCAGCGAGGCCTTTGCCGCGGCCACGGCGCCCCTGTGGGCCTACCTCGATGCCCTGCATCCCCAGCTCTGGCGTCAGGGGCGGCAGTTCCCGGCCAACGATGCGGCGCTGCGCCAGATGCTGGCCGATGGCGAGCTCGACATCGCGCTGACGTTCAACCCCAATGCGGCGGCCAATCACGTGGCGTCGCGGCTGCTGCCGCCCACAACCATTGCGTGGCAGCACCGTGGCGGCACCATCGGCAACACGCATTTCATCGGCATCCCCTTCAACGCCCGCGCTCGCGAAGGTGCCCAGGTGGCGATCGACTTCCTGCTGTCACCGCTGGCCCAGGCCCGCAAGGCCGACATCCGCCATTGGGGTGACCCCACCGTGCTCGCGGTGGATCGGCTGCCGCCCGCGCAGCGTCAGCTCTTCCTGGGCGCTGCCGTGCCCGGCGCAGTGATCCAGCCCGCGCCGGCCTTGCCCGAACCACACGCCAGCTGGGTCGAGGCACTTGAGCGCGAGTGGACACGACGCTACGGTATATGAGGGTCACGCCCTGGCTTGCGCCGGCTGCGGTGATTGCCGTGGCCCTCGCGGCCTTTGCGCTGCCGATGGCCTGGGCGGTAGCCGCTGCAGCCGTGCGGGCCGCCGATGTGGCCGCATGGCAGGCCCTGTGGGCCGACGGCCAGTGGCTGCCCGCGTGGGGCCTGGGCCTGCGTGTGGGCCTGGTCAGCAGCCTGGTCTCGCTGGTGCTGGCACTGAGCGTGGTCTCCAGCGTGGTCGGCAGCGATGCCGGTCGACGCCTGCAGCAGCGCCTCGCGCCGATGCTGGCCATGCCGCACCTGGCCTTTGCCATTGCCCTGGGGCTGCTGCTGATGCCCAGCGGTGTGGTGGCGCGCCTGCTCGCACCGTGGCTGGGCTGGCAACAGCCGCCCGATGTGGCCACCGTGCAGGACCCGGGGGGCTGGGCCCTGGTGGCCGGGTTGGTCGCCAAGGAAGTGCCGTTTCTCGTCTGGACCGCACTGGCCGGCCTGCAGCGCGCCGGGCTGCAGGGTGTGCTGCGCCAGCAGATCTGGGTGGCCCGCTCGATGGGGCTGTCGTCGCCCCAGATCGCCTGGCAGGTGCTGTGGCCCGTGCTGGTGCCGACGCTGGCCTGGCCATTGGGCGCGGTGGTGGCTTACGGGCTCACCGTGGTCGACATGGCCGTGGTGCTGGGGCCAGGCACGCCGCCGGTGCTGGGCGTGCTGGCATGGCAGTGGCTGCTCGATGCAAGCCCGACGCTGCAGGCCCAGGGTGCAGCGGCCGTGTGGCTGCTGGTGGGCACCTGGGTGGCGGTGATGCTGGCCCTGCTCGGTGTGTGGCGCGTGGCCGGGTTCATGCGCCGGCACGCACTGGCGCGGGGGCTGCCGCGCCGCCCGCCCGGCGGTATCGGCCGGCTGCGCCCGCAGGTGGCCGTGCGTGCCGGGGTGGCGCTGTGGCAAGGGCTCTACCTGGTCTGCGTGCTGGTGCTGGCCGGGGTGTCCGTGGCGGGCGTCTGGCGCTTCCCTGACTTGCGGCCTGAACTGCTCACGCTGTCGGCCTGGGAGCAGGTGTGGGCCAGCGCACCGCTGGTGAGTCGCACGGCGCTGCTGGCGGCCGGTGCATCGTCTGCGGCGTTGTTGCTGGTGGTTGCCTGGCTCGAGGCACTGCCCGCGCGTGTCGATGCGTGGGCCACGCCCTGGATCTATGCGTCGATGGTGCTGCCGTCGCTGCTGCTGTCGGCCGGCTTCTACACGGTGGCGCTGCAGCTGGGCCTCGACGGGCAGCCGGCCGGGCTGTGGTGGGTCCATCTCATGTTTGTCGCGCCCTACGTCTGGGTGGCGCTGGCGCCGGCCTACCGTGCCTATGACGATCGCCTGCGCCTGACAGCGCGCACGCTGGGCCGTGGCGCCTGGGCGCACCTGGTGCGGGTCAAGTGGCCGGTGCTGCGTGCACCGCTCGCCTCGGCATTTGCCATCGGCTTTGCCGTCAGCGTGGCGCAGTACCTGCCGACGCAGTTTGTCGGTGCCGGGCGCCTGGGCACGGTCACCACGGAGGCGCTGACGCTGGCCGCCGGCGGCCAGCGTCACCTGAGTGCCGCCTTCGCGGCCTTGCAGATGGTGCTGCCGGCCATCGTGCTGGCCTGGGCCGCCTGGCAGGGGAGGGCAAGATGAGTCTGGAAATCCGGGAGGCCCACATCCGGCTGGGCGATCGGGTGTTGTTCGACGGCCTGGATGCGTGCGTGCAGCCGGGCGAGGTGCTCGCCGTGATGGGGCCCAGCGGCTCGGGCAAGTCCACGCTGCTGGCCTGGCTGTGCGGTACGCTGGACCCGGCGTTCAGTGCGCGGGGCCGCATCCTGCTCGACGGGCGCGAGATCCATCACCTGCCGCTGGGGGCGCGGCAGGTCGGCATCCTGTTTCAGGACGACCTGCTGTTCCCGCACATGAGCGTTCGCGAGAACCTGCTGTTCGCGCTGCGCGGCGGCTCGCGCGCCGAACGCCGTGCGCGCTGCGATGCTGCACTGGCCGACGCCTCGCTGGCCGGTCTGGGCGATCGCATGCCGGCCACGCTGTCGGGCGGGCAGCGCGCCCGCGTGTCGATGCTGCGTGCCCTGCTCGCGGCGCCACGCGCACTGCTGCTGGATGAGCCGTTCTCGCGGCTGGATGCGCGGCTGCGAGAGCGCTTCCGCACGCAGGTGTTTGCCGAACTGGCGCGGCGTGGTGTCCCGACCGTGCTGGTCACGCACGATGTGGCCGACGTGCCGCCAGGTGCAAGGGTGGTGCAGGTGGCTGCGCAGGGGGAGTCCGCCGATGCTTGACCGCATTGCGCTGGCCTGGCTCAGGCCGGGGATCGATGCCATGGCTCGCCGCCTGGTGGCGGCACGTTGCCATGCCGACACGCTCACCTGGTTCGGTTTTGCCACCGGCCTGGGGGCGGCTGCGGCCATTGCTGCGGGGCGACCGGGCTGGGGGTTGGCGCTGATGTGGCTCAGCCGGCTGTTCGACGGACTGGACGGCGCCGTCGCTCGCCTGACCACACCGACCGACCGCGGTGCCTTCCTGGACATCACGCTGGACTTCCTCTTCTACGCGAGCATTCCGCTGGCATTTGCACTGGCCGATCCGTCCGGCAACGCGCTGGCGGCGGCCGTGCTGCTGGCGGCGTTCATGGGCACCGGCAGCAGCTTCCTGGCATTTGCGGTGCTGGCGGCGCGGCGCGGTTTGAGCAGCACCGCCTATCCGTCCAAGGGCTTCTACTACCTCGGTGGCCTGACCGAAGGCAGCGAGACCTTGATCTGCTTCAGCCTGATGTGCCTGTGGCCCGCGCACTTCCCGGCACTCGCACTGGGGTTTGCCGCCCTGTGCGCACTGACCATCGTGACCCGCATCGTGGCGGGCTGGCAGGCCTTTGCCGGACGGCCCTGACCCACGCACCCACTGGAGCGATTCCATGCCCTGGCGCAAATTGCTGTTGATCCTGAGCGCGGTGCTGGCCGTGGTGCTGTTCTTCGCTTTCGACCTCGGCCGCTACATGAGCCTGGAGTCGCTCAAGGCCAGCCGGGCCCAGCTGGAAGCCTGGCGGCAGGCGCACCCGTTCTGGATGGCAGGGGCCTATGCGCTGGTCTACGTGGCGGTCACGGCGTTGTCGCTCCCCGGCGCGGTCATTCTGACCCTGGCCGGTGGTGCGGTGTTCGGTCTGCTGTGGGGGACGGTGCTGGTGTCGTTTGCGTCCAGCGTGGGCGCCACCCTGGCCTTCCTGGTGTCGCGCTATCTGCTGCGAGACATGGTGCAGGCGCGGTTTGGCGCTCGTCTGGCGCAGATCGACGCCGGCGTGAAGCGCGAGGGTGCGTTTTACCTGTTCACCCTGCGACTGGTGCCCCTGGTGCCGTTTTTCATCATCAACCTGGCCATGGGCCTCACGGCGATGAAGGCGTCGACCTTCTACCTCGTGAGTCAGGTGGGGATGCTGGCCGGCACGGTGGTGTACGTGAATGCGGGCACGCAACTGGCCCGCATCGACACACTGGCGGGCATCGTCTCGCCCGCCTTGCTGGCCTCGTTTGCCCTGCTGGGGGTGTTTCCGCTGCTGGCGCGCCGCGTGCTCGAAGCCTGGAAGCGCATGCGGGTCTACGCGCCCTGGCGCGGCCGGCGACCGCGCCGTTTTGATCGCAACCTGGTGGTGATCGGCGGCGGTGCCTCCGGGCTGGTCAGTGCCTACATTGCCGCGACGGTACGCGCCAAGGTGACGCTGGTCGAGGCGCACCGCATGGGCGGCGACTGCCTGAACTACGGCTGCGTGCCGAGCAAGGCCTTGATTCGCAGCGCCCGACTGGCCCACGAGATGCGCCACGCAGGCCGCTTCGGGCTGAAGGACGTTGAACCCGAGATCGACTTCGCGGCCGTGATGGCCCGTGTGCAGCGTGTGATTGCCGACATCGAGCCGCACGATTCCGTCGAGCGCTACACCGGCCTGGGTGTGGACGTGGCCATCGGCCGGGCCCGCATCGTCGACCCCTGGACGGTGGAGATCACCGATGCGCAGGGCGGCACGCGCCGCCTCACCACCCGCAGCATCGTCATCGCCGCGGGCGCACAGCCGTTCGTGCCACCGCTGCCGGGCATCGAGCAGACCGGCTACCTGACCTCGGACACGCTGTGGACCCTGAGCGAGCGGCCGAAGCGATTGCTGGTGCTGGGGGGCGGCCCGATCGGCTGCGAGCTGGCCCAGGCCTTTGCCCGCCTGGGCTCGCAGGTCACCCAGGTCGAGATGGCCCCGCGGCTGATGGGGCGCGAGGACACCGACGTGGCGCAGGCCGTGCAGCACGCGCTGGAGGCCGACGGCGTGCGCGTGCTGACCGGCCACCAGGCCCTGCGCTTCGAGGGGCACACCCTGTGGGCGCGCAGTGCCGCCGGTGAGGTGGCCATCGAGTTCGACGTGCTGCTGTGTGCCGTGGGCCGCGTCGCTCGACTGGAAGGCTATGGCCTGGAGGCACTGGGCATTCCTGCTGCGGCAGGACGCCGGGTGATCGACACCAACGAGTACCTCGAGACGCTGTATCCCAACATCCTGGCTGCCGGCGACGTGGCCGGGCCCTTCCAGTTCACGCACACCGCCGCCCACCAGGCCTGGTATGCCGCGGTGAATGCGCTGTTCGGCGACCTGCGGCGCTTCAAGGCCGACTACCGGGTGATCCCGTGGACCACCTTCGTGGACCCGGAGGTCGCCCGTGTGGGTCTGAGCGAAGATGAGGCCCGTGCGCGTGGCGTGCCTTTCGAGGTGACGCGCTACGGCATCGACGACCTGGACCGCGCCATCGCCGACTCGGCCGCCGAAGGCTTCGTCAAGGTGCTGACCGAGCCGGGACGCGACCGCATCCTGGGCGTCACCATCGTGGGTGCACATGCGGCCGAGCTGCTGGCGGAGTTCGTGCTGGCGATGAAACACGGCCTGGGCCTGAACCGTATCCTGGGAACCATCCACACGTATCCGACACTGTCAGAAGCCAACAAGTATGCGGCGGGCGAGTGGAAAAAGGCTCACAAGCCCGAGCGGGTGCTGCAGTGGTTGCAGCGGTATTTCGAATGGAGACGTGGTGGTGCATGAAGGCAGGGCGGGGGCGTGCAGGCCGGTGATGGGCGCGCTGATCATGGTTGTCGCGGGGCTCGGGTCCGTCGCGAGCCAGGCGCAGGTCCGGCCACTGGCAGGGTTTGCGGCGACGGTCCAGGGTGCGATCGAGCCGCCTTGGCGTCCGGCCGGGTTGCCGTCGCAACGCCTGCCGGCCACCCGCTTTTCAGTCGAGCGGCATGACGGGCGGACCGCGGTGCGCATCGAGGCGCGCGGTGCCTACGGCAACCTGGTCCATCCGCTGGGGGGTGCCGCGGGGGTGCTGAGCTGGCAGTGGCAGGTCGAGCGGTTTGCCGATGCGGCCGATCTGCGCACCCGTGAGGCGGACGACACCAGCGTCAAGGTGTGCGCGCTGTTCGACATGCCGCTCGATCGTGTGCCCTTCGTCGAGCGGCAGTTGCTGCGGCTGGCTCGCGCCCGGACCGATCAGCCGCTGCCGGCGGCAACACTGTGCTACGTGCGCGACCCGGTACAACCGACTGGTACATGGCTCGACAACGCATACAGCCGGCGGGTGCGCTACCTGGTGCTGCGTGGCGCGGGCGATGAGCCGCCCGGTGCCTGGCAGAGCGAGTCCCGCGACCTCGCAGCCGACTTCCTCCAGGCCTTTGGCGTCGAAAGCGCCGAGGTGCCGCCCCTGCAGGCCATTGCGATCGGGGCTGACACCGACAACACCGGCGGTCATGCGGTGAGCCGGGTGGCGGGCCTGCGGCACCTTGCGGGCACGGGAGCACGGCCATGAAGCAGGTGCTGCTGGTCGGGGCGGGTCACGCGCACCTGCAAGTGCTGAAGGACTGGGGCCGCACCCCGATGCCCGGCGTGCGGCTGCGCCTGCTCACGCCCTCGCCGCAGCAGGTCTATTCCGGCATGCTGCCGGCCCATGTGGCCGGGCACTGCAGCTTCGAACAGACCTGCATCGACGCGGCCGCACTGGCACGCGACGGCGGCATCGAGGTGGTGCTGGGCAGCCTGGCCAGCCTGGACGCGGCCCAGCGCAAGCTGAACACGGCCGACGGCAAGACGCTGGACTATGACGTCCTGAGCCTGGACACCGGGGCCGTGATGGACCGCAAGCGCATTCCCGGGGCGCAGACGCAGGGCCTGTTCGTGAAACCGCTGCAGGTGTTTGCGCAGCTCTGGCCCCAGGTCGTGGCCCTGGCAGACAACAAGCCACTCCATGTGGTCGTGATCGGCGGTGGTGCGGCGGGGGTCGAGATGGCCATGGCGGTGGCGCACCGCCTGGCCGGGCGGGCCCGGGTGAGCCTGGTGAGCGGGCGCGCCGGCCTGCTGGGCCGTCACTCGCCGCAGCTCAGGGCGCGCTGCCATGCCGCTTTGCGAGCTCGTCAGATCACGGTGCTGCCCGAGGACTGCGTCGAACTGCTCGACGGTGAGGTCGTGCTCAGCAACGGCGCCCGGCTGGTCTGCGACGCACCGTTGCTGGCCACCGGGGCAGTGCCTCCCGCGTGGGTGGCCGACAGCGGCCTGCAGACCGCGGATGACGGCTTCATCGCCACCGTGGCCAGCCTGCAGTCGAGTTCACACCCGGAGGTGTTCGCCTGCGGCGACGTGTCGTCGCGGGTCGACGAACCCCACCCTCGCAATGGTGTGCATGCGGTTCGGGCCGGGCCGGTGCTGGCCGCCAACCTGCGCGCCTTGCTGGCCCACCAGACCCTGAAACCCTACCGACCGCAGCGCCGCGCGCTGCAGTTGCTCGACTGCGGCAACCGCGAGGCCATCGCGGCCTGGGGCGACTGGGCGTCACCACCCTGGCTGGGTGGGCTTGCATGGCGCTGGAAGCGCCACATCGACCAGCGCTTCATCGACTCGTTCCGCGTCGCGCCGGCCATGGCGTAGGCCGGGCGCACGGCCGGCCCGATGTCAGAGATCGCGCGGCCTGAAGGTGATCACGAACGACGACGGCACGCGGCCGTTGTCGTCGCGCGGCAGGGTCTGGGTCTTGTCGAGGGCTCGCAGCACGGCCTGATCCCATTCGGCATGGCCGCTGGGCTTGACCAGGCGGGTGCCGAGGATGGTGCCGTCCGGGGCGGCGCGCACTTCGACCTCGGCCGCCGGGTTGCCGGTGTAGGCGTCGGTGAAGACGATGTTCGGCCTGACCTTGGCGCGCAGGCGGCCGACCCAGCCTGCCGACGGTGAGCCCGCACCCGTATTGCTGCTCTGGGCCACGCCGGTGGCCTGGGTGCCGTTGCCGGCCTGGCTGGTGAGCCGGGCCAGCCGCTCTTCGCGCAGGGCCTCGATGCGCTTTTGCTGCTCGGCGGCCAGGCGGGCCTTTTCTTCACGGGCTTTGCGCTCGGCCTCGGCCTTTTTCTGCTGTGCCAGCTTTTCGGCCTGTTCACGCTTGAGCCGCTCGGCTTCGTCCTGCTTGCGCTTGAGCTCGGCCTGCTTGCGTTCAGCCTCCTTGCGCTCGGCTTCCCGGCGTTCGCGGGCCTGCTTCTCGCGCTGCTCCCGCTCGCGCTGTTCCTGCTCGAGCTTGCGGGCCTCGCGTTCCTTGCGCTGCTTCTCGAGCGCGATTTCGGCCTCGCGATCGGGGGCCTGCTGCTGGACCGGTGGCGGGGGCTTGACGGGCTCGGGGCGGGGCTGCGGCTTCGGGGGTGGGGCGGGGGGCTCGGGCTCGGCCGCCTGGGCGGGGGCGGCCGCCTGCGGCACGCTGGCCCAGAGTTCGGCCTCGACCGCGTCAGGCTCGCTGGACTTCCAGTTGACGCCCAGCGTCAGCGCGCCCACCAGCACGAGGTGGATCAGGACGGCCAGCACCAGCCCGCGTCCGCGCGCGTCGGGCGGGCGTGGCAGCAGTTCGTCGCGGGCCAGGCCGGCGTTCATGTCAGGCTCCGGTGGTCTTGACCGACAGGCCCACCCGGGGCACGCCAGCACGTTGCAAGGTGTCCATCACCTTCACCACGACCTCGTATTTCACCGATCGTTCCGCGGAGATCACCACCGGCGCGTTCTGCGCACCCGCCTGGGCGGCCTTGACCTCCTCGGCCAGTTGCCGCAGTGTGGTGCGACCCCGTTCCTTGCCGTCGACGCGCAGCTTCAGCGACTCGTCGGTCGCCACGACGATCTCGACCACCCGGTCGGGCTGCTTCGGGGCCTTGCCCACGGTGGGCAGGTCCACCACGCCGGTCGTGATGAGCGGCGCACTGACCATGAAGATGATCAGCAGCACCAGCATGACGTCGATGAAGGGCACCATGTTGATTTCGCTGATGGTGCGTCGGCGCGATCCGCCGCGAGGGCTCATGGCAGGCATGGCAGGCCCCGTTCAGTGATGCGGTGCATGCGGCGCCGCACCGGGCGGCGGCGCGTGGCCGATGTTGCGCTGCAGGATGTTCGAGAACTCCTCGATGAAGGTCTCGAGCTTGATCGCCACGCGATCGATGTCACGAGCGAAGCGGTTGTAGGCGATCACCGCCGGGATGGCAGCAAACAGGCCGATGGCGGTGGCCACCAGGGCTTCGGCGATGCCCGGCGCCACGGTGGCCAGCGTCACCTGCTGCAGGTTGGCCAGCCCGGTGAAGGCATGCATGATCCCCCACACCGTACCGAACAGGCCGATGTAGGGCGAGACCGACCCCACCGAGGCGAGGAAGGACAGGTGCGATTCGACAGCATCGAGCTCGCGCTGGAAGCTCGCGCGCATCGCACGGCGCGCACCGTCGAGCAGGGCGCCGGCGTCGTTCACGCGGCGTTCGCGCAGCTTCAGGAACTCGCGCATGCCCGAGGCGAAGATGCGCTCCATCGGCCCGCCCTTGCGTGGGCTGTCGGAGGCCAGGTTGTAGAGGTCGTTGAGGTTGCGGCCCGACCAGAACTCACGTTCGAAGTCGTCGTTGAGACTGCGCACGCTGCGGATGCCGAAGAACTTGCCGAAGATGACTGTCCAGCTCGCCAGCGACATCAGCATCAGCAGCACCATCACGATCTGCACGACGAGGCTCGCCTGCAGGACCAACTGGAGGATCGACAAATCCTGGTTCATGCCATTTCCTGGAGTATTTCAGCGGGAATGCGGCGCGGGCGAAGGCTCCGCGCATCGACGCACGCGATTTTGATGTCACCTTCGGCCAGCAAGGTTCCATCTCGTAACGCCTGCTGCGCAATCACCATCGATGCGCGGGCGGCTTCACGCACCTGCACGGTCACCTCGATCAGGTCGTCCAGCCGGGCCGGTGCGTGGTAGCGCAGGGCGGTTTCGGTGACGACGAACATCGCGCCGCCGTGCTCGCGCAGGTGCTGCTGCGAAATGCCGCGCGCACGCAGCCATTCGGTGCGGGCACGCTCGAAGAATTTCAGGTAGTTCGCGTAGAAGACGATGCCGCCGGCATCGGTGTCTTCCCAGTAGACGCGGATCTTGAAGTGATAGGGGACGATGGAGGACATGCAGGCAACCGGCCGCAGGAAGCCTGCCGGGTGGCAGGCTGTGGCGGCCCGACCCGCATTATGGCTGCTGACTGCGGGTAAACACCGGTCCCCACAGCGGATGACCGACTTCCGACTTGCTCAGCGTGAAGGCCGGGTCGGCCTTGCGGGCAGACCTGAAGGCCGCTTCACACTGCGGCGCACGCTGGCTGGTGCAGTAGATGAACGCCAGGTACTTGTGCGCGGCGGCCTGGTCTTTCGGTGCGGCCAGCCCCTGCTCGAGCGCCTGCAGCAGCCGGCGTTCGGCATCGGGATACTGCGCGTCGTCATAGGCACGGATGCCGGCCAGCAGCGCGCGCTCGGCCGGGCGTTCGGCCAGTTCGGTGATCCCGACCGGGCCCTGGGGTGGCATCGGGGCGCAGCCGGCCAGGACAAAGCCGAGCGCGAAGGTGGTCAACAGGAGCTTGCAGCGGGTCATGATCCGAACTTGTGTCTGACGGTCACCGGCTGGTCCGGCGACACCTGGATGGTGACGGAATGGGGCGCGAATGCGTCGTTGCGCAGCGTGATCGTGTGGCGCCCTTCGGGCAGTGTCAGCTTGCTCAGCGGCGGTGCGGTGCCCGCTGGGTTGCCATTGACCTCGACATGGCCCCAGGGGCTCACGGCGATGTTGACCTGCCCGGTCGCCGGTGCGACCGGTGTGGTGGACTGCGCTGCGCGTGCCTCGCGCTCGCGAGCCTCACGCGCACGGCGCTCGCGCAGCGTTTCGGCCGGTTTGGCGTCGGCGGCACTTCGCGATGCCGGGTCGCTCGTGGCGCTGCGGGCAGCCGCCGATGCGGCACTGGCCGGCCCGGTGACCAGGGTCTCGGACGCGCCGAGCGAGCTGGCGGCGGGCAGTTCAGACGCAGCCGCCGAGCCGGCGGTGGCCAATGGGGCAGCCGCCGCGGCAGTGGCAGTGGCTCCCGCCGCTGCCGCCGAGGCGCTTGGGGCGCCGGCCACCGCTGGCGTCGCGGACGGGACGTCGCCGGATGTCGCCGTGCCCGGCGGCTGGAACAGCCCGCCCAGGTTCAGCAGCACGGCCGTGGCCATCAGCCCGATGGCGGTGGCGGCCAGCAGCCAGCGCTTGCGGCGGGCGCGGCGGTCGGCCGCTTCGAGTTCATCCTGCTGAGCGACGTCGGCCTGCTCCTCGAGCCAGTGGCGCAGTTCGCGCGACAGAGCGCGGGCTGAGCGGAAGCGTGCGTCGGGGTCTTTTTCCATCGCCCGCGCCGCAATGGCCGACAGCGCGGGTGGCACGGACGGATTGATCTCGTGGGCTGGCGGCGGCTGGTGCGCCACGACGGCGGTGGCGATCTCGGTGAGCGTTGCGCCCTGGAAGGGTTTGGTGCAGGTGAGCAGCTCGTACAGCACCACGCCGAGCGAAAAGACGTCGCAGCGGCGGTCGACGGGCGCATGGCGCACCTGCTCGGGGGCCATGTAGTAGGGCGAGCCGGCGGCGAATTCGTCCACCGCGCCCGGCTCCTGCTGGCTGGCCACGCGGGCAATGCCGAAGTCGAGCACCTTGGGCTGGGTTCGACCGGTCATGAAGATGTTGGCCGGCTTGACGTCACGGTGCACCACGCCCTTGGTGTGGGCATAGGACAGCGCGTCGGCCACGCGGCGGATGATCAGCGCCGCCTCGATGGCGGTGGGGCGCCAGCCTTCCTTGAGGCGCTGGCGCAGGTCCATGCCCTTGAGGAGCTCCATCGCGATGTAGGCGCCCTGCGGGCTGGTGCCGGCATCGAACACCGTGACGATGTGCGGATGGTTCAGCCCGGCAGCAGCGCGGGCCTCGTTCAGGAAGGTGGAGTTGAACTGCTCGCGCGCCTCGGGCGACAGCTCCAGGCTCACGGTCTTGATCGCCACCAGGCGTGACAGCAGCGGATCCTGGGCGGCATAGACGGTGCCCAGGCCACCCTCGCCCAGGCGGTACTTCAGCGCATAGCGGCCGATGTGTCCGATGGTGGGCTGGTCGTCGTAGGGCAGGCTGCCTTCGCGGGCACGCGGCTCGGGTGCCGGCGCGATCGTGTGTTCGCCCTCGATCATCTCGCCTTCGAGGATGCTCGAGTCGGCCGATTCCGGGCCCCGGCCGCCGGCGCCAGCCTGTCGGGCAGCACGTTCGGCTTCAAGGGCCTGTTCAGGCGTCAGGGCGAGGACGGTCTTTTGGAATTCCACTGCGGCAGCTTAGATCAAGCGCATGTTGCGCTCAACCGCATCGAACGTGAGAAAAGACCCCGTTTTCCGGCCAGTGGGTAACGCGGTGTGTCAAAGCACACGTTCCAGCCGGGTCACGGCCTCCTGGAGCGTGGCCATGCTGCTGGCGTAGGACAGGCGCATGTAGCGTTGGCTGTCGTGGTGCCCGAAGTCCCGGCCGGGGGTCAGGGCCAGGTGGGCCCGATGCATCAGGTCGAAGCTGAAGTCCCAGCTGTTGTCGCTGAAGCGCGACACATCGGCCCAGGCATAAAACGCGCCGTCGGGCATCACCGGCACTGTCAGCCCCAGCCGGTCCAGCGCCGGCACGAGGAAGTCCCGGCGTGCGCGGAACTCGGCGCGACGGCGTTCGTATTCGGCCAGGCTGTCGGGTTCGAAGCAGGCCAGCGCGGCCTGCTGGGCCACGGTCGATGGGCAGATGTAGAGGTTCTGGGCCAGTCGCTCCACGACCGGCACCATGGCCTCCGGCACGACCATCCAGCCCAGGCGCCAGCCGGTCATGCTGAAGTACTTCGAGAAGCTGTTGATCGTGACCACGTCGTCGCCGCAGCTCAGTGCGCTGCGCCCGAAGGTGTCGTCGAAGCTCAGGCCGAGATAGATCTCGTCGACCATCGTGACGCCGCCGCGGCTGCGCACCAGCTCGACGATGCGCCGCATCTCATCCGGGTGGATCGACGTGCCGGTGGGGTTGGACGGCGAGGCGAGCAGCACGCCCCGGGTGCGGTCGGTCCAGGCCGCCTCGACGCCCTCGGCCGTGAGCTGGAAACGTTGCGCCGGTCCGCTGGGGACCAGCACCGCGCGGCCCTGTGCGGCCGAGACGAAATGCCGGTTGCACGGGTAGCTCGGGTCGGGCATGACGATCTCGTCGCCCGCATCGACCAGCGCCAGGCAGGCCAGCTGCAGCGCGCCGGATGCACCGGCGGTCAGCACGATGCGACGGGCCGGCACGTCCACGCCGAAGCGGCTGGCGTACCACTGGCTGAGCTTTTCGCGCAGGGCGGGCAGACCCAGCGCCGGTGTGTACTGCGTGCGGCCAAGGTCGATGCAGCGCCGTGCGGCCTCCTGTACGGCTGCAGGCGCGGTGAAGTCGGGTTCGCCGATGTTCAGGAAGATCATCGGCTCGCCGCCCTGCGCGGGGTCGAACTGCGGGGTGCGCGCCAGTTCCTCGGCCGCCTTGGCGCATTCCATCACATAGAAGGGTTCGATCAGGCCAGTGCGTGCAGCGAACTTCATCGGGAGCGGGTTGGAAAAGTGAGGTGCGGGCCAGGGTGGGGCCCCGGCAGCACGGGGCAGCGGCGTCGCCTCAGCGGCGGGCGTTGCGGGCGGCCTGGACCTCGGTCGGCCGAACGTCCAGCGCGGCCTTGTCGAGCACGCCGTTCACGTACTTGTGGCCGTCGGTGCCGCCAAAGCTCTTGGTCAGCTCCACCGCCTCGTTGATCGCCACCTTGTACGGGATGTCGATGCAGTGCTTCAGTTCATAGCAGCCGATCATCAGCACCGCGTGCTCCACCGGCGACAGTTCGGTGGTCTTGCGGTCGACGTGGCGAGCCAGCAGGGCGTCGATCTCGCTGGCCTCGGCAATGCAGCCGTGCAGCAGTGCGTCGAAGTGGGCGGCGTCGCACTTGCCGAAGTCGTCCTGCTCGCGCACGTGGGCGTCAATGACACCGGCATCGCTGCCGGAAACCAGCCATTCGTACAGGCCCTGCAGCGCGAACTCGCGCGAGCGGCGGCGTGCCGACTTGGCCGGCACACGCTTGCCGGCAGGCCGGGGGGTGGTCGCAGGCGCGGTGGGCTTGTTGTGGGATTCGGGGGCGTTCACGACAGGTCTTCCAGCAGATTGGCCATCTCGACCGCGACACGGGCGGCATCGCGGCCCTTTTCTTCGGCGCGGGCCCAGGCCTGTTCTTCGTTCTCGACAGTGAGGATGGCATTGGCCACCGGCACCTGGTGGTCGAGCGCAACACGCGTCACGCCCGCACCGCTTTCGTTGGCGACCAGCTCGAAATGGTAGGTTTCACCGCGAATGATGCACCCCAGTGCGATCAGCGCGTCGAAGTTCTCGCTTTCGGCCATGGCCTGCAGCGCGATCGGCACTTCCAGGGCCCCGGGCACCGTCACGTGCTGGACGTGCCGCGACGACACACCCAGGGCCTCGAGTTCGGCCAGGCAGGCCTCGGCCAGCTTGCCGGTGAGGGCTTCATTGAAACGGGCCTGCACGATGCCGATGCGAAGATCGTCTCCTTCGAGGCGGCCCGCCTGTCCCTTGTCAGCGCCTTGCATGCGGATGTCCTTGTCTGTTCATTCGTTCGGGCCGAGGAAGCCGGTGACTTCCAGGCCATAGCCCACCATGCTGGGCATGCGCCGCGGGCTGCCCAGCACCCGCATGCGGGCAATGCGCAGGTCACGCAGGATCTGCGCGCCGATGCCGTAGGTGCGCAGGTCCATCTGGCCGCGCTGGCGCTGGCGCTCGACGGATTCGCCCGGCTGGAAGTGACGCAGCAGGTCGTCGGCGGTCTCGCCACAATTCAGCAGCACCGCCACGGCGTGTGGGGCCTGCTGCAGCCGCGCCAGGGCCTTGGCCAGCGGCCAGGAGTGTGCGCTGTCGGCGGCGTCGAGCAGGTCGAACACCGACAGCGGCTCGTGCACGCGTACCAGCACCTCGTGTTCAGACGACCACTCGCCCTTGGTCAGCGCCAGGTGGGTGCCCCTGGAGCGGTCGCGGTAGGCGATCGCCTTGAAACTGCCCTGCGCGGTGTTGAGCACACGCTCGCCGATGCGCTGGATGAGCGTCTCGTTGCGGCTGCGGTATTCGATCAGGTCGGCAATGGTGCCGATCTTCAGGCCGTGCTCGCGGGCAAAGACCTCCAGGTCGGGCAGGCGCGCCATCGTGCCGTCGTCGTTCATGATCTCGCAGATCACGGACGCAGGCGACAGGCCCGCCATGGCGGTCAGGTCACAGCCCGCCTCGGTGTGGCCGGCGCGCATCAGCACACCGCCGTCCTGGGCCTGCAGCGGGAAGATGTGGCCGGGCTGGACCAGGTCGGCCGGCACGGCATCGCGCGCCACGGCCGCCTGCACGGTGCGGGCCCGGTCGGCGGCGGAAATGCCGGTGGTCACGCCGGTGGCCGCCTCGATGCTGACCGTGAAGGCCGTGCCGTGCACCGTACCGTTGCGGGTGGCCATCGGCGGCAGCTGCAGGCGCTCGCACCGTTCGCGCGTGAGCGTCAGGCAGATCAGCCCGCGCCCGTACTTGGCCATGAAGTTGATCGCCTCCGGCGTGACGTGGTCAGCCGCCAGGACGAGGTCACCCTCGTTCTCGCGGTCTTCCTCGTCGACCAGGATGACCATGCGGCCTGCCGCCAGTTCGGCAATCAGCTCGGGAATGGGAGAAATGGGCATAGGGGCAGGATTGTAGGTTGCGGGCAGTTACATGGCTGCCGGTGTCGCTGGCGCGGTGATCGCACCGACGCTGAGCATGCGCTCGACATAGCGGGCGATCAGGTCGACTTCAAGGTTCACCGGGTGGCCGGGCGCCAGCAGTCCCAGGGTCGTGTGCTGCACCGTGTGGGGGATCAGGTTGATGCTGAATTCGGTCTGGTCGCCGTCACCCGCGCCATCGCGCACCTGGTTCACCGTCAGACTCACGCCGTTCACGGTGATCGAACCCTTGTACGCTAGAAAACGCGCCAGCTCGCGCGGTGCCAGGATGCGCAGCTCCCAGGATTCGCCCACCTGGGCGAAATGGGACACCTGGCCGAGCCCGTCGACATGGCCCGACACCATGTGTCCGCCCAGCCGGTCATGGGTGCGCAGGGCCTTCTCGAGGTTCACCGGGCCCGGGCGGTCCAGGCCGGCCGTGCGGGCCAGGCTCTCGGCCGAGATGTCGATCGTGAAGCTGTGCGCAGGCAGATCCAGCGAGGTGGCCGTCATGCAGGCGCCGTTGAGCGCGATGCTGTCGCCCAGCTGAACGTCGTCGAGATAGCCTTGCGGCGCCTCGATCGTCAGACGGTAGCCGTGCTGAGCGGTGCTGCCCAGCGGGGTGACCTGGGTGATGCGGCCCAGCCCGGTGATGATGCCTGTGAACATGCGCTGATTGTCGCAGGCCGGGGCCGATCCGGATCGCCGTGCGGTCTTCCCGCGGGCCGGGCTGGGCGCAGCCCGGCCCTGGGGGCCCTCAGAAAGTCGAGCGGCCTGGCGGACGGGC
>CBFGPV010000036.1:0-30741 GCA_965650765.1 uncultured Burkholderiales bacterium
GTTTCCTTGTGAGCCGTTCCACATTCCCGTCGCGCGACTGTCGTGGCGGGGCCATTCCAACCCGAGGAGACCGCATGAACAAGCTTTCCGTCCTGGCCCTGATGTGCCTTGCGACCGCTGCGTCGGCCCAGACCACCCCGGTGGGCCTGTGGAAGACGATCGACGACGCCACCAAGAAGGAAAAGTCCCTGGTGCGTGTGGTCGAGGCGGACGGTGTGGTGACGGGGCGCATCGAGAAACTGATCGACCCCGAAGCCAAGCAGGACGCGGTGTGCGACAAGTGCGCCGACGATCGCAAGGACAAGCCGGTCGTCGGCCTCACGATCATCCGCGGCGTGAAGAAGAACGGGGGCGAGGACGGCCTGTGGGATGGCGGGGAGATCCTCGACCCCAACAACGGCAAGGTCTACCGCGTGCGGCTCAAGCCGGCCGATGGTGGCAAGAAGCTCGAGGTGCGAGGCTATGTCGGCGCACCGCTGCTGGGCCGGACCCAGACCTGGCTGCGTGTGGAGTGAACACGGCGGCCCCAACGCGGCGGGGTCGGCGCTGACGCGACGATCCTCAAGCACACAGATTTCAACGGAGAACCCATGAGTCGATTCCAAGTTCGCAAAGTCGCCGTCCTCGGCGCCGGCGTGATGGGGGCGCAGATCGCCGCCCATCTGGTCAACGTCAAGGTGCCGGTGGTGCTGTTCGACCTGCCGGCCAAGGAAGGTCCCCGCAACGGGATCGTCACCAAGGCGGTGGAAGGGCTCAAGAAGCTCAAGCCTTCGCCGCTGGGCGTGGCCGAGGATGCCGCGCTGATCCAGCAGGCCAACTACGAGGAGCACAGCGAGCTGCTGAAGGACTGCGACCTGATCATCGAGGCCATTGCCGAACGCATGGACTGGAAGCTCGATCTGTACAAGAAGATCGCCCCCTTCGTGGCACCGCACGCCATCGTGGCGTCCAACACCTCGGGCCTGTCGATCACCAAGCTGTCCGAGGCGCTGCCTGAAGAGATCAAGCCGCGCTTTTGCGGCATCCATTTCTTCAATCCGCCGCGCTACATGTACCTGGTGGAGCTGATCCCCACGCCCACCACGCGGCCGGAGATCCTCGACCAGCTCGAGACCTTCGTCACCACCAGCGTCGGCAAGGGTGTGGTGCGCGCCAAGGACACGCCCAACTTCATCGCCAACCGGGTGGGCATCGCCGGCATGCTGGCCACGATCAAGGAAGCCGAGAACTTCGGCCTGTCCTATGACGTGGTCGACGACCTGACCGGCAAGAAGCTCGGCCGGGCCAGCTCGGGCACCTTCCGCACCGCCGACGTCGTGGGCCTGGACACCATGGCCCACGTCATCAAGACCCTGCAGGACAACCTGGCCGACGACCCGTTCTTCCCGAGCTACGCCACGCCGCCGGTGCTGGCCCGCCTGATCGATCAGGGCGCGCTGGGCCAGAAGAGCGGTGCCGGCTTCTACAAGAAGGTCGGCAAGGACATCCTGCGCCTGGACCCGGCCAAGGGCGAGTACGTGCCCAGCGGGCAGAAGGCCGACGAGATCGTCGCGCGCATGCTCAAGAAGCCGGCCGCCGAACGCCTGAAGCTGCTGCGCGAGTCGAGCAACCCGCAGGCGCAGTTCCTGTGGGCGATCCTGCGTGACAGCTTCCACTATGTGGCCGTGCACCTGGCCGACATCGCCGACTCGGCACGTGAGGTCGACTTCGCGATGCGCTGGGGCTTCGGCATGAGCCAGGGCCCGTTCGAGCTGTGGCAGGCCGCCGGCTGGAAGCAGGTGGCCGAATGGGTCAAGGCCGACATCGAGGCCGGCAAGGCGCTGTGCAGCGCACCGCTGCCGGCCTGGGTGTTCGACGGGCGCGACGGCGTGCACACGCCCGAGGGGTCGTGGAGCGCGGCCGAGAACCGCTATGTGCCGCGCAGTGCGCTGCCGGTGTACCAGCGCCAGCACTTCCCCGAGGCGGTGCTCGGCTCGGGGGCGGCCGATCCGCTGAAGTCGGGTACCGAGGAGTACCGCAACGACGAGATCCGTGTGTGGAGCCTGGACGGTGAGGTGCTGATCGCGAGCATCACGGCCAAGCTGCACCTGATCAGCCCGACCGTCACCGAAGGCCTGCTCAAGGCGGTCGAGATCGCCGAAGCCCGCTACAAGGGCCTGGTGATCTGGTCGCCGGACGACGTGTTCTCGGCCGGCGCCAACCTCGAGGCGCTGATGCCGGTGTTCATGGCCAAGGGCTCCAAGGGGATCGCCCCGGAGGAAAAGAAGCTGCAGGACGCGATGCTGCGCATCCGCTATGCCGCAGTGCCGGTGGTGTCGGCCATCCGTGGCATGGCGCTGGGTGGCGGCTGTGAACTGGCCATCCACTCGGCGCGCCGTGTGGCGGCCATGGAGAGTTATGTGGGCCTGGTCGAGGTGGGCGTGGGCCTGGTGCCGGGTGCCGGCGGCCTGACCTACATCGCGCGGCGTGCCGCCGAGATGGCCAACGCCGGCAATGCCGGGGCCGACATCTTCGCCTTCGTGAAGGACGGCTTCACCAGTGCGGCCATGGCCAAGGTGGGCACCAGCGCGATCGAATCGCGCAAGCTGGGCTATCTGATCGACGGCGACGTGGTCGTCCCCAACAAGGACGAACTGCTGCATGTGGCGATCACGCAGGCGCGTGCCCTGTACGACAGCGGCTACCGCGCACCGCACAAGGCCCTGTTCCCGGTGGCCGGTCGCTCGGCCAAGGCCACGATCATGGGCCAGCTGGCCAACATGCGCGACGGCGGCTTCATCAGCCAGCACGACTTCCACATCTCGTCGCTGATCGCCGACGTGGTGTGTGGCGGTGAGGTCGAGGCCGGTTCGCTGGTCAACGAGGAGTACCTGATGGCGCTGGAGCGCAAGCACTTCTGCTCGCTGCTCGACCACCCCAAGACCCAGGAGCGGATCATGGGCATGCTGCAGACCGGCAAGCCGGTGAGGAACTGACCCGCTCCCAACCCGCTGCGCGCGCCCCCTCGCGGGGGTGCGACCGCCAGGCCGGTGCTGCCACCTCTGCGGTTGCCGCCTGAAGCAAACCTTCCTACATGAAGGAACAGACATGAGTACCAAGCAAGTCCAGGAAGCCTACATCGTTGCCGCAACGCGCACCCCGATCGGGCGCTCGGGCCGGGGCTACTTCAAGAACACCCGTCCCGACGATCTGCTGGTCGCCGCGATCCAGGGCGCGCTCAAGCAGGTGCCCAACCTCGATCCCAAGGCGATCGAGGACGCCATCGTCGGCTGTGCCATGCCCGAGGCCGAGCAGGGCATGAACGTGGGCCGCATCGCGGCCCTGCTGGCCGGGCTGCCCAACACGGTGGGCGGCGTGACGGTGAACCGCTTCTGCGCGGCCGGCCTGACCGCCGTGCAGATGGCGGCCGACCGCATCCGCGTGGGCGAGGCCGAGGTGATGATCGCGGCCGGCGCCGAGTCGATGAGCATGGTGCCCATGGGCGGCAACAAGCCATCGTTCAACCCGTCCATCTTCACGCGGGACGAGAACATCGGCATTGCCTACGGCATGGGCCTGACCGCCGAGAAGGTCGCTCAGCAATGGAAGGTGTCGCGCGAGGCGCAGGACGAATTCGCGCTGCACTCGCACCTGAAGGCACTCAAGGCCATCGAGGCCGGCGAGTTCCGTGACGAGATCACGCCGTTCGAGATCGTCGAGCGCTTCCCCGACCTGGCCACCGGCGAGCCGATCACCCGCACGCGCACCGTGTCGGTCGACGAAGGCCCGCGTGCCGACACCTCGCCCGAGGGCCTGGCGCGCCTGAAGCCGGTGTTTGCCGCCAAGGGCAGCGTGACCGCCGGCAACAGCTCGCAGACGTCCGACGGGGCGGGCTGCCTGATCCTGGCCAGCGAAGCGGCCATCAAGCGCTATGACCTGAAGCCGCTGGCGCGTTTCGTGAGTTTCGCGATCAAGGGCGTGCCGCCCGAGATCATGGGCATCGGCCCCATCGAGGCCATCCCGGCGGCGCTGAAGTACGCCGGACTGACCAAGGAGCAGCTCGACTGGATCGAGTTGAACGAGGCCTTCGCGGCCCAGTCGCTGGCGGTCCTCAACTCGCTGGAACTTGATCGCAGCAAGGTCAACCCGATGGGCGGCGCCATTGCACTGGGCCACCCGCTGGGCGCCACGGGTGCGATCCGCTCGGCCACCGTCGTGCATGCACTGCGCCGCCACAACCTGAAATACGGGATGGTGACCATGTGCGTGGGGACCGGCCAGGGCGCGGCCGGGATCTTCGAGCGGGTCTGACGCCTGCACCGGGCCGCCTCGTGCGGCCCGCATCCTTTCTGAAAGGGCTCACCATGGAAACGGTCCAGCTCGTCACGGGCGACGGCGTGCGCATCGCAGCGCGTGTGTATCGACCCGATGCCCAGACCACCGAAGCGCGGGCCGTCGTGCTCATCGGGGCGGCCATGGGGGTGCGGCAGGCCTACTACGAGCCCTTTGCTGCCTGGCTGGCCGAGCAGGGTTTCGTCGCCGTGAGCTTCGACTACCGGGGTGTGGGCGACTCCCGCCCGGCCGAGCTGCGCCGCGGCCTGCGCGGCTTCAAGGCCGACCTGTTCGACTGGGCGCATGACTACGACACGGTGATCGACGCGGCCCTGCGCCTGGCGCCCGGCCTGCCGCTGTACGTCGTTGGCCACAGCCTGGGGGCCCAGCTGCCTGGCCTGCTGCGGCACCGTGACCGCATCGACGGGCTGGTGTCGGTGGCGGCCGGCAGCGGCTACTGGCGCGACAACGCCCCCCGCACGCGCAGGATGATCCTGTACTTCTGGCACGTGCTCGTGCCAGTGGCCACCCGGCTGTGCGGTTACTTCCCGGGGCGGCGCCTGCGCAAGGTCGGCGACCTGCCGCAGGGCGTGATCCTGCAGTGGCGACGCTGGTGCCTGAACCCGCGCTATCACGTCGGTGCCGAAGGCCAGGCGGTGCGTGATGCCTTCGAGGGCGCGCGCTTTCCCGTGGTGGCCCTGTCGATGACCGACGACGAACTGATGACCGAGCGGGGCACCCGCGTGCTGGTCGACTGCTATGCCAATGCGCCAAGGCGCATCGAACGCATCGCCCCGGCCGACGTGCAGGCGCGCCGTATCGGACACTTCGGCTTCTTCCGCGAGCAGTTCGAGCCCACGCTGTGGCGCCGGGCGACCGAACTCATGCACGGATTCTCAAGTTTTGCCAAGGAGACACCATGACCATCAAGACCGCCGTGCTCAACGGCGTGGCCAGCATCGAGATTGCGCGGCCCGAAAAGAAGAACGCGCTGACTGCGGCGATGTACCAGGCGATGGCCGATGCGCTGAGCGCTGCCCAGGCCGATGCGAGCGTGCGGGCCGTGCTGATCACCGGCCAGCCCGGCATCTTCACCTCGGGCAATGACCTCGAGGACTTCATGCAGCGCCCGCCGCAGGGTCTGGACTCGCCGGTCTTCCAGTTCATGCAGCGCCTGACCGCCTGCGACAAGCCGGTGATCGCCGCCGTCACGGGCGCGGCCATCGGCATCGGCACGACACTGCTGCTGCATTGCGACCTGGTCTACACGGCCGATGACGCGCGTTTTGCGCTGCCGTTTGCCAGCCTGGGGCTGGTGCCGGAGTTTGCCTCCAGCCTGCTGGTGCCGTTGTATGCCGGCCATCTGAAGGCCGCCGAGAAACTGCTGCTGGGCGACCCCTTCGGTGCCGAAGAAGCCCAGGAGATGCGCCTGGTCAACGCGATCCTGCCGGCCGGCGAGGTCGTTCACCACGCCCGGCGCATGGCCGAACGCTTCAATGCCTTGCCGCCCGAGGCCGTGCGCGAAAGCAAGAAGCTGCTGCGCCGCTCGCAGGCCCGGCTGGTCCAGGAGACCATCGCCACCGAGGGCGAGATCTTCGGTCAGCGTCTGCGCAGCCCGGAAGCCCGTGAGGCCTTCCAGGCCTTTTTCGAGAAGCGCAAGCCCGACTTCAGCAAGTTCAGCTGAAGACCGGGCATGTGCTCAGGCCGGCTGCGAGGCGCCAGCCGGCATCACCACCTGCTGCAGGCCCAGCGACGGGCGCGGGCTGCCGCTGCGCTGCGGCAGTGCCGGCAGCGTGGCCTGCTGGAGGATGGACGCGCTCAGCACGTCGACCAGTGCAGCCTGGCCGGAAGCGGTGCGCACCGGAGCGCGATCCTGATCTTGTTCGGGGGCGGCGTGAGCCGCCAGCCCGGTCAGCGCCAGTGCGGCGCCGAAAGCGATGTGACGGAGGGTGTTCATACGGATTCCTGGTTCATGACGCCCGGGGGCATGTGCCTTTGGGCCGTGCATGAACTGTAGGGGTCAACCCTGATCCGAAAAAGCCGTCGCACAGAGAGAGTGCGTTCCTGATTCAGCAACAATCCGGAACTACCCTTGGTTGGGCCGTGAAAGCACCAGGCCGGTGCAATGTGTCACACGGCGCCAGGCGCCGCGGGCAGTGGCCGGGGCTTGCCCTCGCCGTCGATCGCCACATAGGTCAGGTTGGCCTCGGTCACCTTGACCACCTGCAGATCGGCCGGATTGCGCTCGGCATACACCTCCACATGCACCGTCACCGAGGTGCGGCCCACCCGTTCGATGCGGGCATAGAACGAGAGCAGGTCGCCGATGGACACCGCCTGCTTGAAGATGAACTGGTTGACAGCCACCGTGGCGATGCGGCCCTTGGCCAGCCGTGCCGGCAGCACCGAGCCGGCCAGGTCGACCTGGGCCATGATCCAGCCACCGAAGATGTCGCCATTGGCGTTCGCGTCGGCGGGCATCGGCATGACCCGCAGGACGAGATCGAGCTCTTTGGGCAAACTGACGCCTGGCGCCTCGGTGCCGGGGGGGCTTGATGGTTCGGCCATGGGCTCCAACTCCTGAAGTGAAATCAACACGATTGTTCCACGATGCGCCGAGCTGCCATGTCCCTGCCGGAGGACGGTCCGTCACCGTCCGGCACCACTGCCACACCGCGATCCGACTGGGCCACGCTGACCCGGCTGCTGCCCTATCTGTGGGAATACCGCTGGCGGGTCATCATCGCGCTCAGCTTCCTGGTGGGCGCCAAGGTGGCGAACGTGAGCGTGCCGCTGCTGCTCAAGGAGATCGTGGACCGGCTGTCGATCTCGCCCACCGACCCGCGGGCACTGCTGGTCGTGCCGATCGGCCTGCTGGTGGCCTACGGTGCCCTGCGGCTGTGCACCTCGCTGTTCACCGAACTGCGTGAACTGATCTTTGCCAAGGCCACCGAGGGGGCCTCGCGCAGCATTTCGCTGCAGGTGTTCCGCCACCTGCATGCGCTGAGCCTGCGCTTCCACCTCGAGCGCCAGACCGGCGGGATGACGCGCGACATCGAGCGCGGCACGCGCGGCGTGCATTCGCTGATCTCGTACTCGCTCTACAGCATCTTCCCCACGCTGATCGAGGTGGCGATGGTGCTGACGCTGCTGGCCGTCAAGTTCGATGTGTGGTTCGCGTGGATCACGGTGGCCGCGCTGGTGCTGTACATCACCTTCACCGTGCTCGTGACCGAATGGCGAACGCAGTTCCGCAAGGTCATGAACGAGCTCGACTCCAAGGCCCACACCCGGGCGATCGACTCCCTGCTGAACTACGAGACCGTCAAGTACTTCAACAACGAGGCCTATGAATCGCAGCGCTACGACGAGAGCCTGGAGCGCCTGCGACGGGCCACGCTGAAGTCGCAGTCCACGCTGTCGCTGCTCAACACCGGGCAGCAGGTCATCATCGCCACCGCCCTGGTGGCCATGCTGTGGCGTGCGACCGAAGGGGTGGTGGCCGGCACGATGACGCTGGGCGACCTGGTGATGATCAACGCCTTCATGATCCAGCTCTACATCCCGCTGAACTTCCTGGGCGTGGTCTACCGCGAGATCAAGCAGGCGCTGACCGACCTGGACAAGATGTTCAACCTGCTGGAGCGTGAGCGCGAAGTCGATGACGTGCCGGGTGCGCTCGACCTGCAGGTCACGCACGGGGAGGTGCGGTTCGAGAACGTGAGCTTCGGCTATGACACCAACCGCCCGATCCTGCACCACCTGGACTTCACCATTCCGGCCGGCCGCAAGGTGGCGGTGGTCGGGCCGTCGGGTGCGGGCAAGTCCACGCTGGCGCGACTGCTGTTCCGCTTCTACGACGTCAGCAACCCGCAGGAGGGGGGGCGCATCCTGATCGATGGCCAGGACATCCGCCAGGTGACGCAGTCCAGCCTGCGGCGGGCCATCGGCATCGTGCCGCAAGACACCGTGCTGTTCAATGACACGGTCGAATACAACATCGCCTATGGCCGCCCCGGGGCCAGTCACGACGATGTGGTGGCGGCCGCGCAGGCAGCGCACATTCACAATTTCATCCGTTCCACGCCGCTGGGCTACGACACGGTGGTCGGCGAACGGGGGCTCAAGTTGTCAGGCGGGGAAAAGCAACGGGTGGCGATCGCGCGCACGCTGCTGAAGAATCCGCCGATCCTGATCTTCGACGAGGCCACGTCGGCGCTTGACTCTGCCAATGAACGTGCCATCCAGGCTGAACTGGCGTCGGCCGCACGCAACAAGACGGCCCTGGTGATCGCACACCGGCTGTCGACGGTGGTCGATGCGCACGAGATCCTGGTGCTCGAGCAGGGGCGCATCATCGAACGGGGGACACACTCGCAACTGATGGCGCAGTCCGGGCGGTATGCCCAGATGTGGGCCCTGCAGCAAAGCGGCCAGGACACCTGAGCGCCCCCGCGCGGTGGCGCGGGGGTCAGCTGGCCGGGTCGGCCGGGCGGTCGGGTTGGCCGCCGGTGTCATCGGCAGGCGCGTCGCCTGCCTCGTTGCCGCTGCCGCCGTCGGACTTGTGCTCCGACTTGCGCTTGAGCTTTTCTTCCTTCTTGCGCTTCTTGGCCAGCTCTCGCTGGCGTTTTTCATAGGAATAGTTCGGTGTGGCCAAGGGTGTCCTCTCAGTCTCGCCCACAACGGGCGAACGGGGTTGTTACGGTCCCCATCGTACCCGCGACCCGGGGCCCTGGTGTGCGGATGTGCCAGACTTCATGGCTATGGCCCTGAAATCCACGATATTCAAGATCGAACTCCAGATCGCCGACATGGACCGCGGCTACTACGGCAGCCATGCGCTGACCATTGCCCGCCATCCCTCGGAAAACGACGAACGCATGATGGCCCGCGTGCTGGCCTTTGCGCTGCATGCCGACGAATCGCTCGCCTTCGGCAACGGTCTGAGCACCAATGACGAGCCCGACCTGTGGCGGCGCGACCTGACCGGCGCGATCGAGCTGTGGATCGACGTCGGCCAGCCCGACGAAAAGCTGCTGCGCAAGGCCAGCCACCGCTCGGAGCAGGTCGTGCTGCTGACCTTCGGCCGGGTGGCCGAGGTGTGGTGGTCGCAGAACCGCAGTGCGCTGGAGAAGCTGCGCAACCTGCGCGTGCTGCACCTGAATGCCGACATGAGCCAGGCCCTGGCCGCGCTGGTCGAGCGCACGCTCAGGCTGCAGTGCACGATCCAGGACGGCCAGATCTGGCTCGGCCACGAGCAGGAGACGGTGCAGCTCGAGGTCGTCGAGTGGAAGGCGTCGCACGCCGGCTGACCCGCTCGCCGGGCCACCAGCGCGCACTCACCGCCGCATCAGCGTCGACTTGCCGAACAGGCTGCCGATCAGGTCGACGGCCACCTCGGCCGTCTGGTTGCGCACGTCCAGCGCCGGGTTGAGTTCGACCACATCGAGCGAGGCGAGCCGGCCGGTGTCGGCGATCATCTCCATGCACAACTGCGCCTCGCGGTAGCTCGGGCCGCCGCGCACCGTGGTGCCCACGCCCGGGGCCACGTCGGGGTCGAGAAAGTCCACGTCGAAGCTCACATGCAGGTGGGTGTTGCTGTCGAGCATGGCCAGGGCCAGTTCCATCGTGTGGCGCATGCCCATCTCGTCGATGTAGCGCATGTCGAACACTTCGAGGTTCTGCTCGTGCACGAAGCGCTTTTCGCCGGCGTCGACGCTGCGGATGCCGATCTGGCGCACTACCTGCGGCGAGATGGCCGGGCGGTGACCACCGATCTCGGTCAGCGCCGCCGGCCCGTGGCCGCACAGCACGGCCACCGGCATGCCGTGCACATTGCCGCTGGGCGTGAGCGAGTTGGTGTTGAAGTCGGCATGGGCGTCGAGCCACAGCACCCGAAGCTTCTTGCCGCGCTCACGGCAGTGGCGGGCCACTGCACTGATCGAGCCGATGCCCAGGCAGTGGTCGCCGCCCAGCAGCATCGGGAACTGCCCGGACTCGAGCACGTCGTACACGGCCTCGTGCACGGCACGGTTCCATTCGGCCACTTCATGCAGGTGCCGGTAGCCGTCGACCGGGGGCAGCCAGGGGTTGTGCGGCCCCATGAGGTTGCCCTGGTCGCTGACGGTGCAGCCCAGGCCCTCGAGCGTGGCCTGCAGGCCGGCCACGCGCAGCGCTTCGGGCCCCATGGAAGCGCCGCGTGCGCCGGCACCGATGTCGGTGGGGGCGCCGATCAGGGTCACGACGGGGTGGGCAGTGGCGGACATGGTCAGGCTCCTTGCGCGGCAGGTCAGATGTCGTCGGCGAAGGCGCCGGTGGAGGTGTTGGGTGCGTCGAGCGCGTAGGTCTCGCAGATCACCTGCCAGGCCTCTTCGGCCGTCTCGACATACTGGAACAGCTCGACGTCTTCGGGCGAGATCATGCCGGTGTCGACCAGCACGTCGAAGTTGATCAGCTTCGACCAGAAATCGCGGCCGAACAGCAGGATGGGGCGCCGGCGGCATTTGCCGGTCTGCACCAGCGTCATGACCTCGAACAGCTCGTCCATCGTGCCGAAGCCGCCGGGGAAGCACACCAGCGCGATCGAGCGCATCAGGAAGTGCATCTTGCGCAGGCCGAAGTAGTGGAACAGGAAACACAGCTCCGGCGTGATGTAAGGGTTGGGCTCCTGCTCGTGCGGCAGCACGATGTTCAGGCCGATGCTCTTGCCCTCGGCTTCGAAGGCGCCGCGGTTGCCGGCCTCCATGATGCCGGGCCCGCCGCCGGTGACCACGTAGATCGGTGGGTCCAGGCGATGCGAGGCGCGTGTCACCAGGGCGGCAAAACGGCGCGCCTCCTCGTAGTAGTGCGACATCGCCAGCTGGTGGGTGGCGCGTCGCAGGGCCAGGGCGTCACCGCTGGACTGCGCCGCCTCGAGGCTGCGTTCGGCCACGTCACGCGGCGGGATGCGCGCGCTGCCGAAGATCACGATGGTCGATTCGATGCCGTGCTGCTGCTGGACCAGCTCGGGCTTGAGCAGTTCGAGCTGCATTCGCACCGGGCGCAGGTCTTCGCGCAGCAGGAATTCGTCGTCGGCAAAGGCGAGCCGGTAGGCGCTTTCGGGCCCGCCGTAGCGCGGCAGCGAGGCGGCCGCGGCGGCGTCTTCCTGGGCCGAGGGGAAATTGCGGGCTGTCAGTTCTTGGCGTTTGTCTTCCATGGTGCGCACTCGCAAGGCATGTTGCAGTGCGCCAGCTTAGCGGAAGCTCACCGGGCTGCGCCGTTTCCTCAACGCAGAAACAGGATTGCCACCAGCACCAGGCCGGCCATCCACAGGGTTTCGACCAGGATCAGCATGAAGGGCCGCCACCCCGCGCGCGCCAGCTGCATGAACGAGGTCTTCATGCCGAGCGCGGCGATCGCCACCACGAGGCAGCCGCGCGACACCTGGCCCAGCGCGCCCTGCACCCCGGTGCTGAGCCACCCCATGGAGTTGATGACCACCATGCCGACGAACATCAGCAGGAACCACGGCACCAGGGGCTGGCGGGCCGCATGCACCTCGTCGTGCGAGGCCTCGCGGGCGCGGCGGAAGCTGGCCGACACCACGACCACCACCACGGCCAGCATGGCCACTCGGAAGAGCTTCACGATGGTGGCAAAGTCGCCCGCCTCGGTGCCGAGCGTGTAGCCGGCCCCCACCACCTGGGCCACGTCATGGATCGTGCCGCCGAGGAACAGCCCGGCCAGCTCGGGCGGCAGGTCGAGCGCGCGTGCAATCAGCGGGTAGATGACCATGGCCAGCGTGGACAGCGCCGTGACGGTGACCACCACCAGCAAGGTGAAGCGTTCGCCGTCCTTTTCCTTGGGCAGGACGGCCGAGATCGCCAGTGCGGCCGATGCGCCACAGATGGCGACCGACCCGCCGGCCAGCACCCCCTGCGCGGTGCTCATGCCCAGGCGGCGTGCCAGGAACAACCCGCAATAGAGGGTCGTGACGACCGCCGCAATCACGATGAGGGCGGTCGTCCAGCCCAGGCCGATGATCTGTTCCGCGGTGATGCGCGCGCCCAGCAGACCCACGCCAAGCCGCAGCACGGTGCGCGAGCAGAACTCGATGCCCGGTTTGGTCTGCGGCTCATGGCTGAGGTAGTGAAAGGCCACGCCGAAAAACAGCGCATACAGCAGCTGCGGCCCGCCGTGCAGGGTCGAGACGAAGGTTGCGGCCAGCGCCACCACGGCGCTCAGCGCTGAGCCGGCGGACCAGCGCTTCACCTGGGTTGCACCCTCGGTGATGGCCTGGGTGATGGTCTGGGTGAGCACCTGGCCGCTCATGCTGCGGCTCCGGGCTGAAGCACTGTCCTGAAGGGCTCGCGCAGCGCCGGTGTGCTGGCCATGAGGCTGCGGCTTTCAGTCCAGTGGCGGTCGTCCAGCGCATCCAGGCAGGCGCCGGCCTCGCGCAGCAGCAGCACGGCGGCTGCGGCATCCCAGGCGCCCATGTCGTGCGCCCAGAAGGCGTCGATGCGCCCGGCGGCCAGGCAGGCCAGCTCCAGCGTCATCGCGCCGCTGCGGCGCAGGCCGCCGAAGGCCTGTGCCACACGGGCAAACTCGCCCAGGTAGCTCGGCCAGCGCGGCGAGCCCGGCTTGGGGAAAACCGTGGCCGCGAGCGCGTCGAGGGCCGGCCGCGCGGCCGCGCAGTGCAGCCTCGTGCTGCCGAGCCAGGCGCCCTGGCCCCGTGCCGCGCTGAACAGCTCATCGCGGTTCGGATCGAGCACCACACCGGCCACCGGCTCACGGCCCGCCAGCAGCGCGATCGACACGGCGTACTGCGGGTAGCCGCGCAGGTAGTTGGCCGTGCCGTCGATCGGGTCGACCACCCAGCACAGGCCGTCGCCGGCCGACACCTCGGGCGAGGATTCCTCGCCCATGAAACCGGCCTCCGGCCAGGCCGACAACAGGCGGCTGCGGATCAGTGCCTCGGCCTCGCGGTCGATGGTGCTGGCCACGTCGCCGGGCTGCTTGTGCGTGAGCTGCGCCTGGGCGATGCGCCCGCGCGCCGCCTGGATGAATGCTGCGGCCTCGCGCGCAGTGTGTTCGGCGAACTGCAGCGCACGAACGGGATCGATGCCGGGCGCCGTGCTCATGCCGGGCGGGACAGCAGGCTGACGTAGTCGTGCTGGGCCGTGTTGACCGTGGAGATGCGGTACTCGACCGGCTTGTCGCCGAAGGTGAGTGCCGTACGACGCACCTGCAGCACCGGGACGCCGGGCGCCACCCCCAGGATGCGCGCGGCGCTGCGATCGGCGCTGGCGGCGCGCAGCCGTTCGAGTGCGCGCACGACCGTGATGCCGTATTCCGACTGGTAGAGGTGATAGATCGTGCTCGGACGTTCGGTGAAGCGTTTTTCGCTCAGGCCCTTGAACAGCACCGCCGGCAGCGTGAGGTGGTCATAGACCACCGGACGACCCTGCAGGGAGAGCCGGTTTTCGATCACGATGACCGGGTCCCCCACCCGGATGGCCAGCGCCTGCGCAGCTTCCTCGTCGGCGCGGTCGCGCGAGAAGGAAACGAGGTCCACGCTGGGGGCCTCCTTGCGGCCATCGCAGCGTTCGATGTGGAAGAACTGGAACAGGAAGCGGTCCTGCGTGTGCGTGGCGACAAACGTGCCGCGCCCCTGGCGCCGCACGAGGATGTGCTCGGCCACCAGGTCGTCCACCGCGCGGCGCACCGTGCCGATGGATACGCCGAACGATTGCGCCAGTTCGGTCTCGCTGGCCAGGGCCTCGCCCGGGCGGCAATGCCCCGACTCGATGGCCTGCAACAAGGAACGCTTGACCAGCCGGTACAGCGGCATGCCCGCGGCATCGGGCGCAATGGTCTGGAAACTGCCGCGCCGCGTGTGCGCCGGATGTGAGGCCGTGTTCATCATGGACGCCATTGTAGGGACCGTGACCCGCATTCATGCAAGTCATCCATATGACCTGTTTGACGCTCGATTTTTGCTGTCCTAGAGTCAGCCCATCCCGAACCACCGAGCGAGGACTCAAGGCGATGATTCACTTTGTTTTGCATGACACGCGCGACACCGTCGCCGTGGTCGTGGTTGAAGGCGTGAAGGCCGGCATGGAGCTGAACGGCTGGATCATGGACGAGGACAAGATGATGAATGTCGTGGCACGCCAGGACATTCCCATCGGCCACAAGGTGGCCCTCAAGGACATGAACGTCGGCGATACCGTCTGGAAGTACGGCATCGACATGGGCAAGGTCGTGGCGCCCATCAAGGCGGGCGAACACGCCCACGTGCAGAACATCAAGACCAAGCGCTGGTAAGCCGAGGAGTACACGACATGGCAGTCATCGACAAGAACACCACCTTCCTGGGCTACCGCCGCGAGAACGGCCGCGTGGGCGTGCGCAACCACGTGATCATCCTGCCGCTGGACGACCTGTCCAACGCCGCAGCCGAGGCCGTGGCCCACAACATCAAGGGGACGATGGCGATCCCCCACCCCTACGGCCGCCTGCAGTTCGGCGCCGACCTCGACCTGCATTTCCGCACGCTGATCGGCGCGGGCTGCAATCCGAACGTGGCCGCCGTGGTGGTCATCGGCATCGAGGACGGCTGGACCAAGAAGGTCGTCGACGGCATCGCCTCCACCGGCAAGCCGGTGGTCGGCTTCGGCATCGAGGGCCACGGCGATCATGAGACCATCATGAAGGCCAGCAAGGCCGCACGCGAGTTCGTGCAGTGGGCCAGCGAGAAGCAGCGCGAGGCCTGCGCGATCAGCGAGCTGTGGGTGTCCACGAAGTGCGGCGAGTCCGACACCACCTCCGGCTGCGGCGCCAACCCCACGGTGGGCAATGCCTTCGACAAGCTGCATCCGCTGGGCAACTACCTGTGCTTCGGCGAGACGTCCGAGATCACCGGCGGCGAACACATCGTCGCGGCCCGCTGCGCCAACGATGCGGTGCGCGAGAAGTTCATGTTCATGTTCAACCGCTACCAGGACATGATCAACCGTCACAAGACGACCGACCTCTCCGAAAGCCAGCCCACCAAGGGCAACATCGCCGGCGGCCTCACCACGATCGAGGAAAAGGCGCTGGGCAACATCCAGAAGATCGGCAAGAAGTGCACGGTCGACGGTGTGATCGACAAGGCCGAGATGCCCACCCATCCGGGCCTGTGGTTCATGGATTCCTCCAGCGCCGCGGCCGAGATGGTGACCCTGTGCGCGGCATCGGGTTATGCGGTGCACTTCTTCCCGACCGGCCAGGGCAACGTGATCGGCAATCCGATCGTTCCGGTCATCAAGATCTGCGCCAACCCGCGCACGGTGCGCCTGATGAGCGAGCACATCGACGTCGACACCTCGGGCCTGCTGCAGCGCGAGATCACGCTCGACCAGGCCGGTGACAAGCTGCTCGAATGCATGCTGCGCACGGCCAACGGGCGCCTCACCGCGGCCGAGGCCCTGGGCCACCGCGAGTTCGTGCTCACGCGCCTGTTCGAAAGCGCCTGATTCCCGCGCTGGCGCTGCCCGCCGGCTCCCTGGCACCCCGGCCCAGTCGCTCCCGCGCTCGGGGCGAGGGCAGGGGAGCGGCGGCAGCGGTTCATCTCCCGTCAGGATTCCTCGCATGAGAATCGTCATCACCGAATTCATGGACGAGCGCGCCGTGGCGCAGCTCAGCGCACGCCACGATGTGCACTACGACCCCAGGCTGGTCGACGACCCGACCCGCCTGCACCAGGAGGCTGCGCAGGCGGATGCCCTGATCGTGCGCAACCGTACCCAGGTGCGCGGCGAGCTGCTGGCGCAACTGGGCCGCTGCCGAGTGGTCGGACGCCTGGGCGTGGGGCTGGACAACATCGACGTGCCCGGCTGCGAGGCCCGCGGCATGCGCGTCATTCCGGCCACCGGGGCGAATGCGCTGTCGGTGGCCGAGTATGTGATCGCCACGGCCATGCTGCTGCTGCGCGGTGCTTACCTGTCCACACCGGACGTGGCCTCGGGCAAGTGGCCGCGCACGGCGTTGTCCAACGGGCGTGAGATCGCCGGCAAGACGCTGGGGCTGGTCGGTTTCGGCTCCATCGGCCAGCTCACCGCCAGGCTCGCCCAGGGGCTGGGCATGGAGGTCATCGCCTTTGATGCCATGCTCGATGCCGATCACCCTGTGTTTGCCCAGGCGCGTGTGCGCTGTGCCGGCCTGGACGAAACCATCAAGACAGCCGACGTGCTGAGCCTGCACGTACCACTGGTGGACTCCACACGCGGCCTGATCGACGCCGCGCGCATCGCCACGATGAAGCGCGGCGCGGTGCTGGTCAACACGGCCCGCGGGGGGGTCGTCGATGAGCCTGCCGTGGCGCAGGCCCTCAGGAGCGGCCACCTGGGTGGTGCGGCGCTCGACGTCTTCGAGGTCGAGCCGATGGCCGCTTCACCGCATTTCCAGGACTGCCCGAACCTCGTGCTCACGCCGCACATCGCCGGCGTGTCGTCCGAGTCGAACGAGCGGGTGTCCTTTCTGATCGCCGACAAGGTGCTGGAGGCACTCGACTGATGGCCACGCTGACGATGCAGGACCTGGAGGCGCGTGTGGATGCGGCCTTGCAGGCCGCCGGTGCCAACCCGGCCATGGCGCGATCCACCGCGCGGGCGCTGGTGCTGGCCGAGGCCCAGGGCCTGGCCTCCCATGGCCTGAGCCGGGTTGCCCAATACGCCACGCACCTGCGCAACGGGCGCGTCAACGGTGCGGCCCAGCCCAAGGTGCTGCGCGGCAAGGGCGGTGCGGCCCTGGTCGATGCACGCGAGGGCCTGGCCTTTCCCGCCTGCGACCTGGCGGTGGCCGAGGCGATCCGCCGGGCCCGCGATTTCGGCGTGAGTTTTGTCGGTGTGGCCAACAGCCACCACTGCGGTGTGGTCGTCGACCATCTGCGTGCGGTGGCCGACGCCGGCATGGTGGGCCTGGGCTTTGCCAACTCGCCGGCCGCGATGCCGGCCGCGGGCGGCCGCCACCCCATCTTCGGCACCAATCCGGTGGCCGCGGTGTTTGCACGCCGTGCCGGGGCGCAGGCGAAAACCCCGCTGATGATCGACCTGTCGCTGTCGGAGGTGGCGCGGGGCAAGCTGATGGTGGCGGCCAAGGAGGGGCGCAGCATCCCGCTGGGCTGGGCCCTGGATGCTCAGGGTGAACCCACCACCGACCCCAAGGCCGGCATGGAGGGCTCGATGCTGCCCTTCGGCACGGGGGCAGGCAACGGCAGCCCGAAGGGCGCGATGCTGGCCCTGATGGTCGAACTGCTGGTCACGGCCCTGATCGGCGCGCAGTTCGGCTACGAGGCGTCGAGCTTTTTTGTCGACGAGGGCAATCGGCCGCGGATCGGCCAGGCCTTCATCGTGATCGACCCGGGCGCGCTGGCGGGCAGCCAGTCGTACTTCGACCGGGTCGAGGTGCTGGTGGCCGAGATGCTGTCCGACGACGGCGTGAGGCTGCCGGGCGCGCGCCGCGAGCAGCTGCTTGAGAAGGCCCAGGCTCAGGGCCTGGAGATCAGCGATGCGCTGCTGGCCCAGTGGCCAGCCCCGGCATGACGGGGAGCTGATCGCCGCACAACGTCCCGGTTCGAGTCGGTCGCAAGCGCCAACAACAGATGGCAGGCGCATGAGCTTGCGCTTGCGGCCCCGGCCTGCATGGGCCACCGTGCGCCTGCCCCAACCAAGGAGACAGGAATGGATCGAAGGCAAGTGCTGGGGGCGATGGCAGGAGTGGCGGGTGCGGCCCTGCCGGGGTGGGCGTGGGCTCAGGCCGACTACCCCACGCCCGGTCAGACCATCCGCTACGTGGTGCCGTTTCCGCCGGGCGGTCTGACCGACGTGATGGCCCGCCTGGTGGCACAGCAACTGGGCGAGCGCTGGAAGGTCAACGTGGTGGTCGACAACAAGGCTGGCGGCGGGGGGCAGATCGGCGCGGCCGATGCTGCCAAAGCGGCCGGTGACGGCGGCACCATGCTGGCCATCACGCTGACCCATGCCGCCAACGTGACGCTGTTCCCGAAGGCACCCTACAACTTCACGCGCGACCTGCGTCCAGTGGCGCTGCTGGCTGGCTCGCCGATGCTGATCGTCGTGCCGGCGGCCAGTCCGATCAAGGACCTGAAGGACCTGGTGGCGGCCGCGAAGTCCCGTGCGCTGAACGGCGGTTCGTCAGGCAATGGCACGCCGCCCCACCTGACGCTGGAGCTGTTCAACGACATCAACAAGACCAGCGTGCAGCACGTGCCGTACAAGGGCGGGGCGCCGTCGATGACCGACCTGATCGGCGGGCAGCTCGACGTGGTGTTCTCGAACTTTCCGGAGTCGGTGGCCCATGTGAAGTCGGGCAAGCTGCGCGCGCTCGCGCTGGCCAGCACGCAGCGGCATCCGCTGGTGCCCGACGTGCCCACCACGGCCGAGGCCGGGCTGCCTCAGCTGCAGGTCGAGAACTGGACGGCCATCATGATGCCGGCAGCCACGCCGGACGCCGTCGTGCAGAAGCTCGGCGCCGAGGTGGTGCGCATCATGGGCACGCCGGAGCTGGAAGAGCGTGCGCGTACCCAGGGTTTCCGGGTCGATGCCCGCGGCCCCGACAAGTTCGCGCCCTTCCTGACCGAGGAGATCGCGCGCTGGGCCAAGGTGATCCAGGCGGCCAACATCAAGGCCGACTGACACCGGGGCGGTGTGGCACCGCCGTCACCCGGCCGGTCCGCAGACCGGGCAGGCCGGGTGTCGCTGGAGGCGAATTTCGGTCCACTCCATCGAGCGTGCGTCCAGCATCTGCAGCCGCCCGGCCAGCGAGCGGCCCACGCCCCCCAGCAGCTTGAGCGTCTCGGCAGCCTGCACGGCACCGATGATGCCCACCAGCGGTGCGAACACGCCCATCGTTGCGCAACGTACCTCGTCGAACTGCTGGTCCGGCGGGAACAGGCAGGCATAACAGGGCGATGCCGCATCGCGCGGGTCATACACGCTGACCTGGCCGTCGAAACGGATCGCGGCACCCGACACCAGCGGCCGCCGATGGGCCACGCAGGCGCGGTTGATGGCATGCCGGGTGCTGAAGTTGTCGGTGCAGTCCACCACCACGTCCGCACAGGCGACCAGATCGGCCAGCGCCGTGTCATCGGCGCGCTCGACCCGTGCGTGCACCCTCACGCCAGGGTTGATGGCAGCAATGCTGGCTGCCGCCGATTGCGCCTTGGGCTGACCGAGGCGGCTCATGTCGTGGATGATCTGCCGCTGCAGGTTGGTCAGATCCACCTCGTCGTGATCGACGATCGTGATCTGACCGACGCCCGCCGTGCCCAGATACAACCCGACCGGCGAGCCCAGGCCACCCGCGCCCACGACCAGGACATGCCCGTCGAGGATGCGCTGCTGCCCCTCGACGCCCAGTTCGTCGAGCAGGATGTGCCGGCTATAGCGAAGCAGTTGGTCGTCGTTCATGGGCGCAGGATAGCCCGATTCCCCACTGAAGGTCTTGCCCGCCTTGGCGTGCGGTCTGCTGCGCAAAAACGACCAGGCCCACCGGGAGGCGGGCCTGTGAGGGGGCGTACCGGGCCGCTGGCGGCCCGCCTGGCGCAGGCTGACAGCTGCGTCAGTTGCTCTTGGCCTCGTCGGGCTTGCGCTCGGTGAGGGTCTTCGAGACGAGCACCGGCTTGCCCTTCAGGCGGTTCAGCGCCTGCTGAAGCTGGAAGTCCTCGGTGCTGCCGAACTCAGGCAGGGGCTTGGGCGGAGCCTTGGCCTGCTTGGCCGCCTCTTCTTCGAGACGCTTGATGGCTTCGTCGCGTGCCTTGTCACGGGCGGGGTCTTTGTCTTCCTTGCCCTGGCCGCTCTGCAGGTGCTTTTCCAGGTCGGCCTCGCGGGTGCGCAGGGCACTGTAGAGGTTGCCTTCGGCGGTTTCGTCGATCATCACGTCGGGCACGATGCCCTTGGCCTGGATCGAACGACCTGCCGGGGTGAAATACCGTGCGGTCGTCAGCTTGAGCGCCGTGTCAGCAGTGAGCTGACGCACGGTCTGCACCGAACCCTTGCCGAAGGTCTGCGAGCCCATGATGATCGCGCGCTTGTGGTCCTGCAGCGCGCCGGCCACGATTTCGCTGGCTGACGCCGAACCCTCGTTGACCAGCACCACCAGCGGCACGTTCTTCACGGCCTCGGGCAGCCGCCGCAGCGGGTCGCCGCCACCGCGGCGCACGTAGTCTTCGGGCGCGGCCCGGAAGGTGGCCTTGGACTCGGCGATCTGGCCGTTGGTCGTGACGACGATGGCGCCCTTGGGCAGGAACGCCGCCGACACGGCCACGGCGCCCTCGAGCAGGCCGCCCGGGTCATTGCGCAGGTCGAGCACGATGCCCTTGAGGTTCGGGTCCTGCTTGTAGAGTTCTTCGAGCTTGCGGGCGAAGTCCTCGATGGTGCGGTCCTGGAACTGGCTCACGCGCAGCCAGGCATAGCCGGGCTCGACGATCTTGGAGCGCACGCTCTGGACGCGGATTTCCTCGCGCGTGATCGACACCGGGAAGGTGCGGCTTTCGCTCTTGCGGAAGATCGTCAGCAGCACCTTGGTGTTGGGCTCGCCGCGCATGCGCTTGACGGCCTGATCGATCGTCAGCCCCTTCACGGCGGTGTCGTCGATGCGGGTGATGAGGTCACCGCTCTTGAGCCCGGCGCGGAAGGCCGGAGAACCTTCGATCGGCGAGACTACCTTGACCAAGCCGTCTTCCATGCCGATCTCGATGCCGACCCCGACAAAGCGCCCGGTCGTGCCCTCGCGGAATTCCTTGAAGGTCTTGCGGTCGAAGTATTGCGAATGCGGGTCGAGGCCGGCCACCATGCCGCCGATGGCGTCGGTGATCAGCTTCTTCTCGTCGACCGGCTCGACGTAGTCGGACTTCACCATGCCGAACACCTGCGCCAGCTGCTGGAGTTCTTCCAGTGGCAGCGGAGACAGGTTGTTGCGGGCGGTCGCCTGCAATTGCATGGTGGTCAGGGCGCCCGCGACCGCTCCGAGCGTGATCCAGCCAGCAACTTTCAATTTGGCACCCATGGCGCGCACTATCCTTTCCGGCGGAACACCGCAACTATCTGGAATGGGCCTCAGTATAGGCCTGCGACATCGGCTTCGAGTCGGCAATTGCCCCGAAAGTTGCACCCAGTTCTTGCCCCAAACGGCCGTTTCAGGCGGCTTCGCGTGGAAATGTCACGACGTGGTCGACTTCAGGGCGGATCCCGATCCAGTCGCCCACCGCATGGTCATGGTGCGACGGCACATGGGCCAGCACCTGCTCGCCACTGGCCAGCCGCAGGGTGTACAGGAACTCGGAACCCCGGAAAGCCTTGCGCTCGATGCGAGCCTTCACCGGGCTGTTGTCATCGTGGATGATGTCGTCCGCCCGCAGCAGGACGTCGCACAGGCCGTCCGGGTAGGCGCCGGGCAGTGGGCATTCCTCGACGTCGATCAGGTCGCCCAGCGGCGTGCGCACCACCGGCGTGCCGGCGGTGTCGACGATGCAGGCCGGCGTGAACACGCCGTGACCGATGAAGTCGGCCACGAACCGCGTCGCGGGGCGGTGGTACAGATGGTAGGCGTCGTCCCACTGCTCGAGCGCGCCACGGTTCATCACGCCGATGAGGTCGGCCACGGCAAAGGCCTCCATCTGGTCGTGCGTGACCAGCAAGGCGGTGGTCGAGGCCTGCTTCAGGATGGTGCGCACCTCCTGGGCCAGGCGTTCACGCAGATCGACGTCCAGGTTCGAGAAGGGTTCGTCCAGCAGCAGCAGCCGCGGCTGTGGGGCCAGGGCCCGGGCCAGTGCGATACGTTGCTGCTGGCCGCCGGAGAGCTGGTGCGGGAACTGCTCGGCCACCGGCCCCAGGCCCACCAGCTCCAGCATGTCGGCCACCCGCCGGGCGCGCTCGGCCCGCGGCAGGTGCTGGATGCCGAAGGCCACGTTGGCGCCCACGCTCAGGTGCGGAAACAGTGCGTAGTCCTGGAAGACCATGCCGATCTGCCGGCGCTCCGGCAGCAGGTGCACCGTGCTGCCGGGCAGGGCGCTGCTGAGCGCTTCGCCGCGGATCGCGATGCGCCCGCCCGCCAGGCGCTCCAGCCCCGCAATGGCCCGCAGGATCGAGGTCTTGCCGCAGCCCGACGGGCCGATCAGCGCACCGATCTGACCCTGACCGAGTGCCAGCGTCACCGCATCGACGGCGGGCTCGGGTGAGCGGGCGCCGGGGTAGCGGATGGTGGCGTGATCGATCGTCAGGAACATGGCGGGTCGGCAGAGCGGTCGGCCAAGCCGGTATTTGAGCTGGCTCAGCGTGGAGTTCGGGCAAAGCCCTATGATATCGGTCAAGAGAACAAATGATTGCGTTTCGCATTCAGTCTTGACCGGCGTCAGGCCCTGTCACTTGTCACTTGTCACCTGACAGCGGCGTGGGCGGCCGGTTGCTGCACGCGACTGGATCCGTCTGCCCCGGCCTGCCGTTCATGCGCCTGCTCACCTTGCTGACCCTGTTGCTCGCCCTGCCGGTGCTGGGGGTGCTCGGTTCCTGGGCCACGCTCGATGCCGGCAGCCTGGACGTGCTGGCCCATCAATGGGACACCGTGCTGCCCGGCTACGCTGGCAGCTCGCTGCTGCTGTCGGCGCTCGTGGCCGTGGGCGTCACGGTGGTCGGTGGCGGCACGGCGGCGGCCGTCACGCTGTTCGACTTTCCCGGGCGGCGCATGTTCGAGTGGGCGCTGCTGCTGCCCCTGGCGATGCCGGCCTACGTGATGGCCTACGCCTACACCGATTTCCTGCAGTTCAGCGGGGCGTTCCAGAGCACGTGGCGTGCCCTGACCGGTGCGCAGGGCGCCGTCATCCCCGATGTGCGCAGCCTGTGGGGCGCGGTGCTGATGTTCATTTTCTGCCTGTACCCGTATGTGTACCTGCTGACCCGTACCGCGCTGGGCGAGCGGGGCGTGCAGCTGATGGAGGCCGCCCGGCTGCTCGGGGCCGGGCTGGGACGGCGGGTGCGCACCGTGGCGCTGCCGCTGGCGCGGCCGGCGCTGGCCGCGGGGGTGGCGCTGGCGCTGATGGAAACCCTGGCCGACTACGGCGTGGGTTCGTATTTCGGCCTCAACACCTTCACCACCGGCATCTACAAGGCCTGGCTGTCGATGGACGACCGGGTGGCCGCCGCTCAGCTGGCCACGCTGCTGCTGCTGGTCGTGGCGGGGCTGCTGTGGGTGGAGCGACGGGCCCAGCACCGCATGCGTTTTGCCAGCGCGCGCTCCGGCCACTCGGCCAGTGCCGAGGCGCGCCCGATCGAACTGCGGGGCCGGCGGGTGGTCTGGGCCTGGCTGGTCTGTGGCGTGCCGGTGCTGCTGGGGTTCGTGTTGCCGGTGGCCGTGCTGCTGCACCTGCTGTGGGTCGAGGCCCGCCATGCCGAACTCGGCATTCCCTGGGCGCGGTTCGGCCAGTGGAGCTGGACAAGCTTCAAGCTGGCCGGCCTGGCCGCGCTGCTGGCCGCGGCTGTGGCCCTGGTGCTGGCCTTTGCGCTGCGGCTCAAGCCTCGCCCGGGCCTGAAGTTCGCGGCCCGGGTGGTGTCGCTCGGCTACGCCGTGCCGGGGGCGGTGATCGCCGTGGGCATCCTGCTGCCGGCCGGATGGATCCAGGCCACCTGGCCCCAGTCCCAGGCCACGGCCCTGGTGACCGGCACGCTGTTCGGCCTGCTGTATGCCTACCTGGTGCGGTTTTCCTCGGTGGCGCTGCAGTCGGTCGAGGCCGGCTATGCGCGCATTCCGGGGTCGCTGGACGAGTCGGCCCGCATGCTCGGCAGCTCGCGCCAGCGGCTGCTGGCGCAGGTCCACCTGCCGCTGCTGCGCAACTCGGTGCTGGCGTCGGCCCTGCTGGTGTTCGTCGACGTGATGAAGGAGCTGCCGGCCACCTACGTGCTGCGCCCGTTCAACAGCGACACGCTGGCGGTCGTGGCCTACCAGCTGGCCAAGGACGAGCGCCTGGGCGAGGCGGCGCTGCCGTCGCTGGCCATCGTGCTGGTCGGCCTGGTGCCGGTGGTGATGCTGTCGCGGGCGGTGCGGCGGCGCTGAACCGCCCGCGCTCAACTTCTGCGCGTGTCGTCCGATAACGAAGAAGCGCCCGGGCGGGCGCTGGCGTGCCATGGTGCGCCACTGGAAGGACTGCATGCAAGCGACTGCCGAACATCTGCCTCGCAGGAGGAACATCTACCAGGCCCTGGCCTGGCTGGTGTTGCTGGCGGGCGTGCTGCTGTCGCTGTGGGCCTGGCACCAGGCGGCCGAGCAGCTGAGGGAAGACTCCGATGCGCGGCTCGACGAGCTGGGAGTGCGCACGGCGGTGCTGGTCGACGAGCGCTTCGGCCGCTACATCGACCTGCTCACCAGCTTCCAGAGCCTGTTCCACCGCCGGGAGTCCGTCACCCGCCGGGAGTTCCATGATCATTTCGCCGCCATGCGTGTGCATGCGCGCTACGTCGGTGTCCTCAGCGTGCAGTATTCGGTGCTGCTGCCCGATGGCCAGCGCGATGCCTTCGAGGCCGAGGTCCGGGGCGATCGCAGCCTGCGCGATGCGGGGTACCCCGACTTCCAGATCCATCCCCCTGGCCGCCGCCCCACCTACATGGCCGTCAGCTACTGCGAACCGCTGGCCGGCAATGAAGTGGCGATGGGGCTGGACACGCTGACGATGCTTGACCACCTGGGCGCTGTCGAGCGCTCACGTGACGCCGGGCTGCCGATCTCGTCGCCACCGGTGCAGCTGCTGCAGGGGGCCACCGGGGTGGTCGTGCGGCTGCCGGTCTATCGCACGGGCGCCACGTTGACCAATGTCGAGCAGCGCCGCCAGGCGCATGTGGGCCAGGTCTCGGGGGTCTTCCGGGCCGTCCAGGTCATGCAGGAGGTGCTGCCGGCCGACCTGAGCGGCTACCGTGTGCGCATCCAGGACATCGGGCCCAGCGAGTACCTGCCCGGCGAAGCTGCCGCGGCCACACGGGTGCTCTACGACAGCCGCTCGGGCAGCGAAGCGTTTGCCTACGCCAACGATGATCTGCGCGAGCATGCACTGGCCCTGGCCGGGCGCCTGTGGACGGTCCAGGTGGCGCGCGATCCGGTGGACTTCCATGCCCAGCGCTATCCGATGTCGGTGCTTGTCGGCGGGCTGATCGCCACGCTGGCAAGTTTCGCGGCGCTGTACAGCTTTGCGGGGCGCTATCACCGCGCCATCCAGATCGCGCGGCGCCTGGGGCGCGAAGCGCGCGAGTACGCATACCGGTTGCGCTCGGTGATCGACAGCACGGTGGACGGCATCGTCACCATCGACGATGCCGGCCGCATCCAGACGGCCAACGCGGCTGCGCTGCGGATGTTCGATCTGCCAGCCGACAACTTCATCGGGCGGCCGGTCGGCGAGTTCATCGACGGCGCCGAGGCGGCGCTGCAGTCGCTTGCGCCGAACGACCGGGCCGCGGGCGAGCGGGCCGAGCCGCAGGCGGCGGCTCCGCGCGAGACCACAGGGCGCCGGCATGGCATCGGCTTTCCGATCGACGTCGCCTTCAGCGAGATGTGGCTGGACGGCGAGCGCCAGTTCGTCGGCATCCTGCGCGACATCAGCGAACGCCGGCGCATCGAGGAGCACATCCGCCACATGGCGCACCATGACGCGCTCACCGGCCTGCCCAACCGCGTGCTGCTTGAAGAACGGCTGGCCGCTGCGCTGGAGCGCGCCCGGCGCGACGATGTCCCGCTGGCACTGCTGTTCATCGACCTCGACCGTTTCAAGAACATCAACGACTCGCTCGGCCACCATGTGGGCGACCAGGTGCTGTGCGAAGTGGCGCGCCGGCTGCGGCAGGCGGTCCGGGCCACCGACACGGTGGCCCGCATGGGCGGTGACGAGTTTGTCGTGCTGCTCACCCGCATCAGCTCGCCGGCCGACTGCGAGCCGGTGGCGCGCAAGATCCTGCAGATCATGACGCCGCCGGTCCTGATCGGCCCGCACGAACTGCGGGTGACGGCCAGCATCGGTGTGAGCACCTACCCCGACAGCGGCGCCGACTCCGCGGGGCTGATGCGCCATGCCGACAGCGCGATGTACCAGGCCAAGGATGCCGGGCGAAACACGTTCCGGCGCTATGCCCCCGGCCAGCGCTCGGCCTCGCCTGAACACCTGCGCCTCGAGGCGGACCTGCACCGTGCCCTCGAGCGCCAGGAGCTGGCCGTGCATTTCCAGCCCCAGTTCGACTGCAGTTCCGGCCGACTGGTCGGTGCCGAAGCCCTGGTGCGCTGGAACCGGGGCGGGCAGGGGCTGGTTTCGCCGGCCGAGTTCATTCCCCTGGCAGAGGAAACCGGCTTGATCGTGCCGATCGGCAACTGGGTGCTTGCCGAAGCCTGCCGTGTTGCCCGCAGCTGGCAGCAGCCTCGCGAGCGGCCGCTGCATGTGGCGGTCAACCTGTCGCCGCGCCAACTGGAGGCGGGCGACGTGGTCGAGCAGGTGGCGCAGGCCCTGTCGGCCAGCGGCCTGCCGGACGCCCTGCTCGAACTGGAAATCACCGAAAGCGCCGTCGTGCGCGACACTCAGCAGGCCACCCGGGTGCTGCAGCGGTTGCGCTCGCTGGGCGTGCAGGTGGCGATCGACGATTTCGGCATCGGTTACTCGAGCCTGGCCTACCTGCAGGAGCTGCCGGTCGACAAGCTCAAGATCGATCGCGCCTTCATTGCAAGACTGCAGGACGCCCACAGCGACGGCCGCCTCGTGCGCGCGCTGATTGCCATGGCCCAGAGCCTGAAGGTCGCCACGGTGGCCGAAGGTGTCGAGACCACCTACCAGCTCGACTTCCTGCGTGCCTGCGGTTGCGACATCGCCCAGGGCTACCTGCTGGGCCGGCCGATGCCTGCCGAGCGGTTCGCCGAACTGGTGCAGGCCCAGCGACAGCGGCCGGTGGATTCGGGCTTTGCGCCGCTGGGTGCGCGTTGATCGCCAGCTTGCGGAACGCTGAAAGCGCCTGCCTTTCACCCGAATAGGGGGAGCCGGCAGGCGGGCGCGGCAGCCTGCCAGCAGTTAGCATCGCGCAGTAGTCCCCCGCGCTTGCGGTTTGTCTCGTTGCGTCAAGTTGCGCCCAGTTGCACGTGCCCATGAAGTTCACCCTGCCCGGCCTGTCGAGCCGCCGCGCGCTCTACCGTCGGCTGGCGGATGCAGTGCTCGTGGCGGGGCTCGTGCTCAGCGTCTACGGCTGGCAGTCCAGTGCGCAGGGGCTCACCGATGCCGAAGATGACGCCTTCGATGCGCTGACCGTCTCGCGTGTGCAGCGCATCACCGACTACCTCGAGCGCTACATCGACCTGAGCGCCAGCCTGTCGGCGCTGTTCCATTCCAGCAACGACGTCGACCGGGTCGAGTTCAACCAGCACTTCCGCTCGCTGCACATTCCTGATCGTTACCCCGCACTGCAGGCATTGCAGTTCTCGCAACGGGTGCCCGGCGCACAACGGGACGCCTTCGAGGCGGCGGTGCGCAATGACCGCAGCCTGCGTGCCGAGGGTTACCCCGAGTTCCGAATCCACCCGCCCGGCGAGCGCGACGAATACGCGCCCGTGATCTTCAACGAACCGATGGAAGGCAACGAAAGCGCCTTCGGTCACGACCACGCGCACGAGCCCGCGCGTCGCAGGGTGCTGGAGCGGGCGCGCGACCTGGCACGCCCGGCCTTGTCGCCCCCGCTGCAACTCGTGCAGGGCACGCCGCCGGTCAAGGGCCTGGTGATCCGCTCGCCGGTGTATGCCCATGGGCTGCCGTATGAAACCGTCGAACAGCGCCGCCAGGCCTACATCGGCCACGTCAGTGTGGTCGTGCGCGCGGCCGACCTGCTTCGCTATGCACTGGCCGACCACGATGCCAGCCGGTACGGCGTGCGCATCCGAGACATCGGCGACGAGGCCTACCGGTCCGGCGAGCAGCACGAGCCCGAGTTGCTGGTGTTCGAGGGCACGGATGTCTGGACGCACCCCTACACCGCACCGCAGCAGGTCGATCCGGATGACCAGCGGCTGACCGTCAAGGCCGTGGGCGGGCGCATGTGGGAGATCGCGGTGACGCGCCGGCCCTTCGACGCCACCCGACAGCCGTATCCGCTGCTGGTGCTGCTGGGGGGCGTGCTGGGGTCGGTGGCGCTGTGGCTGGCGTTGCGTGTGTTTGCCGACCGCTACACGCGCGCCTCGGAGCTGGCCGAGCGCATGAGCCGCCAAGCCCGCGAGAGCGAGACGCGCCTGCGCAACGTGATCGACGGCACGGCCGACGGCATCGTCACCTACGACAGCCGCGGCACCATCGTGAACGCGAACGCGGCGGCGCTGCGCATGTTCGGCCGCACCGAAGACGGCCTGACCGGTGTGGCGATGGCGTCGCTGATGCCGCTGGAAGACGGGCCGGATGCCGCTGCGGTGCTTTTTGCGCCAGGCGGCGGGCACGAGGTCACCGGCCTGCATCCTGACGGCCGGCTGTTTCCGCTCGAACTCAGCGTCAGCGCGGTGGACCTCGACGGTGAACGGCACTTCGTGGGCCTGCTGCGCGACATCAGCGAGCGGCGAGCCGCTGAACTTGCCATCGAGGAATCGCAGCGCCAGTTGCGCCGCGCGGATGCCCTGCGGCGCACCATCTACGACAGCGCCCCGTTTGCGATCGTGGCCACCGACCTGCGCGGCGTGATCCAGGCGATCAACCCGGCCGCTGAGATCCTGCTGGGCTACAGCGCCGACGAACTCATCGGCAGGGCCACCCCGGTGCTCTATCACGACCGCCAGGAGGTGGCACTGCGCGCCAGCCAGCTCACCGCCGAGCTGGGCACGCCGGTGGAGCCAGGGGCCGAGGTCTTCCTGGCGCGTGCGCGCCGGGGTCGCCCCGACGAGCGCGAGTGGACCCTGGTGCGCAAGGATGGCCGGCGCGTGCCGGTGATCCTGGTGAGCACGTCGATGGTCAGCGACACCGGCGAGCCGGTCGGTTTCATGGGCATCTCGTATGACGTCACCGAACGCAAGCGCGCCGAAGAGCACATCCGCCACATGGCGCACCATGACGCGCTCACCAATCTGCCCAACCGGGTGCTGCTGCAGGAGCGTCTCGGTGCCGCACTGGTGCGCGCGCGGCGCGAGTCCGACACGCTGGCGCTGATGTTCATCGACCTCGACCGGTTCAAGAACATCAATGATTCGCTCGGCCATCACGTCGGCGACGCCATCCTGAAGATCGTCGCCGAGCGGCTGCACACGGCGGTGCGGGCGTCCGACACCGTGGCGCGCATGGGTGGCGACGAGTTCGTGGTGCTGCTGCCCAAGGTGGCCCACCTGAACGACTGCGAGGTCGTGGCCCAGAAGATGATCGCCGTGCTCGGCGAACCCATGCAGGTCGGTCCGCACCTGCTGCGCGTGACTCCCAGCATCGGCGTGGCCACCTACCCGGATGGTGGCGCCGACCCGGCCACGCTGATGCGGGCGGCCGACGCTGCGATGTATCACGCCAAGGCGCAGGGCCGCAATGCCTACTGCATGTTCAACGAGAGCATGACGCGCCACGCGGCGCAGCGCCTTGCGCTCGAGAACGACCTTCACGAAGCGCTGGCGCGCAACGAGATGCGGGTGGTCTACCAGCCTCAGTTCGAATGCAGCAGCGGACGCCTGGTGGGAGCCGAAGCCCTGGTGCGCTGGAACCGCGCGGGCCAGGGCATGGTGTCGCCGGCCGAGTTCATCCCGGTGGCCGAGGACAACGGCCTGATCGTGCCGATCGGCGCCTGGGTGCTGCGCGAAGCCTGCAACCAGTTGCGACGCTGGGAAGACCGCACGGGTGTTGCCCTGCGCGTGGCGGTGAACCTCTCGCCGCGCCAGATCGAATCGGCCGATCTGGCCGATACCGTGGTGGCCACGCTGCGCGAGACCGGTCTGGCGCCACAGCGCCTGGAGCTGGAGATCACCGAAAGCGCCATCGTGCGTGACACCCTGTCGACGGCCACCGTGCTGGCCCGCCTGCGCGCGCTCGGCATCTGCATCGCGATCGACGACTTCGGCATCGGCTACTCCAGCCTGGCCTACTTGCGCGAACTGCCGGTCGACAAGTTCAAGATCGACCGCTCCTTCCTGAGCGCCGTGCCCGGCTCGGTGGCGGACACGCGGCTCGCGGCAGCGCTGATCGCGATGGGGCATACGCTGCAGGTGGCGCTGGTGGCGGAAGGGGTGGAAACACCGGAACAGCTGGAGTTCCTGCGGCAGCACGACTGCCACGAGGCCCAGGGCTACTACCTGGGCCGACCGATGGACGCGGACGCCTTCGAACTGCTGATCGGCCGGCATCGGGCTGGCGCACTGCCTGAGCGGGTGGCCCCCCCGGCGGGAATCGAACCCACATCTAGCGCTTAGGAGGCGCTC